>JBAZCN010000036.1:0-27444 GCA_041655035.1 Porticoccaceae bacterium | reverse complement strand
GGATTCGGTCGTGCCTTAACGGGTTGATGTGGAGGGCGCGGGCGCTGGGATGCCGTTCTGTACTTCGCTGTCGGCAGCGAGGCTGCCGCCGCCGAGGGCGGCGTACAGCGCCACCTGGCTGGAGAGGAGCGCGCGGCGTGCCTGCACCAGTTGCTGCCCGGCATCCAGCAGGTCGCGCTGGGCGTCCAGCACTTCCAGGTAGGCCGCCGAACCGTTGTCGTAGCGCAGCTGAGCCAACCGTGCGCGCTCGCTTTGCGCCGCCAGATTGGTGCGCTGGATCTGTAACTGCTCAGCCAGCCACTGCTTGGCGCTCAATGCATCGACCACCTCGCGGAAGGCTGTTTGAATGGTCTTTTCGTATCCGGCGACGGCCATGTCGCGACGCACCTGGCTCAGCGTCAGATTGGCGCGCCGTCGTCCGCCGTCGAAGATGGGCAGCGACACTGTGGGCCTGAAGGTCCAGGCGCGACTGCCGGAGTCGAACAGGCCATCGAGGTCCGCGCTGGCCGTGCCATAGCTTCCGGTCAGTGCAATGCGCGGCCAGAACGCGGCGCGCGCCGCACCGATGTTGGCATCGTTGGCGCGCAGTTGGTGTTCCGCGGAAATGATGTCCGGCCGATTCGCCAGCAGTTCCGAGGGCAAGCCCACCTGAAGATCGGCCAGCACAGTGGTCGCGTCGAAGGGTGCTTTGGCCGGCAGCGGCCCAGGATCCGCGCCGACCAACAGGGCAAGTGCGTGGAACTGGCTGGCGCGCGCCTGCTCAAGCTGGGCCAGCAGCGCCTGCGCCTGGGTCAACAGGGTCTGGACCTGGGTGAGATCCAGCTTTGAGGTCGAGCCGACCTCGTGGCGACGCTGGAAGATGCGATACGACTCCTCGCGGGTGGTGACGGTTTGCCGTGCGATGGTCACGCGCTCGTCGATTTCGCGCAGGCCCAGATAGCCGTCTGCCACCTGGGCGACCAATGCAAGGTGGACGGCCTGGCGGGCCGCGTCGGTGGCCAGCCAGCTTTGCAGGGCCGCATCCTCGAGGTTGCGTACCCGGCCCCACAGGTCGAGCTCCCAGCTGCTCAGGCCGACCTCGGCCCGGTACTCGCCGCTGACGACCGACTGGCCCGACAGGTTCAGGTCCCCCGGGCTCCGGACGCGTCCACCCTGCGCGCCCAGGCCGACATCAGGAAACCGGTCCGCGCGCCGGATGCGGAATGCGGCGCTCGCTTCCTCGACATGCAGCGCGGCCAGGCGCAGGTCGCGGTTATTCTCCAGTGCGGTTTCAATCAGGCGTTGGAGCAGGGGATCGGTGAAGTATGACCGCCAGGAAAGATCCGCGGCGTGGGCGCCGTTGACGTTGGACGCCAAATGACCGGGCCAGGTATCGGACACCGGCAGTGGCGGTGTATCCGGCTGCGGCGCCAGCGACATGCAGCCGGTCAGTACGACAGCCGTTAGCACCATCACCGATGGAGCTCGCCGCCGGGACTCGGGAAAAATGGGAGAAACTGGATGCATGATCGCGGTCCGTACGAATATCGAGAGCTGGATGGGCCTGGTTGAGATTGTGGTAGCCGCCATCCACGATGTGTCCCTTCGCGGCCTCTGGAGCATTCGCAGCTTGCTCTCAGATAAAAACGACTGGACGGTTGTTTTTGATTATACGGTACAATCCGCAGGGCGCAAGCCGCTCTTTGCCCATTGCGCGCCGAAATCAATACTGGAACTGCACGGTGCGGGCTTGGGACTGCCCGATTCTTCCGGCGCAGCGGATCGCCACAGAGCACCACTCATACATATTTACGAATAAGGTCTTTCAATGTCTCTCAAGAAAAACGACGTATCGGACAAGCGCCGCTACTTGCCTTCTGCAGAACGGAAGGAGGAGATACTGGACGCCGCGCTGGTCGAATTCTCGGACCGGACATACAACGCCGTGTCGATCGAACGCATTGCCGAATGCGCTGGCCTGTCCAAGGCAGGCATCTACGCCCACTTCAAAAGCAAGGATGAGATTTTTCACGCCCTGCTCGAGCGTGCGACCAGCCAGCTGAACGATATCCAGGGCTGGCTTCCGGACGAAGACCTGCAGTTGCCGGAGTTGGTGGATGTCTATCTCGATCGCCTGTACACGACGTTTCAGTCGCCCGCGACGATGGCGGTCTACCGGCTGCTGCTGGCCGAGAGCGCCAGGGTGCCGGAGTTGGTGAAACATTGGCGCGACGAAGTTGTGCACCGGCTGCGAGCGCGGGCACGGGCCATCATCGACCGCTGCATAAGCCGCGGCATCGTTCGCCAAGGTGTCCTAACCGAGCACTTCTTCCCGCTGGCGCTCTCCCCGGCGCTGCTGTGGCTGAACTCGACGATTCTGTCCGCGAACAATCCCGCCATATCGCTGGCGGAGCTGCGGGACATACATCGGCAATTACTGCTTGAACTGCTGCAGCCCAAGTGAGCCGGGCAAAGAGTAGCGCCCGGCGCCGCCTAGCCCGGCTGGTCACTGGCTTTGCGGTGCTGGTGCTGACTGCCTGGGGAGTGCTGGCCCTGTGGTATCAGGCACCGCAGCCGGCTGTTCGCTGGATTGCCCTTGCTCTGTGGACGGCCGCGGGGCTGTCGATGGTGGTGGCGCTGACAGGCCTGCCCGGCCGTCGGACGCGCAATTTCACGGCGGTGGTGTTCGCAAGCGCCGTTGCTATCCTGGCGGGGTGGTGGAGCACCCTGCAGCCCTCACACCAACGGCTGTGGGCCGACGACGTCGCCCGGTTGCTGGAGGCCAGGATCGACGGCAACCAGGTTGACCTGGAAAACGTGCGCAACTTCGAGTGGCGCAGCGAGACCGACTACAGCCCGCGCTGGGAGAACCGTACATACGAGCTGGACCGGCTGCGCAGCGCCGACCTGGTGCTTTCCTACTGGATGGGTCCGCATATAGCCCACACGCTGGTGTCATTCGGCTTCGACGGTGGTGAGCGGATCGTGTTCTCGGTGGAAATACGCAAGGAGCGCCACGAATCCTTTTCGACGGTCGGTGGATTCTTCCGTCAGTTCGAGCAGATCCTGATGGCGGCCGATGAGCGCGACATCCTGCGAACCCGCAGCAATGTCCGAGGCGAGGATGTCTACCTTTACCGGCTGCAAATGGACCAGGCGAATGTTCGCGCGCTGTTTCTGGAATACCTGCGCGCGGCCAACGAACTGCGGCGCTCCCCGCGCTTTTACAATACGCTGACCAGCAACTGCACGACGGTTGTGTTCGAGCTGGCCCGGCTTATTGCCCCGACCCTGCCGTTGGACTATCGGTTGCTGGTGTCGGGACGCTTTGCGGAGTACGCCCGCGATCTGCACGGGCTGACGCCCGGCTATCGCTACGCCGAACTGCAGTCGCTGGGCCACATCAACGAGCGCGCCCTGGCCGCCGATGTATCAGGGCGCGATTTCTCGATGGCGATTCGGCAGGGCGTGCCTGGCATTCCGGTCGACGAGGTGCGCCCATGAGGTTCGTACAGCGCTGTCGCCCGCTGGTATTACTTGCCGTTGCCTCCTCGTTGCTGGGGGGCTGCTCGATCTTGCGTGAGTTCGGACCTGCGGTCGAAGTCCATACGCTGAATGCCGAGGAGGCCATCGAACTCAAGCGCGGAGATATCCTGACACGCGGCAAGCTCAGCGATGCGACCAGCCAGACCATCAGGGTAGCGGCATTGGATGCAGGTGCCTGCGCGACGCCGACCGCGCGGGATTGCGTTGAAGCCCTGGCCGCGGTGACCGGTGTTGCCACGGATCGGCGCCTGGCGGCGCTGTCCGAACTTTGGCTGGCGCGGGCATACACCATGAAACCCGGGCCGGAGCAACAGGCCGCCTGGCTTGAGACCATCCGCCATGCCTATGCCTACCTGTTCTTCGGCGACCGCACGCCCGGCGAGCGGGCCTTCGAGGATCGCCAGACCCAGGTACGCGATTGGTACAACCACGCTGTCGAGCGCGCCGCCACGGGGCTGTTCGAGATGCGCCAACAACTGCCTGCGCAATTGCAGGCACAGAGCAGCCGGGACATCGCCGGTTGGGTGATACAGCTCGATATGGGCAGTACGCGCCTGTCACGCGGTGCGGCGGTGCCAGCCGAACTCCTGCCCGCCTCGTCCCTGTCTTTCCGTGGGTTGCGCAGCCTTTACCGGCGCGATGGCTTCGGCGCCGAACTGGTGGCAGTCATGCCGGACCAGCCGTTGGCGGTGGCCCCGACCCAAAGCGGCCGCCCGCTGGCGGGCCGCTATGCCCAGCCGCTGCCATGGAGCGAGATGCCCGCGCCGTCCATGACGATTCTGTTGCACCCGGACGGGGAAGACCTGGACACTGTACTGCGCACCCGTACCGCCCGCTTGACGGTGCACGACCCCTACGTCGAATCGGCTGCCATGCTGCATGGTCAACCCGTGCCACTGGCTGCCAATTTCACTGCCGGCTATGGGCTGTGGCTGTCCCGCGCCGGCTTCAGCCGACAGTCGCTGCGCAGCCTGCTTGGACGTGAGGGCGGCATCGACCGCCCCCATGTCTACCTGATGCAACCTTACGATCCGAACCGGCGGATCATCGTCATGCTGCACGGCCTGGCCAGCAGCCCTGAGGCCTGGGTGGAACTGGCCAATGAGATCCTGGGGGATGAGAGCCTGCGCCAGCACTACCAGATCTGGCAGGTCTACTATCCCACCAACATGCCGATCGCCGTGAACCACGCCATGATTCGCCGGGCACTCGACGACACCCTGGCGCATTTCGACCCTTCCGGTCAGGCACCGGCCTCTGCCGATCTGGTGCTGGTGGGGCACAGCATGGGCGGTGTCATCGCACGCTTGATGGTGTCGGCGGCCGACCAATCGCTGATACAGCTGGCGGTGGACCGCAGCCAGCTGACCCCCGAGCAGATCGAGCGCATCGGCCCAATGTTGCGTTTCGAGCCTTTCCCGCAGATCGGCAGGGCCATCTTCGTCGCCGCGCCGCATCGAGGTACGACCATCGCCGGTGGGCGTCTGGGTCGCTGGATGGCTGGATTCATCCGCTTCCCGATCACAGTACTCGAAGAGATCACCGAGAAACTGGTGCCGAATGCGACTGCCGACAGCCGCGAAAAGCTGTGGGTGATACCCAACAGCGTCAACAACCTCGACAAGAACGACCCTTTCGTGCGCACCGCGACAGACCTGCCCATCTCGCCCCTGGTGCGTTATCACTCGATCGTGGCCCAGGTCAATCCCAGGGTGTCGTTGGCTGACTCCGATGACGGCCTGGTGCCTTACCGCAGCGCCCACCTTCCCGGCGCACTGTCCGAGAAGATCATCATATCGGGCCACAGCGTGCAACAGAACGCCGCTGCGGTACTGGAAATCCAGCGCATCCTGAAGGAGGACATGAAGTGGGTCGGGGGCCGCCCCACAAATTGCCCCCGCCCGGGTGGAACATAGCTGCGCTGAGGGAGCGGCGGGAGGAAAGTCTTTGCACCGGCAACCGGCCATCGCTATCCTCTGCCCGGGGGTGCACTTTGGCGCGATTTTTCTACACTGCTCTGATTTATTTGTTGATGCCGATGGTGGTCCTGCGGCTGCTGTGGCGCGCCCGTCGGGCGCCCGCTTATGCCCGCCGCTGGGGCGAGCGCTTCGGCTTCGGGCCGGCACTGCCCAGAGGGCAGGCGGCGATCTGGGTGCACTCGGTGTCAGTGGGCGAGACGCTGGCGGCGATCCCGCTGATCCGCAGTCTGCAGCAGCGTTATCCGGCGGCCCGGCTGGTGGTCACGACCATGACCCCGACCGGCTCGGAGCGGGTGCGCGCCGCTTTTGGCGATAGTGTCCACCATGTCTACGCGCCCTACGATCTGCCGGGTGCGGTGAGACGTTTCCTGCGGCGTACCGATCCGGCGCTGGTGATCATCATGGAAACCGAACTGTGGCCCAATATTCTCCATGCCTGTGGTCGCAGCGGCGTGCCGGTGGTGCTGGCCAATGCCCGGCTGTCGGCCCGGTCGGCGGCGGGATACGGACGTTTCGCCCCGCTGGTCAAGGATATGCTGGCGAAGGTGACGGTGGTTGCCGCCCAGACCGGGGATGACGGCCAGCGGTTTCTGGCGCTTGGACTCGAGCCCCAGCGGCTGCAGGTGACTGGCAATATCAAGTTCGACCTGGAGGTCGACGCCGCTCGGCGCCAGCGGGCCGCTGCGCTGGCCGCGCAGTGGCGGGGCGCCGCGGGCCGGCGGGTGTGGCTGGTAGCCAGCACCCACGAGGGTGAAGATGCCATTGTGCTCGATGCTTTCGACCGGGTGCTGAGGCAGCATCCGGATACCCTGCTGGTGCTGGTGCCGCGCCATCCCGAGCGCTTCGATGAGGTGGCAGGCCTCTGTCGCGAACGCGGCCTCGGCCTGGTCAGGCGCAGCACCGGCGCCGCGCCGGGGGCGGCCGATCAGGTACTGCTGGGGGACACCATGGGGGAGTTGGCGGATTTTTTCGGCGCCTGCGATGTCGCTTTCGTGGGCGGCAGCCTGGTCGCCACCGGCGGCCACAATCTGATCGAACCGGCGGCCTGGGCGGTGCCGGTGCTGTCGGGGCCGTCGCTATTCAACTTCAGCGAGATGGCCGGCTTGCTGCAGGCGGCAGGCGGGATGGCGATCTGTTCGTCGGCGCCGGAGCTTGCCGCTGCTGTCGAGCGGCTGCTGGGCGATCCGGAGGGCAGGGTGGCGATGGGCGAAAGGGCCCGCGGGGTGGCCGAGGCCAACCGCGGAGCGATGGCGCGCCTGCTCGACGTTATCGAACGGTTGTGGGTTCGATGATCAGGGCCGGGTCGAGCCAGGCATTGAGCTGGTAGACGTCGGACGGACTCAGCTGGCCGGCAACTCTCTTCAATTCCAGAGTGCTGGCGATGTAGTCGTAGCGGGCGTTGGCGTAGTTGCGCTTGGCCTGGTACAGGGTGCGCTCGGCAAACAGCACGTCGACGATATTGCGGGTGCCCACCTCGTAACCTGCCCGGGTTGCTTCCAGGGCGCTGTCGGCGGAGATGATGGCCTGTTGGCGGGCGGTGACGCGGGCGGCGTTGGTGACCACGTTGAGGTGGCTGGTGCGCGCCTGCTGGGTGACGTTGCGCTGCACGGCGTTGGCGGTCTCCTCGGCCTGCACGTACTGCTGGTAGGCCTGGCGGCGCTGGGCGCTCACCAGGCCGCCGGTGAAGATCGGCACGTCGAGGCGCAGAGCGACGACACTGACCTCGTTGTCATTGGCCGACGGCGTGTTGATGCGGTCGCCGGTGAGGCTGCGGCCGCGAAAATCCTTGTCGAAATCGGTATCGGTGTAGCTGTAGGAGCCGGTCAGGGTCGGCAGGTGCTCGGCCTTGCGGGCGTCGGCGTTATGGCTGGCGGCATCCCGGGCGAGCTGCGTAACCTTGAGGTCGAGGTTGTTCTGCAGTGAAAAGTTCACCCACTCCTCCCGCGCGCCGGGCTCGGGATCGTTGACCGGAAAGTTGGCAGTCAGGCCGGCGAGTTGTTGATGCGGGCGCCCGGTGAGGACTTCCAGAGCCTCGAAGGCGACGTTGAGGCTGCCGCGCAGCTCCAGGGTGTTGACTCGCGCGTCGTCGAAAGCGGCCTGGGCTTCGTGGACGTCGGTGATGGGCAGCAGACCCACGTCATAGCGCTGGCGGGTCTGCTCGAGCTGGCGGCCGATGGCTTCCTGCTCGGCGATGGCGCTGGTCAGGTTTTCGCTGGCCCTGAGAACGTTGAAGTAGGCTTCGGTGACCCGCAGAATCAGCTCCTGTTGTTCGGCGGCATACTGGATGCGGGCCTGGTCGCTGATGGTGCGGCCCTGCTTGAAATCATACCAGGCCGGCAGGTTGAACAGCGGCTGGGTCAACGAGACGCCGAAGATGGTCTGCTCGGCGTCGCCGCGGCCGGAAGAGCCGGAATCGACCGTTTGCCCGTCCAGGACGAACACCGAGCGGGAATAGTCATCGGAATCGGTCTCGGAGTATTCGGCGCTGCCGATCACCCGCGGCAGCAGTCCGGCGCGGCCGATGTTCTTCGATTCCTTGCCGGCCATATAGGCGGCGTGCGCCGCGCGCAATTGCGGGTCGTTGTTCACGGCGAGATCGAAAATCTCCGAGAGGGTATCGGAAAAGCCGCTCATCGGACTGACGAGAATGGCGGCGCAGAGCAGTTTGCGGGCAATCTTCTTCATTGTTTCAGAATATTCCTTGAGACGGCGTGATGCAGATTGGTGGCCGGAGGGGGAGGTAGCCCCAGTTCCATGGGCCGAAAAGTTGGGAGGGATGATAGCGCAAATCCGGAAAGGGTGTCTGCCGCTTTTACCATTTCTTACGAACAGAGTATCTTCTTTGTCCAGGTATTTTCAGGAGTGACGCGATGATTGGCAAGCGATGGTTTTCCTCCGATGATTATGAGGTTGTCGAGCGCAAGACCCTGTTCCAGGGGTTTTTCCGCATGGTCGAATACCGGCTTCGCCACCGCTTGTTCAGCGGCGGCTGGAGCGCGGTGTACAGCCGCGAACTGTTCGTTCGCGGCAGCGCCGTGGGGGTGTTGCTCTACGATCCGCAGCGCGATCTGGTCGGTGTGCTGGAGCAGTTCCGGGTCGGGGCTCTCGACGATCCCGGTGGACCCTGGCTGCTGGAGGTGGTGGCGGGCGTGGTGGAGGAGGGCGAGACCCTCGAAGAGGTGGCGCGCCGGGAGCTGGTGGAGGAAGCGGGAATTCGCGATGCCAGGCTGCAGCTCATCGCCGACTATCTGGTGAGTCCCGGCGGCACCGACGAGCGCATGACTCTTTACTGCGCCCAGGCGGACCTCCAGGGCAAGGGGGGTATTCACGGCCTGGCGGATGAAAACGAGGATATCCGCCTGCATATCATCACTCGCGACGAGGCAATGGCCGGGCTGGCCGCCGGATCGTGCAACAATGCTCCGCTGATTATTGCCTTGCAGTGGCTTGCCCTGCATCATGGCGGCCTCGCGGGAGGCACGAAGGTCGCGGGCGAGGGCTGAGCGCGGCCACAAGCCTCTGTTATTCATATATTCCGGGAAACAGTATTTTGCGTTACAAGGTAGATCTCAAAAAGTTCATGGCGGATTGCGAGGCGAACTACGTGCGGTTGCGCCGGCTGTTTCCGGCCATGGATGACGTCGACGGCCAGGTTTTCAGTGTCGATGACCGGGGCGGGCGGCAGTTCGCCATCGCGGTGCTGGAGCGGTCGCCCTACACGTCGCTGATCGAGGTCGCCGAGCGCATCCGGGAGCCGGCGCCGTGGCGGTGTTTTCCGGTTATCCGGGTGCGCCTCTACCACGATGCGCGGCTGGCGGAGGTGGTGGGGTTTGACCGCACGCGCCGCATCCGCCCGCGCTACCCCTACCCCAACAGGGTCATGCACCAGCCCGATGAAAAATCCCAATGGAACCGTTTCCTGGCGGAATGGTTGTCCATTGCCATTCACACTGGGTATGCTGTCGACAGCCCTTACGAGTTTATCGATTGAGGGGCATGCATACCGTCATGGGTCTTGAACAGTGCACGACTCTGCAACATCCGCGAACCGGCCGGTCCGCATCATCCAGATAACGGACTGCCACCTCGGTGCCGACAGCGAATACCGCCTCGCCGGCGTCCGTCCCTATTACAGTTTCATGGAAGTGTTGCAGCGCATCGGTGCCGCCGGCGAGCCGGTGGACCGGATCATGGTCACCGGCGATATCGCCGCGCAGGGAGTTGCCCCGGCCTATCAGCTTTTCTGTCATCGCATGGCGGGCACCGGTCTGCCCTACAGCTGGTTGCCGGGCAACCACGACGTCTTTGAGCGGATGTGCGCGCACAGCCTCCTGCCGCCTTTCGAGCCGGTGGTCGCGGTGGGCAGGTGGCGCCTCCTGTGCCTCAATACGGCGGTACCCGAGGCCGTGGGTGGCTATCTCGATGGCGACCAGCTCGCCGCCGTCGGCACCACCCTGGAGGCCCTGGAGGACCACCCCGTGGCCCTGTTCATGCACCATCCGCCGACAGCGATCGGCTGCCGCTGGCTCGATCGCCAGCAAGTGGCCAATGGCGAAGAGCTGGCGGCCATCCTCCGTCGCCACCCACAGGTGCGGGCGGTGTTCACCGGCCATGTCCATCAGGAGGGATTCGCCGAATTCGCCGGCATTCCGCTGTACACCACGCCGTCGACCTGCTTCCAGTTCGCCGCTGGCAGCGATGATTTCGCCATTGCCACCGAGCCGCCGGCTTATCGCTGGATCGATCTCCACTCCGATGGCAGCCACGCCACGGGCATCGTCGCCATCGCCGATACCGCCGAGCGGGTGGACACTCATATCAGCGGGTACTGACTAGCCTCCAGCGCTGCCGGTGCGGCTGTTGTCTGCCCTGTCCCGGCGGCTATAATCCGGCCACGTTTTACCCGGACAGGATTCATGCACCTGCTCTATCTCCACGGCTTCAACAGCTCCCCCCAGTCTCACAAGGCGGTGCAAACCCGGGAGTGGCTGGCGCGCCACCATCCGGATGTCGCTTTCGAGTGCCCCCTGCTGAGTCCTTACCCCGAGGAGGCGATGGCGACACTCGAAGCGATCGGCGCCGCCCGGGTCGGCGCCGATACCCTGGTGGCGGGCAGTTCCATGGGTGGCTTTTACGCCACCTGGGTGTCCCAGACCTTCGCCTGCAAGGGCGTGCTGATCAACCCGGCTGTCAGACCCTGGCGCGGCCGGGAGTACTTGCTCGGCCGGCAGAAGAATTTTCACAGCGGCGAGGAATACCTGTTCGAGCAGCGCCATATCGATGCTTTTGTCCGCTGGGAGATAGACCCGCTGCCCGTCCCGCAGAATCTGTGGGTGCTGTTGCAAAGCGGTGATGAAGTACTGGATTATCGGCATGCCCTCGACAAGTATCGGGACTGCCGGTTGACGGTGGAAGAGGGTGGCGATCACGCCTTTCAGGGTTTTGAACGATTCCTGCCGAATATTTTTTGCTGGGCCTGGCCCGGCTCTGGAACGACTAGCGATTATGAGTAACTACACAGCGGAAGATATCGAGGTCCTCACCGGCCTCGACCCGGTGCGCAAGCGCCCCGGCATGTACACCGACACCTCGCGGCCCAACCACCTGGCCCAGGAGGTGATCGACAACAGCGTCGACGAGGCTCTCGCCGGCCATGCCCGCAGAATCGACGTGGTGCTGTATCGCGACGGCTCCCTGTCGGTGACCGACGACGGTCGCGGCATGCCGGTGGATATCCATCCCGAGCAGGGGCGGCCGGGGGTGGAGGTGATCCTCTCCACACTCCACGCCGGCGGCAAGTTCTCCAACAAGAGCTACCAGTTCTCCGGCGGCCTGCACGGCGTGGGGGTCTCGGTGGTCAATGCCCTGTCGTCGAGCCTGGAGGTGACCATTCGCCGCGGCGGTCAGGTCTACCGCATGGCCTTTGCCGGCGGCGACAAGGTCAGCGAACTGGCCGTGATCGACAGTTGCGGCAAGCGCAACACCGGCACCAGCGTGCGCTTTCTGGCGGACCCGAAGTACTTCGATTCGGTGAAGTTTTCCCTCAGCCGCCTGCGCCACGTGCTGCGGGCCAAGGCGGTGCTGTGCCCGGGGCTCGAAGTCACTTTCCTCGACGAGACCAGCGGTGAATCCGACACCTGGCTTTATCAGGACGGTCTCGCCGATTACCTCGGCAGCGCCACGGCGGAGTGGGAAACGCTGCCGGCACAGCCCTTCGTGGGCTCCTTCGCCGGCAGCAGCGAAGCGGTGGACTGGGCGGTGCAGTGGCAGCCCGAGGGCGGCGCCCTGATCCAGGAAAGCTACGTCAACCTGATCCCCACCGTCCAGGGCGGCACCCACGTCAATGGCCTGCGCACCGGGCTGCTGGAAGCGATGCGCGAATTCTGCGAATTCCGCAGCCTGCTGCCGCGGGGGGTGAAGCTGGCGCCCGACGATATCTGGGATCCGTGCAGTCACGTGCTGTCGTTCAAGATGTCCGACCCGCAGTTTTCCGGCCAGACCAAGGAACGGCTGTCATCGCGACAGGCGGCGGCCTTTGTCTCGGGTATCGTCAAGGACGCCTTCAGCCTGTGGCTCAACCAGCACACCGGCGATGCCGAAACCCTCGCCGAACTCTGCATCAACAGCGCCCAGCGCCGGTTGCGTTCAAACAAGAAGGTGGCGCGCAAGAAAATCACCACCGGCCCCGCCCTGCCCGGCAAGCTGGCCGACTGTTCCAGCGGCGACTCGATGGCCAGCGAACTGTTCCTGGTGGAGGGCGACTCCGCCGGCGGCTCCGCGAAACAGGCCCGCGACCGGGAGTTTCAGGCGATCATGCCGCTGCGCGGCAAGATCCTCAACACCTGGGAGGTGGATGGCGCCGACGTGCTGGCCTCGCAGGAGGTCCACGACATCGCCGTGGCCATCGGCGTCGACCCCGGTGCCGCCGACCTCACCCAGCTGCGCTACGGCAAGATCTGCATCCTCGCCGACGCCGATTCCGATGGCCTGCACATCGCCACGCTGCTGTGCGCGTTGTTCGTGCGCCATTTCCAGCCGCTGGTGGAGGCGGGGCACGTCTACGTGGCGATGCCGCCGCTGTACCGCATCGATCTCGGCAAGGATATTTACTACGCCCTCGACGACGCCGAGCGGGATGGCATTCTCGAACGCCTCGACGCCGAGAAGAAGCGCGGCAAGCCCCAGGTCACCCGCTTCAAGGGGCTCGGCGAGATGAATCCCCTGCAATTGCGGGAGACCACCATGGACCCCGACACCCGACGGCTGGTTCAGCTCGGCTTCGACGACCGCCGGGGCACCGAGGAAATCCTCGACATGCTGCTCGCCAAAAAACGCTCTGGCGACCGCAAAACCTGGCTGGAATCGAAAGGCAACCTCGCCGAAGTGCTGATCTGACCGCCGCATCCACGATGGAACAACCATGACCGACAATCTCGATCTGAGCCTCGAAGGCGTGGAGCGCCGCTCCCTCGCCGAGTTCACTGAACAGGCTTATCTCAACTACTCCATGTACGTGATCATGGACCGGGCGCTGCCCCATATCGGCGATGGCCTCAAGCCGGTGCAGCGGCGCATCATCTACGCGATGAGCGAACTCGGCCTCAAGGCCAGCGCCAAGTACAAGAAGTCGGCCCGCACCGTGGGCGACGTGATCGGCAAATTCCATCCCCACGGCGACAGCGCCGCCTACGAGGCGATGGTGCTGATGGCCCAGCCCTTCAGCTACCGCTACCCGCTGGTCGACGGCCAGGGCAACTGGGGCTCGCCGGACGATCCCAAATCCTTCGCCGCGATGCGCTACACCGAATCGCGGCTGACGGGGTTTGCCGACCTGCTGCTGGGCGAGCTGGGCCAGGGCACGGCGGATTGGAAACCCAACTTCGACGGCACCCTCGACGAGCCCATGGTGCTGCCCGCCCAGGTGCCCAACGTGCTGCTCAACGGCACCACCGGCATAGCCGTCGGCATGGCCACCGATATCCCGCCCCACAACCTGCGGGAAGTGGTGAGCGCCTGCATCCACCTGCTCGACCAGCCCAGGGCCAGCGTGCGCGAACTGGCCGAACATATCCAGGGGCCGGACTTTCCCACCGAGGCGGAGATCATCTCCTCGCGGGCAGACATCATCAGCGCCTATGAGACCGGGCGCGGCAGTGTGCGGATGCGCGCGGTGTGGACCCGGGAGGACGGCGACATCATCGTCACCGCACTGCCCCACCAGGCCTCCCCGGCGAAAATCCTCGAACAGATCGCCGGCCAGATGCAGGCCAAGAAACTGCCCATGGTGGCGGACCTGCGGGACGAGTCCGACCATGAGAATCCCACCCGCCTGGTGATCGTGCCGCGCTCCAACCGGGTCGACCTCGATGCCCTGATGAGCCATCTGTTCGCCACCACCGACCTGGAACGCAGCTACCGCATCAACCTCAATATCATCGGCGTCGACGGCCGCCCGGGGGTGAAGGCGCTCGATACCATCCTCCGCGAGTGGAATGGCTTCCGCCTGGCCACGGTGCGCCGCCGCCTCGAATACCGCCTGCAGAAAGTACAGAACCGCCTGCATATCCTCGACGGTTTGCTGATCGCCTTCCTCAACATCGACGAGGTGATCGCCATCATCCGCTACGAGGACCAGCCCAAGGCGGAATTGATGGCGCGCTTCAGCCTCTCCGATATCCAGGCCGAGGCCATCCTCGACCTCAAGCTGCGTCATCTGGCGCGGCTTGAGGAGATGAAAATTCGCGGCGAGCAGGATGAGTTGGCCAGGGAGCGCGAAGAGCTGGAAAAAATCCTCGGCTCCGAGGCGCGTCTCAAGAGCCTGGTGAAGAAGGAACTGCTGGCCGCCGCCGCGCAGTTCGGCGACGACCGCCGCTCCCCCATCGTCAGCCGGGCCGAAGCCGAGGCGTTCTCCGAAAAGGACCTGATCACCACCGAGCCGGTCACCGTGGTGCTGTCCGACAAGGGCTGGATCCGCGCCGGCAAGGGCCACGATCTGGACCCGCTGAGCCTCAGCTACAAGTCCGGCGACGGCTTCCTCGCGGCGGTGAAGGGGCGCAGCAACCAGGATGTGGTGGTCGTCGATTCCAGCGGTCGCAGCTACAGCGTGCAATCCCACACCCTGCCCTCGGCGCGCAGTCAGGGCGAACCCCTTACCGGGCGGCTGTCCCCGCCATCGGGGGCCTCGTTCATCGGCATGCTGATGGGCGACGATAAGGCCCCGGTGCTGATGGCCACCGATGCCGGCTACGGCTTCGTGGCACGCCTCGGCGACCTGCAAAGCCGCAACCGCGCCGGCAAGGCGGCGATCACCATTCCCGCCGGTGGCCGGGTGCTGCCGCCCGCGGTGATCGACAGCCTCGATAATGCCCTGGTGGTGGCGGTGAGTAACGAGGGCCGGATGCTGGTGTTCCTGGCGGCGGAACTGCCGGAACTCAGCAAGGGCAAGGGCAACAAGATTCTCAGTATTCCATCGTCGCGCCTCGCCAGTCGCGAGGAATTCATGCTCGGCGTCGCGGTGATCGCGCCGGGCCAGCAGTTGTTGGTGTACTCCGGCAAGCGCCATCTGAACATGAGCCTGGCGGATCTCGAGCACTACAAGGGCGAACGCGGTCGGCGCGGCAACAAGCTGCCCCGCGGCTTCCAGAAGGTGGATCGGGTGGAAGTGGCCGGAAGCGCCTGAGGTGTACGCCCGATTTGCGTTTCTCCACTTGGACCACTAGCCTGTAACGCAGGGCAATCTAGGCCCTGCTCGGCATCTATAACCAAAAGGAGAAGAATAGATGGGTATTATTTCGTGGATTATTCTCGGTCTTATCGCCGGTGTGCTGGCCAAGTGGATCATGCCCGGGCGCGATCCCGGCGGCCTGATCATCACCATCCTGATCGGGATTGCCGGCGCTTTCGTCGGCGGTTACCTGGGGGCTTTCTTCGGGTTTGGCGGGGTGGCGGACCTGAGTCTCGGGAGTATCGGCACGGCCATCATAGGTGCCCTGGTGCTGTTGTTTCTTTATCGCCTGGTGCGCAAGTAGCGCTTTCGGCGCCGCCCTTCGGGCGGCGCTCTACCATTCATTCGGAGCCAGATCGGCGATGCCTTCGCGGATCAGGAGTTCCTTGTCCCCCAATGTCCGGAACAGGCCGTCCACGGCCCTGGCGGTCACGTATTCGCCGAGGTCCTCCGCCGCCACGGCTTGCGCGGTAGCCGGGATGTCGGCGATCAGCACTGCCCATTCATGGGCCTTGAGCAGTTCGCCGTAGATCGCGATCGCGCCGTTGGCGGCCAGGTTTTCGCTGATTACCGGCAGCAGGGCGCCGTGCACCGCGCTCGCTGCGGTTGCCCGCAGGTGGTCGGTGGTGGCGGTTCTGCCGGCTTCGAACAGGCTTTGCATGTCCGACCTGCCCATATCGCCCAGCATCGTCCGCAGGATCGGGCCGGCGCCGGGAATCGCCTGCTCGGCGGCGCGGTTCATCAGTGTCTCCAGCAGGGCGGCGCGGGGGTTCTGGTGAAAGTCGCGGGCGACGTCGATCACCAGTCCGACCGGGGGCGGCAGCAGGACACGCACCAGGGGGTTGTCGAGGAATCCGCCAGCGGCGCCGAGGCCCTGGACGATGACATCGAGAGTCGCGCTGAGCTGGCGGCCAAACTGGCGGGCCAGGGTCTGGCGAAGCTTTTCTTCGGCGGCGGCTCTCACGGTGTCCACGGTGCCAGTGCAGGCGACAAGGAGCAGCGCTGCCGACAGGAGCGGCAGAAAAAGACGGTGTAACCTGGTGCGGTGCATAGGGCTGCCTGACGGGGATGGCCAGATGGCGAAGGCCTGGCGATCGCCAGGCGCTGTCCCGCGCGGCGCGGCCGGGACGGGGCGCGGATTCTAGCGCGAGCGGCGCTAACGTGGAAGATGGCGATCGAGGTGAAGTGAGGGAGATCGCGTTATGCTTGATCCGGGGTGTGTGGAGCGTCGTAGCCCGGCCACAGCCTTTGAAAGCACTTTCGAGACCTGCCGTGAACCCATACCTGGCGCTGACAGTCTCGAAAGCGCTTCCAACGCCTACGGTCTCACGCTTGCCAGTTCAAGAAGTGCAGTTTTGTACATAATGCGATCGCCTGGCGAGGCGAGGGCGGCGGGCTATTCGCCGGTTCAGGGAAACAGCGCCTTGAGCGCGCGGATCTTGTCGCGCACATCGTCCCGGGTCAGCACCGGGCCGTGCTTTTCCTCCAGTGCCGGAGCGCTGTCCACGGCGAGATTTTCCCCCGCCAGCACGCGCTTGATCAGCTCCCGGTAGGCCTTGGCGTAGAGGGGGAAGGAGCGGTTCTCCGCCAGGTGCGCCATGGTGTGCCAGCCGACCTGCTTGCCCGCCAGGTATACCGCGGGGTGCGACCAGCGCTGGGCGTTCTTCGGGCTGGGGGCGTTGGCGGCTTCCCGGTAGGCCGCGAGCACCCCGGGCAAGCCCTCGCTGGCGAGAGTCGTCTCGCAGGCGGTGAGCATCCGGTGCAGGGTCGGCAGGTAGTCGGATTCCTCGATGACTTCGCGGGCGGCGCGGAGGATCTGCTCGTTGCTGAAGGGCGCCAGGGCTTCTTTCCACAGTCGCTTGGCCTGGTTGAGCACCGCCACCTCGCCGAAAGCGGCGTGGTATTGGTTGTGGTAGTTGACGCGGAACAGGGTAAACACCTGATTGATGGTATCGATCAGGGCCGGGTCCTGGGCGCGTTGCTCAGCCGGCCCAGCTGCGGTCGGTGAGGTCGTCGACGAGGCTGCGATGGCGCGTATTGACTGTCGCACCAGGTCGTTGCTGTCTTTCATGGTCGCTGTCTCTCTCGGTGGCGCGGCGCGCCCACTGGCGCTTTACATGCTGCAGGAATTTTGTATTCCAGGAGCTCGATGCCTGGCCGTTCTCCCGCCAGAACAGCAGGAAGGCGGGCAGCTCCGCGGCGGCGAAGTCGCGGGGGATATTGGCCAGCTTCAGTACCTCGAAAAGGTCGTCGCTGGGCTGCCAGTCGCGGATCAGCGGGCGCGGTTCGCTGTCGTGCTCCAGTGACAGGGTAAAGCGCGCCCACTGGCGCTTTACGTGGCGGACGAAATCGGAATTCCAGGTGCTGCGCCGCTCGCCCCGCTCCCGCCAGTAGAGGATGAATTCGGGCACCGCATCCTCGATGAAGTTGATGTTGATGCCGGTCTGTTCCGTCAGGATGCGCACGGCCTCTGCCGACGGCTGCCAGTCGGCGGTCATCACGATCTCCCGGCCGCGCTGGGCGCTGCGCACTTCTTCCTCCCGCCACAGGCGCAGCGTCTGCTTGAGAAACTTGGCGTTCCAGCTGTGGCGCGGTTCGCGGCGCTCGTGCCAGTAGGTAATGAACTCGGCGATCTGGCCGTCGACGAAATCCGCCGGAATGCCGTACTGGCCGAGTTGGGCCACCACGTCGGGAGCCGGTGCCCAGTCCGCCGCCAGCGTCCTGGCGGGGGTGCGTTCCGCCACCCTGGAGGGGGAGGCGCGAGGCGCTTCCCTGCCGTCGCCACCGGCAGACTCCATGGCCGCCTTTTCGTTGAAGGCGAAGCGGAATTCGTCATCGATGCCAAAGGGCAGGTCGCCGACCAGCAGCACTCCCTTGTCGCGCAGGCTGTGGCTGATGCGGCGGATATCCTGCGCCGTCCAGAACGGCAGCAGAGCCTGCATCTGGCGGCACTCGACACCGAACCACAGGAACCCGCCGTGCCGTTCGCCGCGGCCAAGGCTTTGCAGGTCGGCCAGCAACTGGTACAGCAGTGCTTCCTCGAGACCAAGGGTGGCGGCGAGTTGCGGGGACAGCAGCAGGGGGCGTTCGGGCAGGAGTGACATGGGAGTAATGTAGCAGAAGGACGGGGTACGTTTCACGTGATAGCGCTGCGCCGGCCATTGCCGGCGGTCCGTCGCACCTGTGGCACCTGTCGGTGTGGCGCGCAAGGGTGACCGCCGCTGTCCGGTTGCGGGTACGCGAAACGTGCAACCCCCTCCGAGATTGTGTAAAATTCGCGCCTTTCTCGAATTCCTTCCTTCTTCTTCGCCAATCCGGGACAGCGCACCGCCATGTACGACAAATCCTTGACTCTAGCCCAGTACGACGCCGAACTCCTGACCGCCATTCAGCACGAAGAGCGCCGCCAGGAAGACCACATCGAGCTCATCGCCTCAGAGAACTACGCGAGCCCCGCGGTCATGGAGGCCCAGGGCTCGGTGCTGACCAACAAGTACGCCGAGGGCTATCCGGGCAAGCGCTACTACGGTGGCTGCGAGTTTGTCGACGTCGCCGAACAGCTGGCCATCGACCGGATCAAGCAGCTGTTCGATTGCGATTACGCCAACGTTCAGCCCCATTCCGGCGCTCAGGCCAATGCCGCGATCTTCCTCGCCCTGGTCAGCCCCGGCGATACCGTGATGGGCATGAACCTGGCCCAGGGCGGTCACCTGACCCACGGCAACCCGGCCAACTTCTCCGGCAAACAGTACAACATCGTGCCCTATGGCCTCGACACCGAGACCGGCGTGATCAACTACGACGAGATGGAGCGCATCGCGCTGGAAACCAAGCCGAAGATGATCATCGGTGGTTTTTCCGCCTACTCCCGCTACAAGGACTGGGCCCGCATGCGCGCCATTGCCGACAAGGTCGGCGCCATCTTCTGGGTGGACATGGCGCACGTCGCCGGTCTGGTGGCCGTTGGCGAGTACCCGAGCCCGCTGCCCCATGCCCATGTCGTCACCAGCACCACCCACAAGACACTGCGCGGTCCCCGCGGCGGTATCATTCTTGCCAAGGGGCAGTCGGACGATTTCTACAAGAAGCTGAATTCCGCAGTATTCCCAGGTATCCAGGGTGGACCGCTGATGCATGTGATCGCCGCCAAGGCGGTGGCCTTCAAGGAAGCGCTGTCCCCTGAATTCAAGATCTACCAGAAGCAGGTGGTGACCAATGCCCGGGCGATGGCGGCAGTGCTGCAGGAGCGGGGCTACAAGATCGTCTCCGGCGGCACCGACAACCACCTGATGCTGATCGATCTGATCGGCAAGGAATACACCGGCAAGGATGCCGATGCCGCCCTCGGCGAGGCGTATATCACTGTCAACAAGAACTCGGTGCCCGATGATCCCCGGTCGCCCTTTGTCACCTCCGGGCTGCGGATCGGCACGCCGGCGGTCACCACCCGCGGCTTCAGGGAAGATGAATGCCGCCAGCTGGCGGGCTGGATCTGCGACGTGCTCGACTCGCTGGAGCGGGGCAGCAGCGCCGAGGTGATTCCCGCGGTGCGCGACAAAGTGCTCGCCATCTGCCGCCGCCATCCGGTTTACGGTTGATCGCGGTCAAAACCCTGCAGTTTCCAGTGCAGGGTTTTTTTTATGTCTGTGCTACTATTCTAACCTATTGATCTCAAGGGTATTCCGTCATGCACTGCCCTTTTTGTGGCGCCGATGACACCAAGGTAATCGACTCTCGCCTGGTGGCCGATGGCGGGCAGGTGCGCCGCCGCCGGGAGTGCCTGTCCTGCCGCGAGCGTTTCACCACCTTCGAAGTGGCGGAATTGCTGATGCCCAGGGTCATCAAGACGGATGGTACCCGCCAACCCTTCGACGAGAACAAACTGCGTTCCGGCCTGCAGCGGGCTCTCGAAAAGCGTCCGGTGAGCGTCGAGGAGATCGAAGCCGCTATTGCCCAGATCAAGCGCGGCCTGCAAACCACCGGCGAGCGGGAAGTGCCCTCGCGGTTGGTGGGCGAGCGGGTGATGATGGCGCTCAGGGAGCTCGACCAGGTTGCCTATGTGCGCTTTGCCTCGGTGTATCGCAGCTTTCAGGATATCAGTGAGTTTCGTGCCGAGCTGGACAGGCTCGAAGGCAGCAATCTCGAAAGCACCAATCTCGAAAGTAGCGATCTCACCGATCCCGAGGTGGGAGCACTCCCGTGAGCCCGGTGTTCAGCACCTTCGATCGACACTGCATGGCCATGGCGCTCGGCCTGGCCCGCCGGGGCTGGTACACGGCGCGGCCCAATCCCCGGGTCGGGTGTGTGATCGCCCGCGATGGCAGGGTGGTTGCCGAGGGCTACCACCACCGCGCCGGGGAACCACACGCCGAAATCAATGCCCTTGCCGTAGCCGGCGCCAGCGCCCGGGGCGCGACCGCCTATGTCACCCTCGAACCGTGCAATCACCAGGGGCGCACCGGCCCCTGTTCACAGGCACTGATCGCCGCTGGCATCAGTGAGCTGGTCTACGCGATGGCCGACCCTCACCGCGCCGCCAGCGGTGGTCTCGACAGCCTGCGGGCGGTGGGCGTCGCGGTGCGCGGCCCGCTGCTCGAGGCCGAGGCCCGCGCCCTCAATCCCGGGTTTATCAAGCGCTGCGAAAGTGGCCTGCCGAGGGTCACGGTGAAGCTGGCGATGAGCGTCGATGGCCGCACCGCCATGGCCAGCGGCGAAAGCCAGTGGATCACCGGCCCGGCCGCGCGCCGCGACGTTCAGCGACTGCGGGCGGCGAGCGATGCGGTGATCACTGGAGTGGGCACCGTGCTGCGGGACGACCCCGCGCTCACCGTGCGCGCCGGCGAACTCGGCCTCGACAACGGCGAGGATATCGCCCGCCAGCCGCCGCTGCGGGTAATCGTCGACAGCGCGCTGCGCACACCGGCCGCGGCGCGGCTGTTGCAGCTGCCGGGGCCGGTGCTGATCGCCACCCGTTATGCCGATCGGCAGGTGGACTTCAGCGGGGCACCCAATGCTCCCGAATTGCAGGCCTTCGGCGCCGCTGCCGGTGGCGTGGACCTCACGGCTCTGCTGCGCGAGCTGGCGCGCCGCGAGTGCAGCGAGGTGCTGGTGGAGGCCGGAGCGGAACTGGCCGGGGCTTTTGTCGCCGCCGGGTTGGCCGATCGCCTGGTGGTCTACATGGCGCCCAAACTGATGGGCAGCAACGCCCGCCCGCTGCTGACCCTGCCGCTCGACGCCATGGGCGACAGCATCGGCCTGACCATTACCGAAATCTGTGCCGTCGGCGACGACTGGCGTATCACCGCAGTGCCAGGAGGAAAGTAGATGTTTACCGGAATAATCGAAGCCCAGGGCGCCATTGCCCGGATCGAGCCTCGCGGCGGCGACCTGCGGGTTGCCGTGGATACCGGCGCGCTCGCTATCGGCGATGTCCGACTCGGCGACAGCATCGCGGTCAATGGTGTCTGTCTGACGGTGGTGGAGCTGCCCGGCGACGGCTTCGTCGCCGATGTTTCCAGGGAGACCCTGGCCCTCACCACGGCCCAACACTGGCGGGCGGCTGACCGGGTCAATCTGGAGCGCGCCTTGACGCCGGAAACCCGTCTCGGCGGCCATATCGTGTCGGGGCATGTCGACGGTATCGGCGAGGTGCTGGAGCGCCATGGGGACGCCCGCTCCGAGCGTTTTCGAGTGCGGGTGCCGGCGCCGCTGGCGCGCTATATCGCGCACAAAGGCTCGGTGGCGGTCGATGGCGTCAGCCTCACCATCAACAGGGTCGAGGGCGCCGAGTTCGAAATCAATATAGTGCCCCATACCCTGGCGATGACCGTGATTGGCGGTTACCGGACGGGCACCAGGGTCAATATCGAAGTCGACGTGATCGCCCGTTATCTCGAGCGGTTGCTGCTCGGCGACAAGGCGGCGCAGGCCTGACCGTCGGCACAGGCGGGCCCAGGGCAATCGCATGAAGGCCATTTGGTACTCCGCAACCCTGGAAAAGCCTTTCGAGACACGCCGTAAACCCATCCCTGGGGGCTCGATCAGCGCCATCACTGGCGCTGATGGTCTCGAAAGGCTTTTCCAGGGCCGCGGACTCACCGTGTCGCGGTACCTTCGATCTTCATGCGATTGCCCTGCAGGCGGCCCCCGGCGGTGGGTGCCCACCCGCCGCTTATGGTAAAATCGCCGCCCTTTTCATCTTTGCCGAATTTCCGCGTCTGCCGCGGCCCAGAGAGTAAGCTATGAAGCTCAACAGTATCGAGGAGTTGATCGCGGACATCCGCGAAGGCCGGATGGTCATCCTGATGGATGACGAGGACCGCGAGAACGAAGGCGACCTGATCATGGCCGCGTCCCGGGTGCGCCCCGAGGATATCAATTTCATGGCCAAGCACGCCCGGGGCCTGATCTGCCTGACCCTGTCCCGCGAGCGCTGCAAGCAGCTCAATCTGCCGCTGATGGTGGGCGACAACAGTTCCTCCTACGGCACCAATTTCACCGTGTCGATCGAAGCCGCGGAAGGCGTCTCCACCGGGATTTCCGCTGCCGACCGGGCGCGCACCGTGCAGGCCGCCGTCGCTCCCAACGCTTCGCCGCGGGATATCGTCCAGCCCGGCCACATTTTTCCGCTGATGGCGCAGCCCGGCGGGGTGCTGAGCCGCGCCGGCCACACCGAGGCCGGTTGCGATCTGGCGCGACTGGCGGGCTACGAGCCGGCGTCGGTGATCTGCGAAGTGCTCAACGACGATGGCTCCATGGCGCGCCGCCCCGATCTCGAGACATTCGCCCATCAGCACGGCATCAAGATCGGCACCATCGCCGACCTGATCCACCACCGCATCGCCCACGAAAAAACCGTGGAGTGTGTCAAGCTGCGCGAGATCGAGACCGAATACGGCCACTTCGAGCTGCGCACCTACCATGATGAGGCCCGGGACGAATACCATCACGCGCTGGTCAAGGGCGTGGTCCGCCCCGAGTCGCCGACCCTGGTAAGGGTCCATATCCCAAGCCAGCTGCGGGATTTTCTGACCCTGGTCGAGCCCGGCAAGGACAAGTATCCGCGCTGGACCTTTCACAAGGCGATGGACCAGCTGGCGCGGGCGGACAGCGGTGTGGTGATCATCATCAATGCCGAAACCGCACTCAGCGGCCGGGCGGTGGAGGAGAACCTCGAAGACGTCTTCGGCGAGCGCATCAAGCAATCCCAGCCGGGCTCCGAACAGATCCAGTTCCAGCAGGTCGGGGTGGGCTCGCAGATCCTGCGCGACATCGGCGTACAGAAAATCCGCCTGATGGGCCCGCCGATCAAGTACGCGGGCCTTTCCGGCTTCGATCTCGAAGTGGTGGAATACGTCACCGCCGAGCGCTAGTTCCACACCAACAGCAGACAGTCCAGGTAGCATCATGAGCAAGTTCAGGCCCATCGAGGGCAGTTACGAGGCTGGCGACGCCAAACTCGCCATCGTCGCCAGTCGCTGGAACGGCGAGATCACCGACAGTCTGTTGCGCGGGGCGCTGGCGGCGCTCGAGCGCCAGGGCGTCACCGATGACAATATCCTGGTGCTCCGCGTGCCGGGCGCCTTCGAGCTGCCGCTGGCGGCGCAGAAGGCCGCCAACACCGGGCGTATCGACGGCATCATCGCCTTGGGCTGCGTCATCCGCGGCGATACTCCCCATTTCGACTACGTGTGCAACGAATGCACCCGCGGGCTCGGCCAGGTATCCCTCGACAGGGGAATACCGGTGGGCTTCGGCCTGCTGACCTGCGACGACCTTGCCCAGGCCCGGGCGCGCTCCGGCGATGATCGTGAAAACAAAGGCGAGGAAGCGGCCCTGACCGTGCTCGAGATGCTGTCACTACTAAAAAAGGTGAGGTAACCATACGTGCCCACCAAGCCGTCGAACCGCAAAAAGGCACGCACCCTGCTGGTCCAGGCCCTGTACCAGTGGCAGCTCAGCGGTACCGACATCGCCGTCATCGAGGCGGAGTTCTTCACCGACAATCGCATGGATAAAGTGGATACCGGCTTTTTCCGCGAGCTGCTCCACGGTATCCCTCACAAGTTGGGCGAACTCGACCAGCGCTTCGCCCCCTTTCTCGATCGCGCCCTGAGCGATCTCGATCCGGTGTCGCTCGCGGTCCTGCGCATCGGTACCTACGAGTTGCTGTTCCGTATCGACGTGCCCTACAAGGTGGCCATCAACGAAGCGGTGAACCTGGCCAAATCCTTTGGCCCCACCGAGGCCCACAAGTACATCAACGGGGTCCTCGACAAGGTGGCCGCCGGCAGCCGCCAGCCGGAAATTCGCGCCGCCCGGTCCGGAGCCTGAGCGCAGCGGGCCATGGCCATCCGGGAATTCGCGTTGATCCGCCGGTACTTTGCCGGTCTCGGCGGCGGCAGCGATCATCTGGTGCTCGGCGTCGGCGACGATTGCGCCTTGATCGATCCGCCGCCGGGGTGTCGGCTGGCGGTCACCGTCGATACCCTGGTCGAGGGCATCCACTTTCAGCCCGGCTGCGAGCCCGGGGCCCTGGCCGGCCGCGCCCTGCGGCTCAACCTCAGCGATCTCGCCGCGATGGGCGCCGACCCCCTCGGCTTTTTGCTGGCGCTGACCCTGCCCGCCGCCGACGAGGCCTGGCTCGATGCCTTCAGCCGGGGCCTGGCCGCCGACGCCGAACGCTTCGCCTGCCCGCTGGTCGGAGGCGATACCACACGCGGCCCGCTGGCGATCACCATCACTGCCATGGGTGCGGTGCCGCGCGGCCAGGCCTTGACGCGGAGCGGCGCCAGTGCCGGCGACTATCTCTATGTCACCGGCACTCTCGGTGATTCCCGCGGGGCGCTGGCGGCTCTGGCGGCCGACGGCAGCGGTGGTGGCGAACTGGCCGAGCGCTTCTGGAGGCCGGAGCCGCGGCTCGCCGCGGGCCGGCTGTTGAGGGAGTTCGCCTCCGCCGCCCTCGATGTCTCCGACGGCCTGGCCCAGGATGTCGGTCATATCGCCGTCGCCAGCGGGCTCGCCTGCCGGGTCGAGGTAGCCTCACTGCCGCTGTCGGCGGCCCTGGTGGCCGCCTACGGCATCGACACCGCGCGGCAGTGGGCGCTGACCGGTGGCGAGGATTTCGAGCTGTGCTTTACCGTGCCGCCATCACGGGCCGGGGCGATGGAGCAGGTGCTCGCCGCCCACGGCCACCGGGTTACCCGGATCGGTGCCATGGTCGACGGCCAGGGCGTCGTTTGCGTGGATGAGCAGGGCGCCGCCCTGACGCTGGAGCGAGCCGGTTATGCCCATTTCTGAGCAAGCCGTTGCGCTGCCGCGGCCAACGTTCGGCCAACTGCTGAGGGACCCGGTGTTGCTGCTGGCCTTTGGCTTCGGCAGCGGGTTGTCTCCCAAGGCGCCCGGTACCGCCGGCAGCCTGCTGGCCATGCTGGCTTTTCCGCTTCTCGCCCTGTTGCCGTTGCCGTTCTATCTGCTGGTGCTGGCGGCTACCGTCGTCGCCGGTACCTGGATCTGTGGCCGTGCCGCGGACAGGCTCGGGGTCCATGACCACGGCGGCATCGTGCTCGACGAGATCGCCGGGGTGTGGCTGGCGATGGCGACCTTTCCCGCCACCTGGCCGTGGATGGTGGCGGGGTTCGCGTTGTTCCGGCTGTTCGATATCGTCAAGCCCTGGCCGATCAGTTGGCTGGACCGGCGTGTGCCGGGGGGGCTTGGCATCATGCTCGACGATCTGCTGGCCGGCGCGTTGACCTGGCTGGTGCTGTGGCTGGTCGAGGGCGCACTCCAGTGAGGCGGCATCATCGCCGGCCCGGCCGTATCCGGCTGCTGCTGGCGGTGGCGGGCCTCGCCAGCGGCCCACTGGCGGCCGCGCCGGAGCTGGTGGTCAGGGGGCTGTTCGCCGATCGCGCGATCCTGGTCATCGATGGCGAAGCGCGGGTGCTCAAGGTGGGCGAGGTCAGCCCCGAAGGGGTCAAGCTGGTGGTCAGCAGCAGTCGCCAGGCGGAGGTGGAGATCGATGGCCAGCGGCGGGTATTGACTCTGACCCGGCAGATCGCCGCCACCTATACCGCGGCGGAAAGCAGCGAAGTGCGCATTCCCCGCGACATCGACAGCCACTACCGGGTGACCGGGCAGATCAATGGCCACCGGGTGGAGATGATGGTGGATACCGGCGCCACGTTGATCGCCATGAACATCCATCACGCGAAACGTCTCGGGATCGACTACCGCGCCGGTCGGCCGGGTAAATCCTATACCGCCGGGGGCGTGGTGACCAACTACCTGGTCGATCTCGACCGGGTGTCGATCGGCGGCATCAGTTTTCGCGGGGTGCCGGCCGCCGTGGTGGACGGTGATTATCCACAGCAGATACTGCTCGGCAACTCCCTGCTCAGCCGGCTCGAGATGCAGGAAGAGGGCGGTGTGCTGGTCCTGCGCCAGAAGTTTTGAGCGTATCATCCGGCCCTGGCTGACCCTTTGTGCAACGCCGCGCTTTTACCGCCAGAGGTTTCCCCGGTAAAATAGCCTGTTTCCCCCCAACGCGGAATCACTGTGACCCTGAATTTTGTTGAATCCTCCCGCTTGCCGACCCTGTGGGGCGAGTTCCATATCCACGGCTTTGACGACCCCGTCACCCAGAAGGAGCATATCGCTCTGACCATGGGCGATATCGGCGACGGCAACCCGGTACTGGTACGCATCCACTCGGAGTGCCTGACCGGCGATGCCCTGTTCAGCATGCGCTGCGATTGCGGGCCGCAACTGGAGGCCGCCATGCGCCGCATCGCCGCGGAGGGCAGAGGGGTGGTGCTCTACCTGCGCCAGGAGGGCCGCGGTATCGGCCTGCTCAACAAGATCAAGGCCTATCATCTCCAGGACAGCGGCGCCGATACCGTCGAGGCCAACGAGCAACTGGGGTTTGGCGCCGACATGCGCGACTACAGCATCTGTAGATCCATGCTCAATCACCTCGAGGTAAAGCGGGTCCGGCTGATGACCAACAACCCGCGCAAGATGCTGGCGCTGGAGGATATGGGCTTTGATGTGGTCGAGCGGTTGCCGCTGCAGCCGGGCAGCAATCCCCACAATGCCCGGTACCTGGCCACCAAGGCCGGCAAGCTCGGCCATCTGTTCAACGAAATACACGATTGAGGAGATCTCTGTATGGCGCTGGCAAAACGCATCATCCCCTGTCTGGACGTCGACAACGGCCGG
>JBAZCN010000035.1:0-28271 GCA_041655035.1 Porticoccaceae bacterium | reverse complement strand
AAGAATGAAGCGCACCGGGGAAGACACCAGGCACCGCCGGTGCGCCTCCTGTCGTCGGCACACCCTATGATCGGGCCAATACTTGCACCGAGGCATGCCCATCGTTGTCGTGAGGCCCATAGGGTGCGCTGAAGAATGAAGCGCACCGGGGAAGACACCAGATACCGCCGGTGCGCCTCCTGTCGTCGGCACACCCTATGGATCGGGCCAATACTTGTACCGAGGCACACCCGATGTTAGGCACTGACTCCGCAATGCCGACCCTCGCCCTCGGCCACACCGATATCGATAAAAAGCCGGTTAGCGGCGATAATGCGCGGCTATGATCATATCGATATACCACCTCGGGCAAAGTCGGGGGCCTTACCAGGGATCTCGGATGCCGCCACCAGCGGGGATTGCATGAACACCGTGCCGCGCAGCAGCGACATGCCCCGCGTTGCGGTATTGATGGCCGCCTGCAACGGTATGCAGTGGCTCGATGAGCAGATTGCATCGATCCTCCACCAGGAAGGGGTACGGGTGCAGCTGTTCATCAGCATCGACCCTTCGACGGATGGCACCGAGACGTTCTGCCGCCAGCTTGCGGCGGATGACGGCAGGGTCGCTACCCTGCCCGGTGTCGGCCCGGGCAGCCCGGCGGGTAATTTTTTTCGCCTGATGCTGGAGATCCCGGCCGGGGACTACGACTTCGTGGCGCTCGCCGATCAGGACGATATCTGGTTGCCAGACAAACTGGCGAGCGCCATTCTCCATATGCAGCGGCACCAGGCCGCGGGCTATTCGTCGTCCTTCACCGCTTTCTGGCCGGATGGACGGCAGACCTTGATGCGCAAGGACCATCCCCAGCGCCGCTGGGATTTTTTGTTCGAGTCTCCGGGCCCGGGTTGCAGCTTCGTACTCACGCCGCCCCTCCATCGGGCCATCCAGGAAAACCTCAGCGCCCTCGACCACCCTCCGGCTTCATTGATATACCACGACGTTTATATCTACGCTTTTGCCCGAGCCAACGGTTACCGCTGGGTCATCGATCCTCACAGCCGGCTTCTCTACCGCCAGCATCCCGATAATGCCGTGGGGGTCAACCGCGGCTGGCGCGCACTGTGGTTCAGGTTGCAGATGATTCTCACCGGGCACGGCCTGGAGCAGTCGCTGCGCATGGCCGATGCCGTGGGGATCGGCCAATCGGCGTTCGTGCGGGGATGGCGCAGGCTCGACCGTGGGGGCATCGGCTTTCTGCTCCGCCATGCCTGGCAGTGCCGGCGCAAGCCCTCTCATCGCCTGTTTTTCGCCCTGGTGATGATCGCGCTATGGCTGCGCCATGGATTCGTTGACAGCGAGCGCCAGGGCGCCGCCGACCGGCTCATCCTCGGCGCTCGCGACAAGGAAGAGGACAAACGGTGACGAGCATGTCTTGCGCCCTGGCCATCGCCGCCGGCGTAGTCGTGGCGTCCGCCCTGGCGACCGCCATCGTGCTGCGCCTGTCGCGCTGGCGCCTGGTCGATATTCCCAACCATCGCAGTTCACACCTGGCGCCCACGCCCAAGGGCGGCGGTATCGCCATCGTGTTGTGCACCCTCGCGGCGGTGCCCTATGTGGACGGCCTGGCCGCGGATATCGGGGAGCGCGGGCTGCTCTACCCCGCACTGGCCGGACTGCTGATCGCGGCGGTCAGTTTTATCGACGATGTCCGCCCGCTGGCCGCGGGGCTCCGCCTCGCCGTCCAGCTGGCCTGCACCGGGTTGGTGCTGTGGCTGCTGTCGCCCACGCTGCGGATCGGTATCGACCCCTGGGGGCTACCCGGCTATCTGGCACTGCCGCTGGCGGGAATCTGGCTGGTGTGGATGACCAATCTCTACAATTTCATGGATGGTATCGACGGCTTGGCTGCGCTCCAGGCCATTCTCGCCGGCGGCGGATTGTTCCTGCTCGGCGGCACGGGGAGCCTGCCGCTGCTCGCCCTGTTCATTGCCGCGGCCTGCCTGGGATTTTTGCTGTTCAACTTTCCGCCCGCCAGGTTGTTCATGGGTGACACCGGCAGCGCTTTCCTGGGATTCATGTTCGGTTTTCTGACCATCGCCCAGGGCGCTGCCGATCCCCAGGGATCGTGGCTGTGGTTGATCCTCCTGGCGGGTTTCGTCAGCGACGCCTCCTGTACCCTGGTCAATCGTCTGTTCACCGGCCAGAAAATCTACCAGGCCCACCGCAGTCATGTTTACCAGCGTTTCGTCCAGCGCCGGGAGGGCCTGCTGCGCCTCAGGGGGCTGGCCGCCGACCGCGCGCGCAGTCGCGCCCACCGCCATTGCCTGCTGCTGTTCGCTGCGGTTTTCTGCCTGTGGCAGCTCCCCTTCGCCTGGTTCGTCGCCAGTGGCCTGCTCGACGGCGCACTGGCGACCCTGATTGTCTATCTGCCACTGCTGGCCAGCGCCCAACTGGCCGGTGCCGGCCGGGCCCTGGACTAGGCTTTGTCGATGTTTCGCTATCGGCGCGGTTGATCAATAGGGTGTGCCGACGACAGGAGGCGCACCAACGGTAACTCGTGAACTTCCCGGTGCGCTTCGTTCCTCAGCGCACCCTATGGGACTCACGACAGCCGCAGGCGCGGAGCTACAGGGTAAAAAAGTGCTTGCGGTAGTGGGCGAGTTCAGCGATGGAGTCACGGATATCGTCGAGCGCCAGATGGCTGCCTTTTTTGACCAAGCCCTTGAGGACTTCCGGTTTCCAGCGCCGGGCGATCTCCTTGATGGTGCTGACATCGAGGTTGCGGTAGTGGAAGAACTGCTCCAGTTCGGGCATGTGGCGGGCAAGGAAGCGCCGGTCCTGGCAGATGGAGTTGCCACACATCGGAGAGATGCCGGGCTCGACCCACTCATCCAGGAAGGCAATGGTGCGCTGCTCCGCGACCGCGGCGCTGATGTCGCTGGCCCGCACCCGGGCGGCCAGCCCCGACTGGCCGTGCTGACGGGTATTCCATTCGTCCATGGCGGCGAGGGCGCTGTCGGGCTGGTGAACGGCCATTACCGGCCCTTCGGCGAGCAGGTTGAGGTCCTGATCGGTGACCACTGTGGCGATCTCGATGATCAGGTCATTATCCGGGTCGAGACCGGTCATTTCCAGGTCGATCCACACCAGATTCATCTTGTCTTTGCCGCTTGCCATCCCCAGGTCCCGCCTCTGTCGATTATGTCGCTGTCGGTCATTATGCTATATCCTAGCTGATCAATCAGTATGTACACCGAGGGTGAATGGCAAAACGTCGTCTGACCATCCAGCAGACCCGCCGTATCGCGGAGAAGCAGCGCAAGACCGCCCAGTCGGCCGATACGGACAGTGCCGGCGCAGGCCGCGAGGGGGTCGTCATCACCCGTTACGGCAACCGCGCGGCGGTATTGCCGGTGGATTTCAGCCCCTCCGACGTTCCCGTCCGCTGCCATATCCGCGCCACCAGCGATGACCTGGTCACCGGCGACCGGGTCGTCTGGCAATGGGGATCGCCCACCGGGGTGATCGAAGCGCGGCTGGAGCGCAGCAGTGTGATCTCCCGTCCCGACGGGCGCGGCAGGCTGCGCCCGGTGGCCGCCAATGTCGACCGCATCGCCATCGTCATCGCCCCCGAACCCGAACCCCACGCCAACCTCGTCGACCGCTATCTCGTCGCCGCGGAACATCAGGGCATCCGTCCGCTGCTGATTCTCAACAAGATGGACCTGATGGCGGGCGATCGCGCAGCGCTCGACGCCATGCTGAGCAGTTATGGCGAGCTTGGTTATGACGTGCTCCGCGTCTCTGCCCGCTCCGGCTCAGGGCTCGATGCCATGAGGCAGTATTTCGCCAACCACACCACGGTTCTGGTCGGCCAATCGGGGGTCGGCAAGTCATCCCTGGTCAACCTGCTCTACCCCGCCGCCGCGGCGCAGACCGGCGAGCTGTCGGCCCAGGTGGCCAAGGGCCGGCACACCACCACCGCCGCCAATCTGTACCGCCTGCCCAGCGGCGGCTACCTGATCGATTCGCCGGGTATTCGCGAATTTGGCCTCGGCCATCTGGACAGCCGCGCGGTGGCGGAGGGCTTCGCCGATTTCCGGCCCTTTCTCGGCGGTTGCCGCTTTCGCGACTGCATTCACCTCAACGAGCCCGGTTGCGCTATCCTTGCCGCGGTATCCCGCCGCGAGATCAGCGACCGGCGCCTCGCCAGCTACCGGCTTATCGTCGGCGACGCTGCCGACAGCTGAGCCCATGACAACACTGCCTTTGACGGAGCATCCCATGACGGTCTCACTGCCAAGACTCATCGAACCCGAAGAACTTCAACGCCATCTCGACGCCGGCCTGCTGATCATCGACCTGTGCGGCGAACAGCAGTATGTCAAGGGGCATGTGCCGGGCGCCGTCCATGTGTCGCCGCCGGAGCTGATGGCCGGCCAGCCGCCGGCCCCCGGCAAGCTGCCGGACAAGGCGCGGCTCGATACCCTGTTCAGCCGCCTGGGACTGACGCCCGATACCCCGGTGGTGATCTACGATGACGAGGGCGGCGGCTGGGCCGGGCGCATGGCCTGGACGCTGGACGTCATCGGCCACGACCGCTGGTCCTATCTGAATGGCGGCCTGCTGGCCTGGGCGCGGGAGGGCTTTCCCCTCGCGACCGCCCCGGGGCGGCGGACCCCCGCAGAGGTCAGCGTCACCATCGACCCGCGGCCCATCGCCGAACTCGACGACATCCTCGCCAGCCTGGACGATCCCGGCTTTCGCGTCCTCGACGCCAGGAGCCGCGAGGAATATCTCGGCATCCGCGCGGTATCCCAGCGCGGCGGCCATATCCCCGGAGCGATCCATTGCGAGTGGACCTCGCTGATGGACCCGGCGCGCAACTATCGGATTCGCAGCGATGCCCGGGAATACCTCGCCAGCCTCGGCCTCGGCCCGGAACATGCCATCGCCACCCACTGCCAGAGCCACCATCGCTCCGGCTTCACCTACCTGGTGGCGCGGCTGCTCGGCTATCCGGCGATCAAGGCCTATCCCGGCTCTTGGTCGGAGTGGGGCAATCGCCCCGATACGCCGGTGGAAACCGGCATGCCCGGTGGGCAATCATGAGTCAGCGCGCCGCCGGACCCGACCACCGGGGGGAGTTGTTCGCCGCCCTGCAGCGGCTGTTGCCCCAACATCTACTGTCGCGGCTGCTCGGCAGGATTGCCGAAAGTGAACACCCGCGGCTCAAGGATTTGCTGATTCGCCGCGCCGTCGCCCGCTACGGCATCGATCTGGCGGAGGCGCAGTCCGCCGATCCCGGCGACTACCCGTCCTTCAACCACTTTTTCACCCGCCACCTGAAAACCGGTGCGCGGCCGGTGAGCGATGCCCCGGGCACGGTGGTCTCCCCTGCCGACGGCACTGTCAGCCAGTTGGGCGCCATCCACGCCGGCGATATCTTCCAGGCCAAGGGCCACTCATTCTCCACCGCCTCGCTGCTCGCCCTGGATGCGGAATGCACGGCGCGTTTTGACGGGGGTTCGTTCGCCACGGTCTATCTGTCGCCCCGGGATTATCACCGGGTCCACATGCCCTACCCCGGCAAGCTGCTGGAGGCCCGCTATATCCCCGGCCGGCTGTTCTCGGTCAATCACATTACCGCCCAGCACATTCCCGGGCTGTTTGCCCGCAATGAGCGCCTGGTATGCCTGTTCGACACCGATCGCGGCCTGATGGCCGTGGTGCTGGTCGGCGCGATCTTCGTCGCCGGCATCGGTACCGTGTGGCGGAGCCACTATCCACCTGGCCGGATCCACTATGAACGCTTTGCCCAGCCCCGCCATTTCAGCCGCGGCGAGGAGCTCGGCGTGTTCCGCTTCGGCTCGACGGTGGTGCTCGCCTTCGAGCGCCGCGTCGACTTTATTGCCGAATTCGGCCACGGCACCGGGATCAGGATGGGGGAACGACTGGGGGACATGGCGCAGTAGCGCGACCGCTGCGCTCAGCCCCGCAGCCGCTGCTTGAGGGTCGCCAGCAGCCCTGATTTCACCTGCTCCTCACGGGCGCCGAGCAGGGTGGCGGACAGCTTTGCAAAATCGATGTCGTAGCCGGTCGGCTCGAGGTCGCGGGCGATGGCGATCTTGGCAACCGAGGCGACATTGTCGCGGCCGCTCTGCAGCAGTTGGCGGCGGCTCTGCTCCTGGTCCTTGAGATCGATGATGATGAAACCCCGGTTGAGGTCCTCGCCCCAGCGATCGAGCACCGCAATCCGCGGGGTGAGCCGCGACGACTGGTGCTGGTCGAGCACCACGCCGAGATCGCCGGTGGTGAGTTCCACCAGGGTCCCGGTGGGATACAGACCGGCGGACTGGATGAAGGTCACCACCAGATCTTCCTGGAAGGCGCTGTTGCGCATGTTGTACAACATGCTCACCGCCCGCGACGGCGCCACCGGCTGAGCCGATTCCCGGGGATTGGAAATGGCATCATAGACCGTGGCGATGCCGGCGATCCGCGCCAGCAGCGGAATATTGTTGCCGCCGACCCCTTCGGGGAAACCGCTGCCATCGAGCCGCTCGCAGTGGTAGCGAACCACGGCGATCACCTTGGGCTCGACGTTGCCCGCATCCCTGAGCATTTCGACCCCATGGAATACGAACCGGCGATACTCCTGCTCTTCTTCCTCCGTGCGGTTGGGCCTGGCCAGCAGTCCGGCCGGCAGGCGCATCTTGCCGATATCCTTGAGCAGGGTGCCGAGGCACAGGGTGGCGATTTCTTCCTTCGGCATCCCGACGAAACGGGCGTACTGCACGGCCCACAGGGCGGAGCGCAGGCTGTGGTCGTGGCTCTGGCGGTCTTTTTCACGCAGCCGCAGCAGCCACGTAAAGGCGTCGGGACAGCGCAGGACGCTGCCCACCATGTCGTCGACACAGCGCTTCAAAGCCGGGTAGTCGAGCGGCCGGCCCTTGAGGATCTGGCGAGTGGCGAGGGTCAGCTGCCCCTTGAGGGTGCGGACGATCCGCTCGGCCTGCAGCGCCTCGACGCGCATCGGCACCGTGGTTTCGTAGATGCCCTTGCGAATGCCGATGGGTGCCGGCCTGGCATGGCTGGCAAGGGATATTGGCTGGTCCTTGCGCAGGCCGAACCTGGCTGCCGGGTCGGTGGGCTCGGCGGGGGCAGACTGGGCGGAGCCCTTGGCGTGAGCCGCGCCGTCGGCGGCAACCGGCCCACGACCCTTGGTGACATCGATGTAGACATGGCTGCAATAAGCGCGAAGCTCCGCGAGATCCTTGTCATCGCGGACATAAAACCCCTGCAGCGGAAACGGTGTCTGCGACCAGGGGCGATCCAGCCCGGACACGAACATGCCCAACGCCAAGTCCTGAGCCTTGATCTGAATCTGGTCAATCGGCATAAACGGCGTTCCAGGGTGTTCCGCCCATAGGCCTCAACGAATGGCTGATAATAGGACTTGAGTTTTCAGTGATCCATCAGCAAGCTGTTGAAAAACTACCTGCATTGCCGCTGCTTCGTTAAAAACGGGCTCAAAGGACCCAAGGCGCTTCGCGGGGCCGACTCTGCTCATCTACTCTGTGTAACTCCGCTTTCTTCGCCCGCGCCTCGCCACCGGGTGGGCGAAACCGCTCCCTGCGCTGCGCGTCGTCCATTTCTGCCTCGCACCGCCCGTCTCGCCAACGTTGTTCAACAGCCCGTTAGAATCTGCCAAGCATAAACGTCCCGGTCAAATTGGCAATAGCTTTGGCACGAGTGGACTATTCTGGCGATAAACGCCATAGAAAGCCAGATCAGCGGTGGTATTGACCGGAAAATTCATGCACTGCGTCGATGAAGCTGGTGACGTTCTCCGGGGCGATATCCGGTGTGATACCGTGGCCGAGATTGAACACATGGCCTTCGCCGGGTCCAAAATCGGCGAGGATTCGCGCCACTTCGTCGCGGATGCGCTGCGGCGACGCCCGCAGTACGGCAGGATCCATATTGCCCTGCAGGGCGATCCTGTCGCCGACCCGGCGCCGGGCATCGGCAATGCCGGTACTCCAGTCGAGCCCGGCGGCGTCACACCCGGAGGCGGCGATGGCTTCCAGCCACTGGCCGCCGCCCTTGGTGAACAAAATGACCGGCACCTTGCGGCCGTCGGCCTCGCGATCGAGGCCGGACACGATGCGGGTCATATAATCGAGGGAAAACTCCCGGTAGGCGCTGTCGCTCAACGCGCCGCCCCAGGTATCGAAGATCTGTACCGCCTGGGCACCGGCGGCGATCTGGGCATTGAGGTAGTCGGTCACCGAGCGAGCGAGCTTGTCCAGCAACTGGTGGAGGACTTCCGGGTTGTCATAGACCCACAATTTGCTCCTGCCGAAGTCCCGGGTGCTGCCGCCCTCGATCATGTAGGTGGCCAGTGTCCAGGGGCTGCCGGAGAACCCGATCAACGGAACACTGCCACCCAGCTCACGGCGAATGGCGCGCACCGCATCCAGGACATAGGGCAGGTCACGGGGGGTATCGATGACCTCGAGGCGCGCCACATCCGCCTCGCTGCGGATGGGATTGTGGAACTTCGGCCCTTCACCTTCGGAAAAGTACAGGCCGAGGCCCATGGCGTCGGGAATGGTGAGGATATCGGAGAACAGGATGGCGGCGTCCAGCGCATAGCGGCGCAACGGCTGCAGGGTGACCTCGCAGGCCAGTTCGGTATTCTTGCACAGCGCGAGAAAATCCCCGGCCTGGCTGCGGGTCGCCCTGTATTCCGGCAGGTAGCGCCCCGCCTGGCGCATCATCCACACCGGCGTGTAGTCGACAGGTTGACGGGCAAGGGCGCGGAGGAAAGTATCGTTTTTGAGTGTGGTCATGATCGTGGTCGAGCGCCTGCAGTGGATGCCGGGCGCCAAAGCTGCTCCTGTAATCTGGTGGCGGACGCCAGACAAAAGGCTCCTCCGTGACTTGCCCTGCTGCCTGACGCAAGGCCGGACACTCTACCCGATTGGTACGGGATTGTCAGCGATGCGGTTGGGCACCCCGCCGACCGGTCGCACCATGCAAAGGCAAGCAGGGCTCTGGAACCATCGCTGGCGACTATTTTCCATAGGGTGCGCCGAGGAACGAAGCGCACCGGGCGGGGTGGATCGCAAAGGTGTGCTTCGTTCCTCAGCACACCCTATGGGCCATGGCCAACGCCGAGCGCTCTGCCCCATTGGTAGGCAATTGGGCGATGCGGCAACACGCCGGCAGGCGATCGCGCCACGACAGAGGCGCTCAAAGCCTGTTCACAACCTCTGGAACCATCGCCGGCGACCACTTTTCCATAGGGTGCGCTGAGGAACGAAGCGCACCGGGCGGGGTGGATCGCAAAGGTGTGCTTCGTTCCTCAGCACACCCTATGGGCCAAGGTTTGTGGCGCGTCAGACGTCCAGGTAATCCAGAATCCCCTCGCCCGCCTGGCGACCTTCCCAGATGGCGGTGACCACCAGGTCGGAGCCGCGCACCATGTCGCCACCGGCGAAGACCTTGGGGTTGGTGGTCTGGAATTTGTACGCCTGCGATTCGGGCGCCACCACACCCTGCCAGTCGTTGAGCGCGATACCATGGTCGCCGAACCAGTCGGCGGGGCTCGGCCGGAAACCAAAGGCGACCAGGACCACATCGGCAGGCAGTATCTGCTCACTGCCGGGAACCACTTCGGGGCGCTGGCGGCCTTTCTCGTCGGGGGCGCCGAGACGGGTTTCGACCACCTTGATCCCTTCGACCCGGCCGTCGCCGACGATCTCCACCGGCTGGCGGTTGTACAGGAAGCGCACGCCCTCCTCCCGGGCGTTCTGCACTTCGCGACGGGAGCCCGGCATGTTGGCTTCGTCGCGCCGATAGACGCAGGTCACGCTGGCGGCGCCCTGGCGGATCGAGGTGCGGTTGCAATCCATCGCGGTGTCGCCGCCACCGAGCACCACCACCTGCTTGCCGGCGACACTGATGAAGTCCGCCGGGTCTTTTTCCCAACCCTGGTTGCGATTGACGTTGGCCACCAGGAACGGCAGCGCGTCGTGGACACCGGGCAGGTCTTCGCCGGGAAAACCACCCTTCATATAGGTATAGGTGCCCATGCCGAGGAATACCGCATCGTATTCGGCCAGGAGGTCGGCGAAGTCGATGTCGCGCCCGATTTCGGTATTGAGTCGGAACTCGACGCCCATGGCGGCAAAGACTTCCCGGCGCAGCGCCATCACCGATTTTTCCAGCTTGAATTCGGGGATGCCGAAGGTCAGCAGGCCGCCGATCTCCGGGTAGCGGTCGAACACCACCGGCTTGACGCCGGCGCGCACCAGGATGTCGGCGCAGCCGAGACCTGCGGGCCCGGCGCCGATGATGGCAACCTTCTTGCCGGTCCAGGTGACTTTCGACATGTCCGGGCGCCAGCCCATGGCAAAGGCGGTATCAGTGATGTACTTTTCGACGCTGCCGATGGTAACCGCGCCAAAGCCGTCCTCCAGGGTGCAGGCGCCTTCGCACAGCCGGTCCTGGGGGCACACCCGGCCACAGACTTCGGGCAGGGTATTGGTCTGGTGGCTCAGCTCCACCGCTTCGATGATATTGCCCTCACTGGCGAGCTTGAGCCAGTTGGGGATGTAGTTGTGTACCGGGCACTTCCATTCACAATACGGGTTGCCGCAGGCCAGGCAGCGGTGCGCCTGGCCGGCAACCTGTTTCTCGCGGAACGGCTCGTAGATCTCGACGAATTGATGCCGCCGGGTATCGATGGGTTTTTTGTGCGGCTCCTGCCGCTCAACTTCGACGAACTGGAAGTTGTTGTTCAAACGCTCTGCCATGGCTCTGACCTCTTCCAGTTATTGCGGTGCGGCGTGGGTGTTTTCCAGCAGGCTGCCCAGCGAGGCCGCCTTCGGCTTCACCAGCCAGAACTTGCGCACGAAATCCTCGAAGTTGTCGATGATCTCGGCCCCCCAGGCACTGCCGGTCGTGGCGACATATTCGCGCAGCATGCTTTTGAGAAAGTGGCGATAGGCCTCGACGTTTTCGGCACTGATGCGGTGCAGATCCACCAGTTCGCTGTTGACCCGGTCGTAGAAGTGCCGATTTTCATCGAGCACATAGGCGAAGCCACCGGTCATGCCCGCCCCGAAATTATAGCCGGCATCACCGAGCACCACGACCACACCGCCGGTCATGTACTCGCAGCAGTGATCACCGGCACCCTCCACCACCGCGTAGGCGCCGGAGTTGCGCACCGCAAAGCGCTCGCCGGCGCGGCCCGAGGCAAACAGCTTGCCGCCGGTGGCGCCATACAGGCAGGTATTGCCGACGATCGGGGTATCCTTGGAGCGGAAACGGCTGCCCTTCGGCGGGGTGATGACGAGCTTGCCGCCGGTCATGCCCTTGCCGACATAGTCGTTGGCGTCGCCGGTGAGGAAGATTTCAAGGCCGCCGGCGTTCCACACACCGAGGGACTGGCCGGCGACGCCGTGCAGATAAACGCGGATCGGCTTGTCCGCCATACCCTGATTGCCGTGGCGCCGGGCGATCTCGCCGCTGATCCTGGCGCCGATGGAGCGGTCGCAGTTGGAGATCGGATAATGGAAGATGCCGCCGCTGCCCTGTTCGATCGCGGGCAACATTTCCGCCACCATCTGCTCCGCCAGCCGTCCTTTGTCGAACGGCTCGTTCCTCGGCCGGCCGCAGAATTGAGGCTTGCTCGCCAGCAGCGCATCGGTATGGAGAATCGGCTTGAGGTCGAGATTCTGCTGCCGGGACGTTTCGCCGGGCAGGATCTCCAGCAGATCGACCCGGCCGATCAGCGCTTCGAGGCTCCGCACACCGAGCCGGGCCAGCCACTCGCGGGTCTCCTCGGCGACGAACCGGAAAAAGTTCATCGCCACCTCGACGGTGCCTACGTAATGGTCGCGGCGCAGGCCGTCGTCCTGGGTGGCAACCCCGGTGGCGCAATTGTTGAGGTGGCAGATACGCAGGTATTTACAGCCAAGGGCGATCATCGGCGCAGTGCCGAAGCCGAAACTTTCGGCGCCGAGGATCGCCGCCTTGATCACGTCGAGTCCGGTCTTGAGGCCGCCATCGGTCTGCACCCGCACCTTGTCCCGCAGATCGTTGGCGCGCAGGGTCTGATGGGTCTCGGCGAGCCCCAGCTCCCAGGGTGAGCCGGCGTAGCGGATCGAGGTCAAGGGGCTGGCCGCGGTGCCGCCGTCATAGCCGGAGATGGTGATCAGGTCGGCGTAAGCCTTGGCCACGCCGGCGGCAATGGTGCCCACTCCCGGGCGCGAGACCAGCTTGACGGAGATCAGCGCCTTGGGATTGACCTGCTTGAGATCGAAAATCAGCTGGGCCAGGTCCTCGATGGAATAGATGTCGTGGTGGGGCGGCGGAGAGATCAGGGTCACGCCGGGAACGGCGTAGCGCAGCCGGGCGATCAGCTGGTTGACCTTGCCGCCGGGCAGTTGCCCGCCCTCGCCGGGCTTGGCGCCCTGGGCGACCTTGATCTGGATGACCTCGGCATTGATCAGATACTCGGGGGTAACGCCGAAGCGGCCCGAGGCCACCTGCTTGATCTTGGAAGAGCGCAGGGTGCCGTAGCGGGCCGGGTCTTCGCCGCCTTCACCGGAGTTGGAGCGCCCGCCGAGGCGATTCATCGCCTCGGCGAGGGATTCATGAGCTTCCGGCGACAGGGCGCCGAGTGACATGCCGGCAGAGTCGAAACGCGTGATGATGCTCTCGATCGATTCCACCCGGTCGAGCGGGATTGGCTGCTGGTCGTCGACCTTGAGGCGGAACAGATCCCGCAGGGTGGCCACCGGGCGCCCGTTGACCAGCGCGGCATACTGGCGCCAGTCGCCGTAGTTGCCGGAGCGCACCGCCTTGTGCAGCGCCTGGACCACATCGGGGTTGAACGCGTGGTACTCCTGGCCGTGGACGAACTTGAGCAGGCCGCCCGGGGAAATCGGCTTGCGATCGCGCCAGGCGTCGGCGGCGAGTTGTTCCTGGTCAGCCTGGAGGTCTTCGAACCGGGCGCCCTGGATCCGGCTGGTAATGCCGGGGAAACAGAGATCGACCACCTCGTCGGCGAGGCCGATCACTTCGTAGAGCATGGCGCCGCGATACGAAGTGATGGTGGAGATCCCCATTTTCGAGAGGATCTTCATCAGGCCCTTGTTGGTGCCCTTGCGATAGTTCTTGAAGGCCGTGTCGACATTGGTGAACAGTTCGCCGCGGCTGACCATGTCGAACAGCACATGATAGCTGAGGTAAGGGTAGACCGCGGAGGCGCCGAGCCCGATCAGCACCGCGATCTGGTGCGGGTCGCGGGCGTAGCCGGTGCTGGCGATGATATTGGCGTCGCAGCGCAGTCCGCATTTGATCAGATGGTTATGCACCGCGCCCACCGCCAGGGCGATGGGAATGGGAATCAAACCGGGCAGCAGGTCGTAATCCGAGAGAATACAGAGCACGATCCCGTCATCCCGCACTGCGCGCTCGACCTCACCGCAAAGCCGCTGCAGGGCGGTTTTCAGGTCGCCGGCCGCGGGGTCGAACGCCAGCGAGAACTTGTGGCTGTTGAAGCCCGGATGATCGTTGTTCTTCAGCGCGAAGTATTTGCGCGGCGACAGCACCGGGCTGGAAAGATCGATGTATACCGCGTGCTCGGGAGTTTCCTCGAACAGGTTGAGCTCCGGCCCCAGCTGGGTGCTGAGGGACATGGCGATGGCCTCCCGCAGCGGGTCGATCGGCGGGTTGGTGACCTGGGCGAATTCTTGGCGAAAATAGTCGAACAGGTTGCGGTGCCTGCGCGACAGCACCGCCATGGGCAGGTCGTCGCCCATCGAGCCCACCGCCTCCTGGCCGCCTTCGGCGAGGGGGCGGATCGCCTGGTCCCGCTCTTCGAACGATACCTGGAACATCTTCATGTAGATCTTGAGCTGGTCGGGACTGAGCGTGCCCTCGACCTCGATGCTGTCGGTCTCCATCGTCGACTGGATCTTGAAGGCGCCATCGCGCAGCCATTTCTTGTAGGGCTGGGAGGCGGCGAGCCGTCTGTCGATGTCGGCGCGGGTTTCGATCCGCCCCTCCTGGACGTCGATCGACAGCATGTCGCCGGGGCCGAGCCGGCCCTTGGCGATGACGTTTTCCGGCAGGTAGCCGTAGACGCCGATCTCGGACGCCACGGTGATGATATTGTCGTCGGTCAGCACCCAGCGGGACGGGCGCAGGCCGTTGCGGTCGAGGGCGCAGACGGCGTAGCGGCCATCGGTGATCACCAGCCCGGCGGGGCCGTCCCAGGGCTCCATCATCAACGAGTGGTACTCGAAGAAGGCGCGCTGTTCCGGATCGATATCCTGGACGTTGTGCCAGGCCGGGGGCACCATGATCCGGATGGCGCGGTGCAGAGGTATACCGCCGATGACCATCAGCTCGAGCATGTTGTCGAGGCTCGACGAATCGGAACCCTTGCGATTGACCAGCGGGCCGAGGTCGGCGAGGTCCGGCAGCAGCGGGCTGCGCAGCTTCGGCGTTCTCGCCAGCGCCCAGTTGCGGTTGCCGACGATGGTGTTGATTTCGCCGTTGTGGGCGAGCATGCGGAACGGCTGCGCCAGCTGCCACAGGGGCATGGTGTTGGTGGAGAAGCGCTGGTGGAAAACGCAGATCGCGGTTTCCATCCGCGGGTCGCACAGGTCGGGGTAAAAGCGGGTGATATCCGCCGGCATCATCAGGCCCTTGTAGCACAAAACCCGGGCCGACAGGCTGGCGAAGTAGAAGCTGGGATCGGTATCGAGCCGCTGTTCGATCCGCCGGCGGGCGATGAACAGCCGGGCATCGAACTCCTTGTCGTTCAGCTCGGTGTCGGGGACGATGAACACCTGCTCGAACGCCGGCAGGGAGCGCAGGGCGATCTCGCCGAGAATGCCGTCGTCGGTGGGCACCACCCGCCAGCCGACCACTGCCAGTTGCAGGGCGCGGGCCTCTTCCTCCACCACCGTCCTGGCGGCCTCGCGCTGGCTGTCGTCGAGACTGAGCATCGCCGAGCCAACGGCATACTGGTCGGGCAGATCGCGGGAGAACAGCGCGCGGGCCTCGGCGCGCAGGAACGCATCCGGTTTCTGGATCAGCAGGCCGCAACCGTCTCCGGTCTTGCCATCGGCATTGATGCCGCCCCTGTGGGTCATGCACGTCAGCGCTTCTATGCCTGTCGCCAGGAGCTTGTGGCTTGCCTCACCGTTGATATGGGCGATCAGCCCGAAGCCACAGTTGTCACGAAATTCGTCCAGCCGATACAAGCCTTGCGCCATACAATAATCCCGGAAATCAAGAGGTTATAAAAACCCTCCGGCCCAGCAGGCGATATCCCGCCGGCAAAAGGACGAACATTTTACACACCGAGTCCCCATCGGACAAACAATCATTGACAGCCCTGGGCGGATCAGCGCGCCCGTATCCGCGAGCCCCCGGCATGATTGATGCGCGCAAGAATCGGGCCGTTACCGCCAGGGCGATCGCGCCCCGTGCGAACTGAGCACGTTGAACTGGCAAACCAGTGAGGCCCGGAGCACCGGATGCTCCGAATCAGAAATAGTCCGACCGCCCCCTAGGTGAGAGGGGCGCAGCCGGTCAGCGGCAGTAGTCCGCCAGCAGCGCGTCGAGCTGTCCGCGGTCGTAATCGCCGCTGACGAAGGCCCGGCCGATGGTTTGCAGCAGCACCAGGCGCACCACGCCCTCGGCGACTTTCTTGTCCACCGCCATGTGGGTCCTGAATGACTCGGCGGTCATGCCGGCGGGGACGGTGACCGGCAGGCCGGCGGCGACCAGCAGCGCGCCCAGGCGGTCTACCTCCGCGGCGGTTATATGACCCAACCGGGCGGAGAGGTCGGTCGCCATCATCATGCCCACCGCCACCGCCTCGCCGTGGAGCAGGCCCTGGTAGTCGCCCGCCGTTTCGATGGCGTGGCCAAAGGTGTGACCAAGGTTGAGTATGGCACGCAACCCGCCTTCGCGCTCGTCGGCGGCGACGACCCGGGCCTTGTTCAGGCAGGATTGCTCGACGGCGCGGATCAGGGTTGCCCGGTCGCGCGCCACCAGCGCCGCCATATTGTCTTCGAGCCAGTGGTAAAAATCCCGGTCGGCGATCAACCCGTACTTGATCACTTCGGCAAGCCCGGCGCTGTACTCCCGGGGCGGCAGGGTATCCAGGGTGGCGACATCGGCGATCACCGCCACCGGTTGATGGAAGGCGCCGATCATGTTCTTGCCGAGGGGGTGGTTGACCCCGGTCTTGCCGCCCACCGAGGAGTCGACCTGGGACAGCAGGGTGGTGGGAATCTGGATGAAGTCGACACCGCGCTGGTAGGACGCCGCGGCAAAGCCGGTCATGTCGCCGACGACCCCGCCGCCGAGGGCGATCAGGGTGGTCTTGCGGCTGTGGCGCAGCTCCAGCAGCCGCTGGTAAATGGTGGCCAGGGTCTCCAGGGTCTTGTAGCGCTCGCCGTCCGGGAGGATCACCGTGCCGGTGTTCTTGCCTTTGAGCAGGGACAGGACATTGTCGAGATAAAGCGGCGCAATGGTTTCGTTGCTGACCACCAGCACTTCGCTGCCGCCGACATGGGGCAGCAGCAGTTCAGGATCGGCAGCGATGCCCGCGCCAATGTAGATCGGATAGCTTCGGTCGCCGAGGTCGACGTGGAGGATGTTCATCGGGGATTCCACAACGCTGCAAAAGCCGGGACTTTACCATATCAGCCTTCCTGGCAGATGCCGAACCCGCGCAGTTTCTGCAACAGGACCTCGGTGACGTGGCGCGAGTTGCGGTGGCCGACGTCGAATACCAGGTGCGCCACCTCCCGATAGAGGGGATCGCGATCGCGCTTCAACCGCTCGATCACCTGGCGGCGGTCGGGCACTTGCAGCAGCGGCCGCTTACGGTCCTTGAGGGTGCGCTGGTGGAGCTGTTCCACCGAGGCGTTGAGAAACACCACGAAGCCGGTGCTCTTGAGCACCTGGCGGTTCTCGGCGCTGAGCACCACGCCGCCACCGGTGGACAGGACGATGTCCCGGCCCGCGGTCACCTCCCGCAGCAGCTCCGCTTCGCGACGGCGAAAACCCTCCTCGCCCTCGACGTCGAAAATCCAGGGGATGGAGGCGCCGCTGCGCAGCTCGAGTTCGTCGTCGAGATCGATGAACACCTTGCCGAGCTTTTGGGCGATCAGCCGGCCGATGGTGGTTTTGCCGACCCCCATGGGGCCGACCAGGTAGAGGTTCTGGCCTTGTTTCATCGGTCAAGCAACTGGTCGTCGATTATTTTAGGGGTCACGAAAATCAGGATCTCGCGCTTGTCGCTGGAGCGGAAGTCGTTTCTGAACAAACGCCCCAGATAGGGAATGTCACCGAGCAGGGGCACCTTCTCCTGGCCATTGAGTTCCTGGTACTGGAAGATACCGCCGAGCACCAGGGTCTGGCCATCGCCCACCAGGGCGCGGGTTTCGATATCGGTGATATCGAGGGCCGGCACGCCGCCGAAGACTTCGTTGGCGACATTGTTCTGGGAGATGAACAGGTCGAGGATGATGCGGTTGTCCGGTGTGATCTGGGGGGTGACTTCCAGTTTCAGCACGGCCTCCTTGAATTCGATGCTGGTGGCGCCGCTGGAGGTCGCCTCCTGGTAGGCGACCTCCTGGCCGGAACGAATCACCGCTTTCTGTTTGTCGCCGGTCAATACCTTGGGTTGGGAGGCGATTTCCGCGTAGCCGGAATTTTCCAGGGCGCTGAGTTCGAGATCGAGAAAGGCGTTGTCGGTGAGCAGCTCGAGGGCGATCTTGCCCGCCGGGTTGGCCACGCCGAGGTCGACATTGAGGCCGTCGAAAATATCCACATTGCCGGCGGTCGGCGATTCCTGGGTCGCGCCGGTGGGCGTGATCGGCGGCACCGGCTCGCCGTCCTCGTCGACCGCCTGCACGTAGGGCGGCCGGCCGGAGGGGAAACGGTTCATCGGGTTGTAGGGTGGCGTAAACCCTTCGATGCCGCCCGTAACCCCGATCACATTGTCACCCACCGCGGAGGCACCCTGGACGCCCCAGCGCACCCCCAGCTCGCGGCGAAAATCCGTGGTGGCGACCACGATCCGCGCCGAGATCTCGACCTGTCGCACCGGGATGTCGATCTGGTCGACCAGGCGGCGGAATTCGGCGATCTTGTCGGCGGTATCGGTGAGGATGATGGTATTGGTGCGCTTGTCGACAATGGCCGAACCGCGTTCCGACAGGATGGTGCTGGTGGCGGTGCGGCTTTCGCTGCGCCGGTTGCGGTCCTCGTCGCGAACATCGAACAGCTCGAACAGCTCCACCGCATCGGCGTAGCGGATGCGGATGAACTCGGTGGTCAGCGGCGCCAGTTCCTGGAGCTGCTTGTTGGCCTCGACCTGGAGCCGCTCGCGCTCGGCGATTTCGACGGCAGGCGCCACCAGCAGTACATTGCCCTCCAGCCGCTTGTCGAGCCCCTTGGCCTTGAGCACGATATCGAGAGCCTGATCCCAGGGCACATTCTCGAGGCGCAGGGTGATACTGCCGGTGACCGTATCGCTCGCCACCAGGTTGAGCTCGGTGAAATCGGCGATCAACTGCAACACCGAGCGCACCTCGATATCCTGGAAGTTCAGCGACAGTTTTTCACCGACAAAGGCGAAGCGGGCCTTGCGCTCCTCCCGCTCGGCGCGGGTCAGCGGCTTGACGCTGATGGTGTAGCGGTTGTCCGTCTGGTAGGCCAGATAATCATAGTCGCCCGAGGCCTCGACAGTCACCGTGGTGGTCGACCCCTTGCTCTGGGTGTCGATGCTCTTCACCGGCGTGGCAAAATCGACCACATCGAGCCGCCGGTCGAGACGGGATGGCAGGCCGGTATTGAAAAACTCGGCGATGATGCGGTTCCCCGACTGGGTGACATCGACACTGATGGCGGGATCGGACAGCGTCAGGGTCACCAGGCCTTCGCCCCGCTCGCTGCGGGCAAAGTCCACGTCCTCGATGGCTCTTGCCGCGGCGCCGGCGGGCGCGAACGCACCGGCGCCGCCAAAGCCGGTATCGCGGCCGGCGATCCCGTCACTGGCGCGGGTATTCCCCAGCACCTTGAGGATCACCCTGCGGCCTTCCAGCAGGATGCTGTAGCCGGTCATTTGATTGAGGCTGACCACCAGGCGGGTCTTTTCGGCGGTGGACACGACCACCGCGCTCTTGGCGTTTTCGAATGACAGCTGGTGTTTCTTGTCCGCCAGGGTGCTGCGCACGCCGGGAAAGTCGACGACGATGCGCGCCGGCGAGTCGATGGTATAGGCTTCGGGTTCCGGCGGGGCGGCGGAAAAGTCCAGCGCAAGTTCGAATTCGTTGCCCGGCAGCGAAGTGAACCGGATGTCATCCAGGGTGACGGCCCCCGCCAGCACCGGGCAAGCCGCCAGCACCCAGAGGAACAGCTGCCGGGCCACCAGCCGGGCCATCAGTCGCCTGCCGCTTGTCATAATTGCACCGCAACGTTATGCACGCTCATCTTTCCTTCAAGGCCAGTGTTCGCGGCCGCTCTACCCAGCCATTCTTTCCGTCGGGGACGATTTCGGTAACTTCGACCTGGGAGGGCGTGACCGCCACCACCTTGCCGTGATTCTTGCCCAGGTAGTTGCCGGTGGTCACCCTGTGGATGCCACCGGCCCCGTCATCCACCAGCGCCCAGACGACGCCATCCTTGGCCATGGTACCGACCATTGCCAGCGAGGCAAAGTTATGCCCCTCGAGATACTCCCGGGCACGGCTCTCGTCAGGCGCGACCGCGGTGCGCCCGTAGTTGCCATCGGCCGCGACCACCTGCAGGGGCCGGTCGAAGGGACTGCGCAGGGCAACCGCCGTGTACTTGTAGGCCTTGTAGGGGCTGAACGTCGGTATCGGCTCGATCTCGCCCGAGGGCTTGGCCTTGACCGCCGCCATATACTCCTCGAGGTCCTGGTGCCTGGACCCGGAGCACCCGGCAAGCAACGCCACCAGGGCGGCCACCAGGGCGGTCTTGTTTCCGGCGCCGGCCACTTTATTCATCCTGCGCCCGGTAGCGATAGGTCTTCGCCGTCACCTCGAAGCGCAGTGACCGGCCCGGATCGTCGGCCCTGATGCTGTAGTCGTGGAGCGTGACGATCCGCGGCAGGCTCGAAACGCCGCTGACGAAGGAGCCGAAATCGTGATAACCACCGCTGGCGACGATGCGGATGGGCAGCTCAACGTAGAAATCCGCTGCCTGTTCCGTCGGCAGGGTGATGCTCTGGATGTCGAGGCTGCTGCCATAACCGATCTCGGTGATGTCTTCCAGCAGGCCCGGCACCTCGGTATCGCTGGGCAGCTGCGCCAGCAGGGCGCCGAAGGACTCTTCCAGTTCACCCATTTGCGTGCGATAGGCTTCGATGTTGGCCGACTCGAAGGCCTTCTCCTCGAAGTTTTTGCGCAGCGTGACCTCTTCCTTTTGGCGTGCCTTGAGAGCGGCATCGAGATCGTGGATATGGGCGTAGTAGGCAACCGCCAGCACCACGGCGAACAGCAATACCAGCAGGATGATCCTGACCGGCAGCGGCCAGACACCGATGGTGTCGAACTCCAGCTCCGCGAGATCGAGCTCCTTGAGCTGGTCGAGGAAGTTGCCGCCCGCCATCTCAGCTCCCGCCCTGTTCCTGGGTCATCAGACCCTCGGGACGGGTGATCTGGATGCGCATTTCGAAGCGGTTGCCCTGTTCGCCCAGGGTCTCGTCAGCCTGGACCTTGGTGAGGTTGGGCTCGGTGAATTTGTAGGAGGCATCGAGGTTGCGCATCAGGGCGGAGACCCGGTTGTTGGATTCGGCGAAGCCAGTGAGCGACATATTATCGCCAACGCGCTGCAAATCGGTAAGGAATACACCCTCGGGCATCGCCGCCACCAACTCGTCGAAGATGCGCACTATATCCGGCCTGTTGCCCTGCAGCGCCTGGATCACGCCCATGCGGTCGATCATCTGCTGCTTGCGCTTTTTCAACTCGGCGATTTCCCTGGCCTGTTCCTCGAGGACGGCGATTTCCCCGCGGAGGAGCTCATTGCGGCTGGTCTGGTTATCGATGCGGGCGTTCACCACCCGATCCCAGAGGGTCGCCGCCAGCAGGCCGAGCACCAGCACGACGGCGGCAATTTCGAGAAATTCCCGTTTCTTGGCCTGGCGGTACTCCTCCCGCCAGGGCAACAGATTGATTCTGGCCACGGTCAGTCAAAGCTCCTCAGGGCCAGCCCCACGGCGATCATCATCGCCGGGGCATCGTTGGCCAGCGCCACGGCATTCACTTTGCCGGACACCGCCATGGCGGCAAAGGGATTGGCGACAATGGTGCTGAGCCCGAGCTTTTCCTCCACCTCTGCGCGCAGCCCGTCCATCGCGGCGACTCCGCCGGCCAGCACCAGCTGGTCGATATAGTTGTACTGGCTCGACGAGAAAAAGAACTGGAGGGAGCGGGAGATTTGCTGGACCAGCGCCTCCTTGAAAGGCTCGAGTATCTCCATGTCATAGTCGGCGGGCAACCCGCCCTGCTTCTTGGCCTGCCCCGCCTCCTGGAAAGACAGGCCGTAACGGCGCTGGATCTCGTCGGTAACCTGTTTGCCTCCGAACAGCTGTTCGCGGGTGTAGACGGTCTTGCCGTCGACCAGGACGCTGAGGGTGAGCATGGTGGAGCCGATATCCGCCACCGCCACCACCGGGTTGGCGGCCTGCTCGGAGTGCTGATCGAGCAGCCGGAAGGCGCGCTCCATGGCGAATACTTCGACATCGATCACCTTGGCGCTGAGACCCGCCAGTTCGATGGCGACCTGCCGGGTCTCCACGTTCTCCTGGCGGCAGGCGGCGAGCAGGACGTCCACGTGGCCGGCATTGGCCGGCGACGGCCCGATCACCTCGAAATCGAGGGCGACCTCTTCCAGGGGATAGGGGATGTACTGGTCGGCCTCCAGCGCGATCTGGGTTTCCAGCGCCTGGTCACTGAGCCCGGCGGGCATCTCGATCATCTTGGTGATCACCGCCGAACCGGCCACCGCGGCAGCCACCTCGCGGGTTCTGGGCTTGGCCTGGGTCACCAGTTTGCGGATGGTATCGGCCAGGGCGTCGACATCGCTGATGTTTTTCTCGACCACGATATTGGGCGCAAGGGGACGCACCATATAGCTCTCGACCCGGTATCTGCTTCCACTTCTGCTCAGCTCGATCAACTTTACCGACGATGAGCTAATGTCGAGCCCCAGCAGGGGTTTAGCTTTCGCCTTCAGCAAGTTGAACAGTTCCATTTTGTGTGTTGTATCCCACTATTGCGCGCGATTTGGCGAAAACAACTCTAACTTATTGTTAAGTCTTTGCAAATGATGCATTGCGATCTTTGTTGATCCTATAATATGCGTCGAGGAAACCCCGGTGCGGCGATGAAATCATATTTCAAGTTTTTTTGTAAATTTTCCATATTGTTAGGCATTTTTGCCGCCGGGGCGGCACTGCTGGTAAGCGCCAGCTTCTATCTCTACCTGAGCCCCCGGCTGCCATCTCCCGAGACCCTGCGCACCGTCAAGCTCCAGACACCGCTGCGCGTCTATTCCCGGGATGGCCTGCTGATGGGCGAATTCGGCGAAAAACGCCGCACGCCCGTCCAGTTCGAGGACATCCCGCCCGACTTCGTCAATGCCATCCTCGCCGCCGAGGACGACAGATTCTACGAGCACAACGGCGTCGACCTCAGCGGCCTGCTGCGCGCCGCCGTGGAACTTGTCACCACCCGGGAGATCCAGTCCGGCGGCAGCACCATCACCATGCAGCTGGCGCGCAACTTCTTCCTGTCCACGGAACAAAGTTTTATAAGAAAATTCAATGAGATACTTCTCGCCCTGCGGATCGAGGACGAGCTCAAGAAGGACGAGATCCTCACCCTCTACGCCAACCTGATCTATCTCGGCAGCCGCGCCTACGGTATCGAGGCCGCGGCCCAGGTGTACTACGGCAAGCCCATCGGCGAGCTGTCGCTGGACCAGCTCGCCCTGATCGCCGGGCTGCCCAAGGCGCCGTCGGCATTCAACCCCCTGGTCAACCCGCAACGCGCCATGACGCGCCGCGACTGGATCCTGAAGCGCATGCACAAACTGCGCATGATCGACGACGCCAGGTTCAACCAAGCCCTGGCGGCGCCGATGGACGCCCGCTACCACGGCCCGAGCCGCGAGCTGAGCGCCCCGTACATCGCCGAAATGGCGCGCCAGGAGGCCATCGACAAGTTCGGCCTCGACGCCTATACCGAGGGCTACCGGGTCTACACCACCGTGGACAGCGCGCTCCAGCGCACCGCCAGCCAGGCGGTGCGCAAGGGGTTGCTGGACTACGATGCCCGCCACGGCTATCGCGGCGCGGAAAGCCACCACCAGGACCCGTCGACCTGGACCGCGGTACTGACCGCCACCCCCGCGTCCGGCAACCTGCTGCCGGCCATCGTCACCGCGGTCGATACCGACGAGGCGACGCTGCTGCTCCGCGGCAGTGACGAGGAGCGGCTGACCCTTGCCGACAATCCCGATATCCGGCTGTATATCAACGAGAATGCCCGCTCGGCCGTGGTCAAGGATCTGACCGCACTGGTCAAGCCCGGCGACCTGATCCGCGTCTGGCGGGATGGCGACAAACCCTGGCGGCTGGGCCAGATACCCAGAGCCCAGGCCGCGCTGGTGGCTATCGATCCCCACGACGGCGCCATCCGCGCGCTGGTCGGCGGTTTCGATTTTGGCCTCAGCCATTTCAACCGGGCAACCCAGGCCGAGCGCCAGCCCGGTTCCAACTTCAAGCCCTTCATCTATACCAAGGCGCTGGAAAGCGGGATGTCCGCGGCCACCCTCATCAACGACGCGCCGGTGGTATTCCGCGACCCCTACCTGGAAAAAGTCTGGCGCCCGGAGAATGACAGCGGCAAGTTCTATGGGCCGACCCGGCTGCGCAAGGGCCTGTACCTGTCCCGCAATCTGGTGTCGATCCGCATCCTTCGCCAGGTCGGGGTGGAGAGGACCATCGCCAGCATGGAGCGCTTCGGTTTCGATCCCGCCACCCTGCCCGCCAACCTGTCCCTGGCGCTGGGCACCCAGGCGGTGACGCCGCTGGCCATCGCCAGCGGTTATACCGCATTCGCCAACGGCGGTTACCGGGTCAGCCCTTATCTGCTGGACCGGGTTGAGACGGAAGAAGGCGAGGCCCTGTTCAATGCCAACCCACCGTCGGTGTGCCGCGACTGCGAACAGCAGGACAGCCAGCCCGCAGCGGTTGCAGAAGCTTCGTCACTGGAAGAGTTGTTCGCCCCCGACCCGGCAGGGAGCGACGCGTCTCCGCCGCCCGCCAGGGCCGAGCGGATCATCGATGCCCGGGTGGCATTCATCATGGACTCGATCCTCAAGGACGCCATCCGCCTCGGTACCGGACGCAAGGCCCTGGCCCTCAACCGCCAGGATCTCGGCGGCAAGACAGGCACCACCAACGGCCCCAGGGATGCGTGGTTTTCCGGCTACAGCCCTCATCTGGTGGCCACCGTATGGGTGGGTTTCGACGACAACGGCCTGCTCGGCCGCAACGAATACGGCGGCTCCTCCGCCCTGCCCATCTGGATCGATTTCATGCAGGAGGCGCTGGCGGGCAAACCGGAGATCATCCCTCCGCAACCCGCCGGGCTGGTCAACGCGCGAATTGATCCCGACACCGGCCAGCGCGTAGGACCCGGTTATCCGGGCGCCGTGAACGAATACTTTCTCGAGGAGGCGACACCGGGCATCGGCAGAGGGTCGAGCAACCCGGGCAGTGTCGGCGCCAGCGACTCCGGCTCCAGCCTGCCCGACGATCTGTTCTAACCGACCTGCGCCAACCTATCCGGCGCCGCAGGGCCGGCTGCGGGAGCACCGGTTCGCAGCGGCCGACCTGTCAGCCGCTCGCCGCCCCCTCGATGCGGGGCGGCCGGCATTGCCCTCAGGAGCCCTCGCCACCCTGCTCGGTGTCACCGGGGTTGCCGGTCAGCAGCGCCTGCCAGGCGACAGTCCCGTCGCCGGCGGCGTAGACCGGGGGGTTGATCGGCTCGGCACCCTGATTGTAGCGCCGGGGCCCGCCATCCAGCTCGCACAGACGACCGCCGGCGGCCTCCAGGATCGCCTGACCGGCGGCCGTGTCCCATTCCCCGGTGGGGCCGAAGCAGGTGTACAGATCGGCCCGCCCTTCGGCGATCAGACACATCTTCAGGGAACTGCCGAGCACCTGGTGGCGTACCGTGCCAAAGCTGTCGGCGAGCCGGCCCGTGAGGCGCTCGCTGCGCCACGGACCGCGACGGCGACTGACCGCCAGGATAAAAGGGTCGTCCCCGGTGCCGAGCGGAGCGCGACGGGTGCTGATCCGGCTTCGCCGACCCTCGGCCGTCACTTTCCAGGCCTGCCAGCGATGCTGGTCACGGCCCAGGCGCTGGCCGACGTAACAGGTGCCGGTGACCGGCGCCAGGATTACCCCGAGCACCGCGACCCCCTCATCCACCAGGGCGATGTTGACGGTGAATTCGTCGTTGCGGCTGATGAATTCGCGGGTGCCGTCGAGCGGGTCCACCAGCCAGTAGCGCCGCCACTGCCGGCGCTGTTGCCAGGGCGCCTGCGGCGCCTCCTCCGACAACAGCGGCATCGAGGGCTCCGCCGCCAGCAACTGGTCGGCGATGATTTCGTGGGCCACGAGGTCGGCGCGGGTTACCGGCGAACGGTCGCCCTTCAGCGTCACGCCGAAATCGGCTTCGCGGTACACCGCCATGATGGCGTCGCCGGCGGCCCGGGCAGCGGCAATCATCACCGCCAGTAATGGCGGATCATCGTCATCCCTGGCGGCAGAACTCATTTGATCAACAGATCCCTGACCAGGTAGAGTGCGGCGAGCGAGCGCCCTTCGGTGAAGTCGTCCCTGGCCACCAGGGCGGGCAGATCGCGGATCGACCAGGGCACCACCTCGAGCGGCTCCGGCTCATCGCCCGGCAACCATTGTTCGTAGAGGTTCAGGGCCAGGATCACATCGATGTCGTGACCCATGTAGCCCGGCGACAGGGTCAGGGATTTGAGGTATTCGAGATGATGGGCGCCATAGCCGACCTCTTCCATCAATTCCCTGTTGGCCGCGGCCAGACGGTCTTCCCCCGGATGACAGGCGCCCTTGGGCAAGCCCAGTTGATAACCCTCGACACCGGCGCCGTATTCGCGCACCAGCAGCACCGTCTCGTCGTCGAGCATCGGCACTATCAGCACCGCGCCGTGGGTGGGATGGCAGAGCCGCTCGTAGACCCGTTCGACACCATTGCTGAACCGCAGCAGCAGTTCCTCCACTCGGAACAGCCGGCTGCGGGCGGTTTCTCTGCGCTTTAATATTTGCGGCTCAACAGGCATACTCGGCAGCCATGATCATCAACGTAGCAGCTATTATCCGCCATGATTGACTGGAGTGCCATTGATACGGTCCTGCTCGACATGGACGGCACTTTGCTCGACCTCCATTTCGACAATTATTTCTGGCTGACCCACCTGCCCCGCCGCTACGCCGAGCAACAGGGCCTGTGCCCCGACGCGGCCACCCAGCAGTTGCGCCAGCGCTTCCACGACAAGCGGGGCACCCTGGACTGGTACTGTCTCGATTACTGGAGCCGCGAACTGGCGGTGGATGTCCGCGCCCTCAAGGAGGAAATCCAGCATCTGATCGCCGAGCGCCCGCACGCGATCGACTTCCTGCAAAAACTGAAATCCGCAGGCAAGCGCCGCGTCCTGGTGACCAATGCCCATCCCCAGAGCCTCGAGCTCAAGCTGTCACTGACGGCGATCGGCGACCACCTCGACCTGATCATCTCCTCTCACCACTACGGCGTGCCCAAGGAGTCGCCGCTGTTCTGGCAGGCCCTGGAGCGGGACATCGGTTTCGATGGCGCCACCACCCTGTTCATCGATGACTCGGAAGCCATCCTCGCCGCGGCGCAGCGCTTTGGCATCAGCCAGTTGTGCTGTATCCGCCAGCCGGACAGCCGGCTCGAGGCCAGCTACCGGGGGCAGTTCCCCGCCATCCACCATTTCGATGAGATCATTCCCAAGGCGCTCGCCACCGGGGCGGAGCCTGGAACCGGGGTGGCGGGTGGATAAGGTGCGCCTCGACAAGTGGCTGTGGGCGGCGCGCTTCTTCAAGACCCGCACCCTCGCCAAGGAAGCCATCGCCGGCGGCAAGGTCAAGATCGGCGGCCAGCGCGCCAAACCGAGCCGCGATGTCGCCACCGGCACGATCCTCGAGATCCAGCAGGGCTGGGATGCCCGGACCGTGGAAATACTCGCCCTCTCCGAGCAGCGCCGCGGGGCGCCCGAGGCGGCGCTGCTGTACCGCGAGAGCGAGGACAGCCTGCGCCAGCGTGAAGCCCGCGCCGAAGCCCGGCGCCTCGCCCGCGACCACGAAAACCGCCCCGGACAGCGGCCCTCCAAGAAGCAGCGCCGGATGATCCATCAGTTCCTGGAAGACCACAACAGCCCGGGCGATTGAGGCCGGGGCGGTCGCGCTGTGTCGAGGACGAATCCAAGCCGGCAGCCGATCTGAAACAGTTCCTGCCCGGGATGGATTACACAAGCGCGATTATCGCCGGCGGCGATCCCGCCCATCTGGACAATCCCTCAAACCTCTTTTACAGTGCCCGATCCTTCGCCAACCCCGAACCGCCATGCCTCACAACGACCAGTTACACCGCTTCATCTTCGACAACAGCGATGTCCGTGGCGAAATCGTCTCCCTCGCCGACAGCTACCAGAACGTCCTCGACAACGGCAACTATCCCACCCTCATCAACGAGCTGCTCGGTGAGCTGCTCGCCGCCGCCGGGCTGCTCAGCGCCACCCTGAAATTCGACGGCGTCATCACCCTCCAGGCCCGCGGTGATGGCGATCTCACCCTGCTGATGGCCGACTGCACCCGGCACAATGCCCTGAGAGGCATCGCCCGGCTGGCGGAAGGCGCGGACCCCGAGGTCCGCGACCTCAGGCAACTGCTCGGCAACGGCCATCTGGCGATCACCATCGACCCGGCGGATGGCGAGCGCTACCAGGGCATCGTGCCACTCGAGAAAGAGACGCTGAACGCCTGCCTCGAGGATTATTTCAACCTGTCCGAACAGCTCCCCACCCGCCTCTGGCTGTTCGCCGACGGCCAGCGCGCCGGCGGCCTGCTGCTCCAGGCACTGCCG
>JBAZCN010000034.1:0-29119 GCA_041655035.1 Porticoccaceae bacterium | reverse complement strand
GGAAGAGTTCTTCCAGGTCAATGTGCTCAGTGGTGTGCGGCTGGCCCGCCATTATGCCAAGGGCATGCGGGACCGGGGCTGGGGGCGGATTCAGTTTATCTCCAGCGAATCGGCACTGAACATACCCACGGAAATGGTTCATTATGGCGTCAGCAAGACGGCGCTGCAGGGCCTGTCCCGTGGACTGGCGAAGGTGCTGGCCGGCACCGGCGTCACCGTAAACACCATCCTGCCCGGGCCGACCCGTACCGAAGGGACAGTCGCCATGATGGCGGAGCAGGCCGCCGAGCGCGGTGTGTCGGCATCGGCAATGGAAGCCCTGTTCCTCGAGGAGAACCGCCCGTCGACCTTGTTGCGGCGCTTTGCCAGCCCCGAGGAGGTCGCCAACCTCTGTGTCTATGCCGCGTCGCCACAGGCCAGCGCCACCACTGGCGCCGCATTGCGGGTGGACGGCGGCATCGTCGAGAGCATCGCGTAACACAACATCAGAGAGGAAGGAAAAATGCAGAAACGTCAACTGGGCCGTTCCGGCCTCGAAATCGCTCCCCTCGTCTTTGGCGGCAACGTCTTTGGCTGGACTGCCGATGAAGCGCGCTCCTTCGCCCTGCTCGATCGCTTCGTCGAGTGCGGTTTCAACGCTCTCGATACCGCCGATGTCTACTCGGCCTGGGTGCCCGGCCACAGCGGTGGCGAATCGGAAACGGTGCTGGGCCGGTGGCTGGCGCGGCGCGGCCGGCGCGATGACATCGTGCTGATGAGCAAGGTCGGCCTGTGGGAGCCGCGCAAGGGGCTATCGGCGGCCAATGTCGAAACGGCCGTCGAGGATTCCCTGCGGCGCCTCGGCACCGACTACCTGGACGTCTACTTCGCCCATATCGACGACCAGGAGGTGCCGCTGGAGGAAACCCTTGCCGCCTTTGCGAGGCTGGTCGAGGCCGGCAAGGTTCGCGCCATCGGCGCTTCCAACTACTCGGCCGGGCGCCTGCGCGAGGCGCTGGCGGTCTCCCGGGAGCAAGGCCTGCCCCGCTACGAGATGATACAGCCGCTCTATAACCTCTATGACCGCACCGGCTTCGAGGGCGAGTTGGCTGGGGTGGCCGAGGAGCACGAACTCGGGGTAGTGAGTTATTTCTCACTGGCGAGCGGCTTCCTGACCGGGAAGTACAAGGCTGTCGAGGACCTGCGAGGCAGCGCCCGGGCGGACCTCCTGAAAGGCTACTTCGATGACCGCGGCCAGAGCCTGCTGAGCGTCCTCCTCGAGGTGGCGGAGGATGTCTCGGCCACTCCTGCCCAGGTCGCGCTGGCCTGGCTGATGAGCCGCCCGGGCGTCACCGCCCCCATTGCCAGCGCCACCGCCCTGGCGCAGCTCGATGAACTGGCCGGGGCGGCGAACCTGTCCCTGCCTGAAAGGGCCATCGAGAAGCTGGAGGCGCTGGATCACTAGCGAGCGGCTGGCCATTGCCGGATTTATCCGCCGCTGCGGCCAAGCGGCAGGTGGTGGCCGACCCCCTGAAACGCATGCCCGGCAAAGACGGGCTTGTTATCGAACGGCAATGATCGTACCTGATGATGGATCCAAGAAAGGAGTGGTATATGAGCGGTGACTCGAGAGAGCGCTACGGGAGTATTTCCCGATGGTTTCACTGGCTGATGGCCTTGCTGATCGGCTGGCAGCTGTTGAAACTCTTTGATCGCATAGCCGATGGCGAGCACTGGGTTGGCCAGACCCTGGTGCCCTGGCACGTCTCCATCGGTTCGCTGCTGTTGGTGCTGGTGGTACTGCGGCTCGGCTGGGTGGCGAAACAGAAGGACAACCGCCCCGAGCAGGATCCGGCCACCGCGTTCCTGGTCAAGGCGGGGCACTTCCTGCTGTACGCCGGCATGGTGCTGATGCCCGTCACCGGCATCCTGACCATGGTGGGTAACGGTTACGGCTGGACGGCCTTTGGTGTTCAGCTGGCCGCCAAGGGCGACGGGATTCCCTGGATGGCCAGCATCGGCAGCCTGCATTCTCCGATCGCCTGGTTGCTGCTGGTCATGATCGTCGGTCATATCGGGATTGCCCTGCTGCACCATTTCGTCAGGAAGGACGGCGTGCTGCGGCGCATGATCTGACGGCACCTGCCACTTCTGCCGGGGCTGGCGTCGTCGGATGGCGGCCTGGCCCTGGCGGCCGGCAATCGCGACAGCGCCGCGGGCACTGGATGGACAGCGGCGTACCTGGGCCCGAGATCGCGGTCTCTTCGATGAAACGGGTTTGGTACACTTGTCGCTGTGATTCACCGCAGGGCGGGCCCGCGAATAAATTCTGAACGACCGGCTTTCCGCTCTGTCTGATGCCTACGTGCACCCACTGGAGGAGATAAGCATGAAATCGAACAAGAACTGGCTGGCACTGGCCGTGGCGCTTTCCATCGGCTCCATCGGCGTTGCCCAGGCCGCCTCGCAGGAAGTAACCATCAACCTGGTGGACGCCGCAGGCGAGCAACAGGATATCGGTAGCGTTACCATCAGCGAAACCGACCACGGCCTGCTGTTTACGCCCCAGCTGACATCGCTGCCCGCCGGGGTGCACGGGTTTCATGTGCACGAAAACGGCAGCTGCGACCCCGCCGAGAAGAACGGCAAGATGAGCGCCGCGGAGGCTGCGGGCGGCCATTACGATCCGGAGAAGACCGGCAAGCACCTCGGCCCCTATGAGGATGGCCACCTGGGCGATCTGCCGGCGCTGTACGTGAACGCCGATGGCTCGGCGGACTACCCGGTGCTGGCGCCGCGGATCAAGAAGCTCGCAGAGATCGAAGGTCGCGCGCTGATGATTCACGCCGGCGGCGACAACCACGCGGATCATCCCGAGCCGCTGGGCGGTGGCGGCAGCCGCATGGCCTGCGGCGAGATCTGATAACCGTGCGGGGCGTGCCGCGCCCCGCTGTCGACGGGAGAGCGTCATGTATCTCGAAGGTTCATGTCACTGTGGCGCGGTGAATTTCAGCCTGGAAAGCGTCCATCCGTACCCCTACCAACGATGTTATTGCTCGATCTGCCGCAAAACCCAGGGCGGTGGCGGCTACGCCGTCAATATTGGCGGAGACGCCGGCAGCCTGCAGGTCAGCGGGCGCGAGGCGATCGCTGTTTATCACGCGCGGCTGCGCCAGCCGGACGGCACGGTGGCGGTCAGCAGCGGCGAACGGCACTTCTGTCGCGAGTGCGGCAGTGCGCTCTGGGTATACAGCCCTGAATGGCCGGACCTGGTTCACCCCTTTGCCTCGGCCATTGATACCGAGCTGCCGGTGCCGCCGGAATACTCCCACATGATGCTCGGCTCGAAGGCAGGCTGGGTCGAGACGGGAGCAGCCCCGGCGGACCGCCAGTTCGACGGCTACCCCGACGAGGCGCTGGCCGAGTGGCATACGCGGTTGGGATTGGACGGCTGACGTGGACCCCGCCCGGTGGCTTGCTCGGTAGCTGACTCGCGGTGATGGCCCCGCAGCTCCTGCTCAAATTTATCTGGGCGCATAGCCCTTCACCGCGTTCGCCCGGGCACTGTAGGTGATACGGCCGGAATCATCTGCCGGCAGGCGGGCGTGGATCCGGGTTTTGAGAAGCGCGAGATCCCTGGGCGCCATGGCCGCGAGCTTTGAGCCGACGCTCGACCCGCCGAGTATGGCTGTCCAGTAGTCGTCGAAATCGACGAATGTGCGCTGCACGGCGATCTCCCGCGTGTCGATACGATCCAGGCCGGCACCAGCCCACAGATCCCGCATCGCATCCAGTCGGGACGCGTCGGGGCTCGGTGGTGCCGGAACCGCGATACCCAGCTCACGCATCTCATCCCGCAGCAGCTTGTAGGGAAAGCCGCCACCGGCCATGTCCCAGGCGTAGGCGGCGACAGCACCGCCAGGACAGGCCACCCGTGCCATTTCAGCAACGCCCCTGGCGGGGTCGGGAACGAAGAAGATCACCAGCGGCATGACCGCGACGTCGAACGCATTGTCGGCGAAAGGCAACGCCATTGCGTCGGCTCGATGCAACAGTGTGTCGCGCAGCGAAGATCGTGTGCGAGCATAGGCAAGCTGTTCCTCGGATGGATCTATCCCCTGGACGGAAGCCGGAGCGCACCGCTCGACGACCATCTCGGTAAAGGCGCCGTTGCCACAACCGACATCGAGCCATCGCAAACCCGGCTGCGGGACAAGCCAGTCGAGGAAGACGTCACCCACAAGCTGGCTCCACCTTCCCATATATCGTTCGTAGGCCACCCCGTCGTCGAAGTGGATCTGCTCATTCACCATTTGCGCCTCCCGATGATTTGTGAATCTGTTTCCATGCGTTCGAGAAAAGTTCCAGCGGCCACCCCATGCATGACCTTTGAGTCGAGCCGCGTCACGACATGTCGCCGGCTGGAAGCAAATGTCAGGCGCCTTTGCGCGGCGGCATGGCGGCAAATTTTGGCAGGGTCGGATCCATGGCGTCCCACGAGGCGGCATGAGCGGTATACACGTTTGCGCTGGGCCGGTATGAATCTGTATCGTCAAGCGTTCCCGGTCGTATCGAGAGCAGCGGTGACGCATCCTCGACATCACCAACGATCTGAGCGCCGCATGATGGACAAAATCCCCGGCTGATGACCTTCCCGCTTCCACCTTTGGATTCATAGAATTTCAGGTTGCCGTTTATGTGAATATCTTTGCGCTGGAAAAACATGATCGGGGCATAAGCGGCGCCGGTACTCCTTTGGCAGTCACGGCAATGACAGTTGAACTGGAACACTGGTTCACCTGAGCATATGTAGGAGATTTCCCCACACAAGCATCGACCTTCGTACTTCATGCCTGGTCCTCGAGAGAGTGGCCTGGATGTGCAGCGCTGGCCGCACGGGTGGGCGCGAGCGCTCCGGTAATTTTACTCCGGCGCGGGCATATCTCCGGAAAGCTCCTCCGAATCGATCTGAGCATTCCGCCGGCTTCGCCGCCATCGAGGCCGAAAAGAGCGCCGAAACTGATCGTGTTTCGGGCGGGCACGAATCACGCTCCCTGGAAATCGCCCCACAATCCCTGGAATATTCCCAGGGCGACAATGGGCGCGGTTTCGGTGCGAAGCACCCTGGGGCCGAGGGTCAGGGCTTGAAAGCCGCTGCCTTCCGCCTGCGCGATTTCGGAAGCGGAAAGGCCCCCTTCCGGGCCGATCAGCAGCGCGACTGAGTACGGCGTCTGACTGGCCAGGGATTGCAGGGTCACCGGTGAGCGGTGGTGCAGCACCAGCTTGATGTCCGCTTGCGGGCCCGGCCAGTCCCGCAGGAGCTGGGGATTGTGCAGCGCCGGCAGGCGGTTGCGGCCGCACTGTTCGCAGGCGCTGACGATCACCTGCTGCCAGCGCGCCTGTTTTTTGTCCTCCCGGTCACCCTTGAGTTTGACCTCGGTGCGCTCGGTGTAGAGGGGAATGATTTCCGTCACCCCCAGCTCCGTGGCTTTTTGCAGCACCCATTCGAAGCGTTCGCCGCGGGAGATGCCGATGGCCAGCAGGGTGCGCAGGGGGGATTCCCGATCTTGCGGACTGTGAGCGCCGGTGCGCACGGTCACCGCCTTGGGGCTGGCGGCAACGATCTCGCCCGGGTATTCGCCGCCGTCGCCGTTGAACAGATTCACCGGGTCGCCGGCTTTGAGACGCAGCACGGTCACCAGGTGGCGCGCGGCGTCTCTGGCGAGGGCAACCTCGCTGTCGGCTGCGAGCGGCTGGGCGGTAAAGATCCGGGTGGTGCGCATGGCCTTCTCTCGTCAGGTTTTGCATCGCAGGTTCGACGTGACAGCTGGGTGCCCGATCGAGGGCTTGATGTCGAACCCGGTCGTTTACATCTACTATGCAATGTTTAGTCGATGCCGAGGTTGCGGAGAATGCCCAGCGTCGGCTCCGCCTGGTTCATGGTATAGAAATGGAAGCCCGGCGCGCCGCCGGCGAGCAGTTTTTCACAGAGCCGGGTGACCACCTCGGTGCCGAAGGCTTTGAGGCCTTCCTGATCCTGGCCAAAGCCATTGAGGCGCTGCCGCAGCCAGCGCGGGATATCGGCGCCGCAATTATCGGAAAAGCGCACCAGGCTCTGGACATTGGTGATGGGCATGATGCCGGGGATCACCGGCTTGTCGATGCCCGCCCTGGCGCACTGGTCCATGAAATAGACATAGGCGTCGGCGTTGTAGAAATACTGGGTAATCGCACAATCGGCGCCGGCGCGGAATTTTTCTCCCAGCCAGAAGATATCCCGGTCGTAGTTTTCCGCATCGGGATGGATCTCCGGGTACGCCGCCACGCTGATGTGGAAGTGGTCGCCAAAGGCTTCGCGGATAATGGCCACCAGTTGGTTGGCGTTGACCAGCTTGTGGACACCCATGCCGGAAGGTGCGTCGCCGCGCAGCGCCACCACCCGCTGGACCCCGGCGTCCTTGTAGTTTTGCAGCAGGGCAAGCACCGCCTCCCGGCTGTCGCCGCCGAAGGAGAGATGGGGCGCCACCTGGTGGCCGTCGCTGTGGATGCGGGTGACGATATCGCGGGTATTGTCGCGGGTGGAGCCACCGGCACCGTAGGTGACGGAAAAATATTCCGGCCGCACTGCCGCCAGCCGGTCGCGGGTGGCCAGCAGTTTGTCCTTTCCCTCCGGGGTCTTGGGCGGGAAGAATTCGAAGCTGATTCTGGGTGTTGGCATGTGGGTGACACCTTGCTGTTTCGCTTTGTGTGATAAGCCGGGTACTGGCTGGCGTATCACATTCCCGGTTTCAGGTTGCGCGTTGCGCCAGTTCCCGCGGCGCGCTTCGTTCCTCAGCACACCCTATGTCTTTCCATAAGGTATGTGACTCATAGGGTGCGCCGACGCAGGGGGCGCACCGGCGCTGGTTGCCCGGCAGCGGCCCATACCTGCTTTTGCGTCGCCGGTGAAGCGTCAACACGTCCTGATACCGCTGGTTTTATGATACCGACGGCTTCAGTATCTATAGCTCTCGGGTTTGAACGGCCCTTCGGCCTCTACACCGATATAGCTGGCCTGCTCGGGCTTGAGTCGGGTCACCACACCGTTGAACCCGCGCACCATGTGGGCGGCGACTTCTTCGTCGAGTTTGCGGGGCAGCACTTCGACGCGGATCCTGGCGGTTTTCTCGCCGGCCGGCAGCTCGGCGAATTTTTCACCGTAGAGGTGGATCTGCGCCAGCACCTGGTTGGCGAAGGAGCCATCCATGATTCGCGAGGGGTGGCCGGTGGCGTTGCCGAGATTGACCAGGCGACCTTCGGACAGCAGGATCAGGTGGTCGTTGTCGGCGCCTTCCTGTGTCGAGCCGTCCTTCGGCGAGCGGCGATAGACCAGGTGCACCTGGGGCTTCACTTCTTCCCACTGCCAGTTCTGACGCATGAAGGCGGTGTCGATCTCGTTGTCGAAATGGCCGATATTGCTGACCACGCAGCCGTTTTTCAGGGCCTTGAGCATGTCGGCGTCACAGACGTTGTAGTTGCCGGTGCAAGTCACCACCAGGTCGATCTGGCCGAGCAGGGCTTTATCCACGCCCTTCGCCGGGTCGCCGGCCAGGTAGGGTGAGACTACTTCGTAGCCGTCCATGCAGGCCTGCATGGCGCAGATCGGGTCGATCTCGGTGATGCGCACGATCATGCCTTCCTGGCGCAGGGACTGGGCGGAGCCCTTGCCGACGTCGCCGTAGCCGATCACCAGCGCTTTCTTGCCGGCCAGCAGGTGGTCGGTGGCGCGCTTGATGGCGTCGTTGAGCGAGTGGCGGCAGCCGTATTTGTTGTCGTTCTTGGATTTGGTCACCGAATCGTTGACGTTGATGGCGGGGACTTTCAGTTCGCCCTTGGCGAGCATTTCCTGCAAGCGGTGGACGCCGGTGGTGGTTTCTTCGGTGATACCGTGGATGCTGTCGAGCAGTTGCGGGTATTTGTCATGGAGCATGCGGGTCAGGTCGCCGCCGTCATCGAGCACCATGTTGGCGTTCCAGGGCTGGCCGTTTTTGAGGATGGTCTGCTCGATACACCACTCGTACTCCTCCTCGGTTTCACCTTTCCAGGCGTATACCGCGACCCCGGCGGCGGCGATGGCCGCGGCGGCGTGGTCCTGGGTGGAGAAGATATTGCACGACGACCAGCGCACTTCGGCGCCGAGGGCCACGAGGGTCTCGATCAGCACCGCAGTCTGGATGGTCATGTGGATGCAGCCGAGAATCCGCGCGCCGGCCAGGGGCTGCTGGCCGCGGTACTGATCGCGCAGGGTCATCAGCGCCGGCATCTCGGTTTCGGCGATGGTGATTTCCTTGCGGCCCCAGGCGGCGAGGTTGATATCGGCGACTTTGAAGTCCGCGGCGGGGTGGGTCGTGGTGTCCATTGCGTGTCCTCGTCGTTGGAGTTTCACGTTTCACGTAACAGGTTTACGTAAAAGCGGGTGGTTTATTTCGGTTGCGGCGATCTTTCAGGCGCTGCGCCGGGATGGCGGACAGGGCTTCCAGCCGTCGATGACTGCGGCCAGACCGGCCTGGCGGGGCCGCCAGCCGGCAATCGCCAAACGCCTCACAGCGCCGCCTTCAGCGCCGTCGCCCGGTCGGTCTTCTCCCAGGTGAAATCGGGCAGCTCGCGGCCAAAGTGCCCGTAGGCGGCGGTTTGCCGGTAGATCGGGCGTTTCAGGTCGAGCATGTCGATCAGGCCCTTGGGCCGGAGGTCGAAGTGTTCGCGCACCAGCAGGGCGATTTCATCGTCGCTGAGTTTGCCGGTACCGTAGGTATTGATGCTGATGGAGGTGGGTTCCGCCACGCCGATGGCGTAGGAGACCTGGATCTCGCAGCGGTCGGCAAGCCCGGCGGCGACGATGTTCTTGGCGACGTAGCGGCCCGCATAGGCGGCGGAGCGGTCGACTTTCGACGGGTCCTTGCCGGAGAAAGCGCCGCCGCCGTGGTGGGCCATGCCGCCGTAGGTGTCGACGATGATCTTGCGCCCGGTGAGGCCGCAGTCGCCCATCGGGCCGCCGATCACGAACTTGCCGGTGGGGTTGATGTGGTAGCGGGTGCGCTCGTGCAACCACTCCGCGGGCAGCACCGGCTTGATGATTTCCTCCAGTACCGCCTCCTGGAGATCGGCGAGGCTGACGTCGTCATTGTGCTGGGTCGACAGCACCACGGCGTCCACTGCCACCGGGAGGCCGTTTTCGTAGCGCAGGGTCACCTGGCTCTTGGCGTCGGGACGCAGCCAGGGCAGCACTTTTTGCTTGCGCAGGTGGGATTGGCGCTCCACCAGGCGATGGGCGTAATAGATGGCGGCTGGCATCAGCACGTCGGTTTCGTTGGTGGCGTAGCCGAACATCAGGCCCTGGTCGCCGGCGCCCTGTTCCTTGCCGTCGCTTTCATCGACGCCGACGGCGATGTCGACGGACTGTTTGCCGATGGCATTGAGCACCGCGCACGAGGCGCCGTCGAAACCGACGTCGGAGCTGTCGTAGCCGATGTCGAGGATCACCTGGCGGACGATGTCTTCGAGATCGACATAGGTGTTGGTGCGGACCTCGCCGGCGATGACGGCCATCCCGGTCTTGACCAGGGTTTCCACCGCCACGCGGGCATCCTTGTCGTCCTGGAGGATGGCATCGAGCACGGCGTCGGAAATCTGGTCGGCCATCTTGTCGGGATGCCCCTCCGAGACGGATTCGGAGGTGAAGATTTTATAGTGACTCATGGGCGGTCTCCTTGCGGGGTTGGCGGCAATGGCGGCGATGTGCGGATAAATTGGCGAAGTTGTATGCGAAAACCGTTTTTGAGCGGCAGGTATTCGGCGCTGCCTTCGGCGAGGCCCGATTCCGCCGCCCAGTCGCTGAGCTCGTCGGGTTCGAAGCCCAGCCAGAGGTCGCCGCAGGCGCTGCGCGCCCAATCCTGGTCGTGCTGGCACAGCTCGGTGATCACCAGCACGCCCTCCGGGTTGAGCAGCCTGGCGAGGTCGGCGATCACCGCCGCCGGCGCCGGGGTGTGGTGGAGCACCATGTTGAGTGTCACCACGTCGCCGGACAGGGCCAGGGCGCGGGCGGTGGCGGTGTCGCCGTGGATGAATTCGACGTTGTCGAGGCCCCGGCTGAGGGCGAATTGCCGCGAGCGGTCGAGCATCTCGGCGGAATTGTCGATGGCGATGACGCGGTCGAAATGGCGGTGCAGGTCGGCCAGCAGTTCGCCCTCACCGGGGCCGACCTCGATTACCGTGTGGCGCCGGCCGCCGGTCAGTCGGTCAAGGGTGCCCACCACCGCCTCACCGTATTGCGGGTAGCCGGCGATCAGGTCCTGCTGGGCGCGGAACTTGTCGGCATTGGCGCGGAAGAATTCCCGGGAGGCGGCGGTTCTGGCCTCTTCGATGCCGCGGATGCGGGCGAGGATGACGTCGGAGACGGGCACCTCGTCGAGGGCGTTGAGGATCTCCCGGTGCAGCGGGTGGTAATGCGCCGGCAGACCAGCGCGCCGATAGAACATGTGGGTGCCTTCGCGGCGGAACGTTACCAGCCCGGCCCTGGAGAGGATCTTCAGGTGGTGGCTCATGGCGTTCTGGCGCATGGCGAAGATGTCGCTCAGCTCCAGGGCACCGAAGGCGTTGTTGCGCAGCACCCGGAGGATCTCGAGGCGCAGGGGATCGCCCGCGGCCTTCATCAGGCTGGCGAGGGAGTCCAGGGCATTGGCCTTGTGTTCGGCAACGGGAGCGGGGTTCATGGTCGAGGATGCTAGCACGGTTTTTTTATATATCAAAATATTTTGATATATTTGCCGGGCCGTCCGGGCGACGGGAGTGATAGACTGCCGCCCGTCGGCGTGTCCCGGGTCGCGGCACGGGCGCCGGCGCCGCTCGCAGGGTGCCGCGGCGATGGTTGGCGCCAGGTCATAGCACTGACATACAGGCGGGCGACGATGGCGGGATCAAGCGCACTTGTTGATGACGGAAAGGAGGCGAAGGAGTAATGACGCGACAGATATCCACCCTGCTGGCCGCCGTGCTGCTGGCCGCTGGCGGCCCGGTTTGCGCCGGCGAGGGCGGCACCACCGCCCACTGGCGGGCGCAGGGCCAGGCGGCGCTCGAGGCCGCGCTGGCGGTGCAGCCCAACACCCGCAGAGCCAAGAACGTGATTCTGTTCGTCGGCGACGGCAACGGCATCGCTTCGGTCACCGCCACGCGGATTTTCGATGGCCAGTCGCGGGGTGAGCCGGGGGAGGACAACGTCCTCAGCTACGAGCGCTTCCCCCACGTGGCGCTGTCGAAAACCTACAACACCAACCAGCAGACGGCGGATTCCGCCGGCACCATGAGCGCCATCATGACCGGGGTCAAGACCCGCGCCGGGGTGATTTCGCTGGGGCCGGAGATTACCACCGGCGACTGCGCCGGGGTGGCCGATGCGACACTGCCCACCCTGCTGGAACAGGCGGAGCAGCGGGGGCTGGCGACCGGTGTGGTCACCACCACCCGCATCACCCACGCCACTCCCGCCGCGACCTATGCCCACAGTCCCCACCGGGACTGGGAGGACGATACCTGGGTGCCCGAGGCCATGCGCGCCGACTGCCGCGACATCGCCCGCCAACTGGTGGAATTCAGTCACGGTGACGGTATCGAGGTGATCATGGGGGGTGGCCGTCGGCACCTGCTGCCGCGCGGCGAGCCGGACCCGGAATATCCCGACCAGGCCGGCCAGCGGGGAGATGGCCGCAATCTGATCGCCGAATGGCAGGCGCGCAACCCGGATGGCGTCTACGCCTGGAATCAGGCGCAGTTCGATGCCATCGATGTGGCGTCGGCGGGCAAGATCCTCGCCCTGTTCGAGCCCAACCACATGCATTTCGAAGCGGACAGGGAGGCGCTTGGCGGCGACGAGCCCTCGTTGGCGGAAATGACCGCGGTGGCCATCGATCGCCTCAGCCGCAATGACGAGGGCTATTTCCTGATGGTGGAGGGCGGGCGCATCGACCATGCCCACCACGCCGGCAACGCCTATCGCGCGCTCAGTGACGGCCAGGCCTTTGCCCGGGCGGTGCAGGTGGCGCTGGACAAAGTGGATAGCGACGAGACCCTGCTCATCGTCACCGCCGACCACAGCCATGTGCTGACCATCGCCGGCTACCCGACCCGTGGCAATCCCATCCTCGGCCAGGTGGTGGGCAATGACGAGCGTGGCGAGCCTGAAGACGAACCCTATCCGGCCCTCGACGGCCTGCCCTACACCACGCTCGGCTACGGCAATGGCCCCGGCCACGCCGTGCTCGGCTCCATTGCCGAGCGTGAACTCAAGGGCGGCAAGCCCGGGCGCGCCGATACCCGCGGCATCGACACCGCCAGCAGGGATTACTACCAGGAGAGCCTGGTGCCACACTACGGCGAAACCCACGGTGGCGAGGATGTGGCGATCTATGCCATCGGCCCCTGGGCGCACCTGATCCACGGCGTGCAGGAACAGAGCTATATTTACCATGTCATGAAACATGCGCTGGCGCCGGCGCGTTGACAGGGCAGACATAAAGTCCGACCTTTCTCATCGGCTATTTACTGGGCAGCCCCGGTGGGGGAAAATGGCCGCCTTTTACACCCCTTACCCTAGGAGCGCGACCTCATGCAATCCCGCCGCAACCTCGCCAATGCCATCCGCGCCCTCAGTATGGATGCCGTCCAGCAAGCCAACAGCGGCCATCCCGGCGCTCCGATGGGCATGGCGGATATTGCCGAAGTGCTGTGGAACGACTTCCTCCGCCATCATCCGGGCAGCCCCAACTGGCCCAACCGCGACCGCTTCGTGCTGTCCAACGGTCACGGCTCGATGCTGCTCTACTCGCTGCTGCACCTCTCCGGCTACGACCTGCCGGTCGAGGAATTGAAGAACTTCCGCCAGCTTCACTCCAAAACCGCCGGTCACCCCGAATACGGCGAAGCGCCGGGTATCGAAACCACTACCGGCCCGCTCGGTCAGGGCGTCAGCAATGCCGTGGGCATGGCCATCGCCGAGAAAGTGCTGGCGGCCCAGTTCAACCGCCCCGGCCACGAGGTCATCGATCACCACACCTATGTCTTCCTTGGCGACGGTTGCCTGATGGAGGGGATCTCCCACGAGGCCTGCTCCCTGGCGGGCACCCTGGGCCTTGGCAAGCTGATCGCCTTTTACGACGATAACGGGATCTCTATCGATGGCGTGGTCAACGGCAGTGCCGAAGCCCCGGCCTGGTTCACCGATGACACCACAAAACGCTTCGAGGCCTATGGCTGGCAGGTGATTTCCGCCATCGACGGTCACGATCCGGCGGCGATCCGTGGTGCCATCGAGCAGGCCCGCGCCGAGACCGGCAGGCCCACCCTGATTTGCTGCAAGACGGTGATCGGCTTCGGCTCACCCAACAGGGCCGGGTCGGAAGTCTGCCACGGCGCGCCGCTCGGCGCCGAGGAGATCGCCGCCACCCGCGAGGCTCTCGGCTGGAACCACCCGCCGTTCGAGATCCCCGCGGCCATCCGCGAGAGCTGGGATGCCCGCGGCCGCGGCAAGCGGGAGGAAATGACCTGGCAGCAGCGGCTCGACGCCTACAGCACGGCCTATCCGGAACTGGCCACCGAACTGGTGCGCCGCCTCTCCGGTGAATTGCCCGCCAGTTTCGCCGCCGACGCGGATGCCTATATCCGCGCCTGCCAGGAGAAGGGCGACAGCATCGCCAGCCGCAAGGCCTCGCAGAACTGCCTCGACGCCTACGGCCCGCTGCTGCCGGAACTGTTCGGTGGTTCGGCGGATCTCGCCGGCTCCAACCTGACCATCTGGAAGGGTTCGAAAGCCATTGCCGCGGAGGACGCCAGCGGCAACTATCTCCACTACGGGGTGCGGGAATTCGCCATGGCGGCGATCATGAACGGCATCGCGCTGCACGGCGGCTTCATCAACTATGGCGCGACCTTCCTGGTGTTCATGGAATACTGCCGCAACGCGGTGCGCATGGCGGCATTGATGAAGCAGCAGAGCATCTTCGTCTTCACCCATGACTCCATCGGCCTCGGTGAGGATGGCCCCACCCACCAGCCGGTGGAACAGCTCACCAATCTGCGCACCACGCCCAACATGAATACCTGGCGGCCGTGCGACGCGGTGGAATCCGCCGTGGCCTGGAAGGCCGCCATCGAGCGGCGCGACGGCCCGAGCGCGCTGATCTTCTCGCGCCAGAACCTGGCCCACCAGCAGCGCGACGACCGGCAGCTGGCGGCCATCGCCAAGGGCGGTTATATCCTTCGCGACAGCCAGGGCGAGCCCGAGGCGATCCTGATCGCCACCGGTTCGGAAGTCGGCCTGGCGGTGGCGGCGGCGGACAAGCTGGCCGCCGCCGGGCGCCGGGTGCGGGTGGTCTCCATGCCCTGTACCGAGCTGTTCGATGCCCAGGACCGTGATTACCGCGACAGCGTGCTGTCCCCGGCGGTGCGGGCGCGGGTGGCGGTGGAGGCCGCCCATGCCGATTTCTGGCGCAAGTACGTGGGCCTCGACGGCGACGTGGTGGGCATGACCACGTTCGGAGCCTCGGCGCCGGCCGGCGAGCTGTTCAAGTATTTTGGCTTCACCGAGGACAATGTCGTCGCCCGCGTGCAGGCGTTGCTCGGTTGATGGCGCGTCTCGCCATCAACGGCTTCGGCCGGGTCGGGCGCTCGCTGTTCCGGGCGATCCACGAGCGCGGCCTGGCCGCGCGGCTCAGGGTGGTCGCCATCAACGAACTGGCGGATATCGACACCATCCGCTACCTGACCCGCTACGACTCCACCCACGGCCGCTTTCCCGGCGAGGTGACGGCGGCGGGTGACGAACTGGTGGTCGACGGTCAGGCCATCGCCATCAGCCATGTGGCCAATCTCGATGATCTGCGCTGGCCGGATATCGATATCGTGCTGGAGTGCTCCGGCACCTTCGACGAGCGCGCGCTGGCGGAAAAACACCTTGTCGCCGGCGCCGGCCGGGTGCTGTTCTCCCAGCCCGCCCGGGCGGATGTCGATGCCACCATCGTCCACGGTATCAACCAGCAGCAGCTCCGCGGCGAGCACCGCATCGTGTCCGCCGCGTCGTGCACCACCAACTGCGTGGTGCCGGTACTCGACTGCCTGCACCGCCATCTGGCCATCGAGGCCGGGGTGATCACCACGATCCATTCGGCGATGAACGATCAGCCGCTGCTGGACTCATATCACAACACCGACCTGCGCAAGACCCGCGCGGCCATCCAGTCGATGATTCCGGTGGATACCCGTCTGGCGCGGGGCATCGACCGGGTGATGCCGGAACTGGCCGGTCGTATCGAGGCCCAGGCGATGCGGGTACCCACCCAGAATGTCTCCGCTATCGACCTGTCGGTGACTGTGGGCCGCGATACCAGTGTCAGCGACGTCAACCGTCTGTTGCGGGCCGCCGCCGAGGCGCTGCCGGGCATTCTGGGTTATACCGAGGAGCCGCTGGCCTCCTGCGATTTCAACCACGATCCGCGCTCTGGTATCGTCGACGCCAGCCAGACCCGGGTGGCCGGAGCGCGGCTGGTGAAAGTATTGGTCTGGTTCGACAACGAGTGGGGCTACGTCAACCGGATGATCGATGTCCTGCTCGACTGGCAGGATAAAATTGCCGCCACCGGAAATGAGTGAGGAACACCACAGCATGACCCTGAGAGTCAAACGCCTGCAAGACCTGGAACTCCGTGGCCAGCGGGTGCTGATCCGCGAGGATCTCAATGTCCCCGTCAGGAGTGGCATGATCACCAGCGACGCCCGCATTCGCGCGGCATTGCCGACCATCGCCCTGGCCGCCGACCAGGGCGCCAGGGTCATCCTGATGTCCCACCTCGGACGTCCGGTGGAAGGCGAGTTCGATGCCGAATTTTCCCTGCAGCCGGTGGCCGGTCATCTCGCCGGCCTGTTGGGCCGGCCGGTCAAGCTGGTCAGCGACTGGCGCGAGGGTATCGACCAGGCTGACGGTGAGATAGTCCTCCTCGAAAACGTGCGCTTCAACGCTGGCGAGAAGCAGGACAGCGACGAACTGGCCAAGGCCTATGCCGCGCTCTGCGATATTTTCGTGATGGATGCCTTCGGCACCGCCCACCGCGCCCAGGCTTCCACCCACGGGGTGGCGAAATTCGCCCCGATCGCCTGTGCTGGACCGTTGCTCTGTGCCGAACTGGAAGCGCTGGAGCAGGCCCTGTCGGCGCCCAGGCGGCCGTTGGTGGCGATCGTCGCCGGCGCCAAGGTCTCCTCCAAGCTCACGGTGCTGGAAAACCTTTCCCTCAAGGTCGATCAACTGATCGTCGGCGGCGGTATCGCCAACACCTTCCTCGCCGCGGCGGGCAAGCCGGTGGGTAAATCCCTGTGCGAGTACGACCTGATCCCCGAGGCGCAGAAACTGATGGCCAATGCCAGCATTCCCCTCCCGGTGGACGTGGTGGTGGCCGCGGCCGCCGACTTCTCGAAAGGGCCGGAATATGCCGAAGCCACCACCAAGCAGGTGACGGACGTGACCGCCGACGAAATGATCCTCGATATCGGCCCGGACAGCGCCGACTACCTGGCGGCTGTGCTGGAGGCCGCCGGCACCATCATCTGGAATGGCCCGATCGGGGTGTTCGAGTTCGACCAGTTCGGCAATGGTACCCGGGTCATCGCCGAAGCCATCGCCGCGAGCCCGGCTTTCTCCATTGCCGGCGGCGGCGACACCCTGGCGGCGGTGGACAAATACGGCATCGCTGATAAAGTCTCCTATATCTCCACGGGCGGCGGCGCCTTTCTCGAATACGTCGAGGGCAAGGTGCTGCCGGCGGTTGCGATACTCGAAGAACGGGCTTCCTGAGTTACACGGCACCGGTGGTGCCAGAACCCGGAGCGCAGCAACCCGCTTGGCGGTGAAACCTGCAGGTGAAACCCGACACACTGTAGCGGATCCGCGAACCCCGACCGCAGCATAGACTCAACCAGGACAAAGCACATGGCCCTCATCTCTCTCCGTCAACTCCTCGACCATGCCGCCGAGCACGGCTACGGCGTGCCCGCCTTCAACGTCAACAACCTGGAACAGATGCGCGCCATCATGGAGGCGGCCGACGAGACCGACTCGCCGGTGATCGTCCAGGCCTCCGCCGGGGCCCGCAAATACGCCGGTGCCCCCTTCCTGCGCCACCTGATCCTCGCCGCCATCGAGGAATTCCCCCATATCCCGGTGGTGATGCACCAGGATCACGGCACCAGCCCGGCGATCTGCCAGCGTTCCATCCAGCTGGGGTTCTCCTCGGTGATGATGGACGGCTCGCTCGAGGAAGACGGCAAGACCCCGGCGAGCTATGAATACAATGTGGCGGTCACCCGCCAGGCGGTGGCCATGGCCCACGCCTGTGGCGTATCGGTCGAGGGCGAGCTGGGCTGCCTCGGCTCGCTGGAGACCGGCCAGGCCGGTGAAGAGGACGGGGTCGGCGCCGAAGGCACCCTGGACCACAGCCAGTTGCTCACCGACCCGGACGAGGCGGCGGATTTCGTCCAGGCCACCAAGGTGGACGCCCTGGCCATCGCCATCGGCACCAGCCACGGCGCCTACAAGTTCACCCGTCCGCCCACCGGCGACATCCTCGACATCGACCGCATCAAGGCCATCCACGCCCGCATCCCCGATACCCACCTGGTGATGCACGGCTCGTCCTCGGTGCCCCAGGAGTGGCTGGCGGTGATCAACGAGTTCGGTGGCGAGATTCCTGAAACCTACGGTGTGCCAGTGGCAGAGATCCAGGAAGGCATCCGCCACGGGGTGCGCAAGGTCAATATCGACACCGACCTGCGCCTCGCCAGCACCGGCGCCATCCGCCGCTTCATGGGCCAGCACAAAAGCGAATTCGATCCCCGCAAATATCTCGCCGTCGCCACCAAGGCGATGAAGGACATCTGCCTCGCCCGCTATCAAGCCTTCGGCACCGCCGGCCAGGCCAGCAAGATAAAACCGCTGAGCCTGGAGGTCATGTTCAAGCGCTATGACAAGGGTGAGCTGGATCCGCGGATCAATTGAGGACGCCTGACGCGACAGACAACAGGTTTCATGTGGGGATGGCGGCGGTGGGCGTCTTCTCCCGCATGAAGGCTGTTACCTGAAGCGGGCAACCCAAACCATGCTCACTCCCGCCGAAATCGACCATCTCCGGGCCAGCCTGCCGGATCTGAATTTCGACCCCCACCGGGATTCCGACCCCTCGCAGACCTTGCTGGCGGAGAAATACCTGCGCCTCTACGGCATGGACTACGCCGAAAAATACCTGCATCGCTGGGGTCGGGTTATGCTGCCCACCTACACCATCGCCTGCCACTACTGGCTGCCGCAACGGGCGCCGACGCTGCCGGAGAAGGGCATGGTGGTGGTGGTGCACGGCTATTTCGACCACGTCGGCCTCTATGGCCACCTGGTCCGCCATCTGCTGGATGAGGGCTACGGCGTGGCCGCCTTCGACCTCCCGGGGCATGGACTGTCCAGCGGCGAGCGCGCCAGCATCGCCACCTTCGACCACTACGTGGAGGTGTTCGAGGCCATCCTCGCCGGCGTCAAAAGGGCCTTCCCTGTGCCGGTATCCGCCATCGGCCAGAGCACCGGCGGCGCGATCCTGCTCAAGCACCTGGGCGATGGCGATCGGGGCCTCGCCCGGGTCACTCTGCTGGCTCCTCTGGTGGAGCCAGCCAAGTGGTGGCTCAACAGCATCGTCTATACTCTGAGTCACAGGTTTCTCAAGGGTGTGCGGCGGGTGTTCATGGCCAACTCCAGCGACGGTGACTTCGTGCGCTTTGTCGAGCGCGACGACCCCCTTCAGCCCCGTTACATCCCCATCGCCTGGCTGGGCGCCATGAAGCGCTGGGTATGGGAATGCCGCGCCATGAAACCCTGTGACTATCCCGTCACCATTCTCCAGGGCACCGCCGACACCACCCTCGCCTGGCGCACCAATCTGCGGGTTTTGCGCAGGAAATTCCCCGCTGCAAGTGTCGTCATGGTTCCCGGTGCCCGCCACCACCTGGTGAACGAAAGTCCAGTTCTCAGGCAACAGGTTTTCGATCAGTTGGGGTTTTGACTTGCGCCAGTTCGCCGATCACTTCAGAGCCATCGTCGGCGGCGCCCACGTCATCACCGATCCGGCGGAAATGGCCCCCTACGGCATCGACCGCACCACCCTCTGGCGGCCCGACCCCTCCCTGGTGGTGCGGCCAGACTGCATCGAACAGGTGCAACGGATCGTGCTGCTCGCCAACCGGCACAACATTCCCCTGGTGCCCTCCGGCGGCCGCACCGGCCTTGCCGGCGGCGCGGTGGCCAGGGACGGCGAAGTGGTGGTGACCCTCGAGCGCATGAACCGCATCCTGCACTTCTCCGAGCCGGACCAGTCAGTGATCTGCGAAGCCGGGGTGATCACCAAGAACCTCCAGCGATTCGCCGGGGAACAAGGCCTGTTCTACCCGGTGGATTTCGCCTCCTCCGGCTCCAGCCATATCGGCGGCAATGTGGCCACCAACGCTGGCGGCATCCGGGTGCTGCGCTACGGCGGCACCCGGGAGCAGGTGCTGGGCCTGAAAGTGGTCACCGGCAACGGCGATATCCTCGACCTCAATCGTGGCCTCGTGAAAAACAATTGCGGCCCTGATTTGCGCCACCTGTTTATCGGCTCCGAGGGCATCCTCGGCTTCATCTGCGAAGTCACTGTCAGGCTGCAACCACCGCCGCCACCCCAAACGGTGATGGTGGTGTCCGCACCGGCAATCACCGATCTGCTTTCCGTCTTCCAGCACGCCAGAAAAAGTTTCGCATTGAGCGCGTTTGAATTCTTCTCCCAACAGGCAGTGGACGCCGTGACCGCACACACCGGGCAGCAAAACCCCTTCGCCAGACCAGCGCCTTGCTATGGGCTGCTGGAGTTCGATGCGCCCCATAGCGACGAACAGATCACCGGCTTTTTTGCGCATTGCCTGAATAACCACTGGATCGAGGATGCGGTGATCGGCCAGTCCATCCAGCAGGCCAGAGAGCTGTGGCAACTGCGGGAGAATATTTCGGAGAGCCTGGTACCCTTCAAGCCGTTGAAAAATGATGTGGCGGTTCGGCTGGAAAAGCTGCCGGAGTTTATTGAGCGCATGGAGGCGCTGCTGGTCGAGAAATTTCCGGAATTGCAAAGCGTATGGTTCGGGCATTTGGGGGATGGGAATATTCATTTGAATGTGCCCAAGCCGACCGCTTGGGACGATCAGCGGTTTGCCGGGATGGTCCCACGGATTTCGGAGCTGGTGCTGGGTTTGGTGAGCGAGCAGGGCGGAAGCATCTCGGCGGAGCATGGGGTCGGGTTGCTGAAGCGGGAAAGCCTGAAGCTTTCTGTATCTGATAGCGAAGCGATGCTGGGTATACAACTCAAGGGGAATCTCGACCCCAAGGGCATCATGAATCGAGGGAAGATAGTGTGAGTTGTCCCCTATCGTCGATCTCGTGAAATTGTTGCCGTGTTGTGTTCAGGTGATGGCCTGAATTCCGTTCTTCTGCACGACAGTCAGTAGCCGCAGTGCGGGCCCGCCGGGTTTCTTAATGCCGCGCTCCCAGTCCGAGACGAGGTTCTTGCTGACGTTCAGGTAGCGCGCGAACACGGGTTGTGACAGCCGCTCGCGTTCCCGCAGGGCGCGGATTTGCTCCGGGGACATTGGCTGGATGGGCGTGAGGCAAGATGTGTCGAACTCACGCATGGTTTGCTTGCCGATAATGCCCGCTTCGTAGGCCGCGCTCATGGTTTCATGGATAGATGCAGCGATGCCGCTGCGATAGGTTTTGGTCTCAGCCTTCAGGCTCATGGCCGATCTCCGTCAGTTCTTTGCACGCCACAAGGCGGTCCAGTTGCGCGTCGTCCCATGACAGCGCCTGCGCCGCGGCTTTCTTCAACAGTGCCTCGTCCTCCGCGGAAATATTGGCTTGCGCGTTCTTGGCGAACCAAAGGCGAATATTGCCCGCTCTGCCGGGCGGAACAGTATCAACGTGCGCCATCCACTGGATTTGCCCTGGCTCTGTCGCGCCACCCGCTGCTTGATGACGCCGCCGCCCAGATCGGCATCGATCAACCCGTGTTCGGCGCGTTCCACGGCCTTGCGCAGCGCTTTGTCGGAAATGCCTTGCTTGCGAGCGAAACGCTCGAACCAGGCGTTCTTGAACACTCTCATGCAGCAACATCCCTGTTTTGCTGTAACGCCAAGTGTGACGCTGGCTGGCGGCCGTATCAAGTCGTATGAGAAGGGCCAAACTTCGGGACACCCACCGACTTGATAACCAATCAATGGGTGTCCTCGGTTTGTCTTTTTTTCATTGGTCGGCTGACTACTTCTCTGTAATAGTGATTTCTTGTCCGCCATCGGGATCGAATATGCAAACTGCCCGATGCTTAATGGTCTGGCCAAATCCATTCTGAGCCTCGAAATCCAACACTTGGCGCACGTTCCCGGTTACGGGCGCCACGTAGTAGCTGGACCCAAGGATTTCACGATACTTGGCGGTAGATTGCCGGATAATCTGCGCATGAATCAGATCTTTGCATCTCTGAAGAGCGGTATTTCGATCGACAGCCCTCTCTTCGTTTGTGCGAACCTCTGTGCCCGCTGCCAAATCAATCTCTGAAATGGTAATCCTTTTGTTTTGATCGCACTCGACAGAAAACCTTAAGTTGCCGACCGAGCTTTCTAGCCACTGAAAATAAACATACGAAACATACTCACACCGGCCTGAATCGATGGCTCTCTTTGCTGCCGACACCTTGTGTTCATTGATTTCTCTCTCCCTGTTGCGGAACAGCCCATAATTGGGGTGGGCTGAATCTCCGGCGATTTCGTAGCCTTCGTAATCCTTCATTACCTCATCAGATATTAGCCTGCTATAAGGGTCATTCGGACTGCCCTTTCCGCGCAGCAAGCTGGTATCTGCCCACCCCCCTTCACCTTTTAACCACTCCGGCTCAATCAGGGTTACATAAGTTGAACCCCCTTTCTCGCAATGAGCGAGGACTCGCGTACTGCCTTCGATGTTGCGGTACATTGTTGATCCTGTAGCCTTGCTGCCTTTCTCGTTAATGACTCGCGGTGAATCCAAATCCGGCCCCACCTTTAGCTGCACCTCTCCTGCAGGACGTATAATCTCGCCGATAACATTTGACTCGCTGCCGCAAACATCTTTATCAATTAGAATTTTTGCGACACTGCTATCTTCTCGGCCTGTCCCCGCCTTGGTGTCAGGTGCTTTTTTCTGAGTATCAGGAAATTCAAAAAAAACAAAGACAAGAAAAGCTAACCCGATCGCTATGAGAAATACTTTTCCTGAGCCTCCTGAGGATGGGATGGGAGTCTTGCAGTAAGGGCAGGCTTTTGCGGGCGGGATTTGTTTCTCGCAGCCGGGGCAGGTTATCTGTGTCATGATTGTTCCTTAATGCTGTATTTTTATAGGTTGGGCAGGGAATCAGAACCTGGCTGCGCAAATTTTCTGCCATGTCTTGCCGTCCGTGGTCGCCATAAACCTCCTCCCGTCGTGGAGGTTGCACACGAAAGCAACTTCCTTCTTGTTGCCGCCTATAAGCATCCCGCCAATGGCGCCAAGCGGGCCCAAGAGAACCGCTCCAGCAACACCCCACCCTGCTGTTCCGGCAAGCTTTTTGACCTTCTCTTCGTTCATTTGCTCAATATCGGAAACCTCGGCCTTGAGATCTATCTTTTCCCCTTTCCATGGGTGGCCTTGAGCATCGTAATCCCTCCACCAACTGCCCACGCGCCATGCTCTATATCGCCGGCAATCACATTGATTGTTGCCATGACCACTCCCTGACTTTGTATTGTTTTGTTGTAGCGGCTTTCGCCCGCCATCATCTTGCGATTCTACAGCTTTGAATATATTAATCTGACCGCTGATCTTTGGTTTATGCCGTTTGTCTGTGAGATCGGTGAGATCGGGAGATCGGAGTCAGCGGGAGATCGGAGTCAGAGTAAAAGCCCCGTCCGGATGCCCCGGGCGCATGCCATTCTTGATCATGTTCCGATCCTGGCAATGCTGTTAAAAGATTCGAGGATCATCACTTCTCCTTCTTCAACAAGTGCGACCGGCTCTCTGCGACAAGGCTTTCCCAATCATCCGGCGGATTGCCCCGTTGGAGCATCTTCTCGAACACCGAGTAGGGATCGGATTTGCTGCCGGAAGAACGCAGTGTCTGCTCATCATTGACCCAGGCGAATACGATGGTCTTCGACCTGGAATCATATCGAAAGAACAGGCGGAAGCGCCTTCCGACCTTGGCTCGCCGCCAGTGCCGGTGTGCCGGCCCCAGCGTGTTGCCTTGCCGATACTCGTCCCGGCCCGGGTCGCTGGGTACGATCTCAAGGATCAACTGGCTCAGTGCCCTGAACAGCTTGACGTTGGCGTTGCCTTCACAGCCTTGCGGGTCGGTGCGCTGTGCGCGCTCGGCGGCTGACTCCAGCTTTCGCAGTTGCTCCACGATGCACTCATGGAACAGCAGTATCCATCCATGGCGTTGCATCAGAGGGCGACTTCTCCTTCTATGTCTTCATCGAGGTCCAGCGGATGCTCCAGGTTGGCCAGCATGGCCTGGGCGAGAGGGTCCGGCAGGCGGCCAGCGTGTTTGCCCTGGCGGATATCCTGCTCCAGCAAGCCCAGAAAGGCGCCGATGGCCGGGTCTTCATGTTCGGCGTCGGCACGGGTGACGATCACATCGCCATCGCGCAACTCGAATGCCACCTTCTCCCCGGTGGTTACGCCCAGAGCCTGGCGGATGGACTTGGGCAGGGTGATCTGCCCCTTGGAAGTCAGGGTGGCTTGTTCATGAATGGCAGGCACGGTCGAAGTCTCGTCGGTAATGCTCATACCCACAAGGTAAGGATTATTCCTTACCTTGTCAACCTTGTCTCTGCATTATGAAAGTCTGTTACACCCATACTTTTAACACCCCCTCTGTTATTCCAGCCATAGGGGGAATCTATTGAACCCGGTCCAGGATTTCTCCCTTTGTTCGAAATGACAATTTCCCCGATCATAATGTGGGTGTTTCAGATTTTGCCGTGAAATCATGGTCTGTCCCGAAAGAGGCTTAAAGGCGATGTAGCACTTCGTAGTCCGACCGCCGCCTTGAACAAGCCGAAAAGGACAACCTGGGTGACGTGAAGCCGGTGGGCGAAGGCGTGGTGTTAAACCGTGGTCTGTCCCCGACTACTCGGCTAGCCGATTGTGCTGCTCATGCTGGTTTCCTTTTGCAAAAAGGCAACCAGGCACGAGCATTCTCAATCAGACCAATAGTCTCTGGCAAACCTGACTCACAATGTTCTTTCGAAATCCTTGACCTGGCGTTCCGCCTCATCCTTGGCAATGCCGTATCTTTCCTGGACTCGCCCAATCAAATAGTCGCGGTTTCCCTCGGCGACATCGAAATCATCATCAGTCAACTTACCCCAGGTACTTTTTGCTTTCCCGGCGAGTTGTTTCCATTTTCCCGAAATAATATCTTTGTTCATAAAAACCTCGTTAACGACGAATGACGCATGCTCAGCCTTATGGGGTTCTGTCGCTGCGGGTTCCGCTATCAGTTCCATGCCCTTCCTTTCTCTCCTTTTTAGTTTTTTTCACCGAGGCAAATTCTTCCTCACTCACCTCGCCATTACCATCCAGGTCATATTGAGAGAAAGCTTGCGCATCCTTGCCCTTGGCCTGAAATTCTTCCGGGCTGAGGGTCGAGTTGCTGTTGGTATCCAGTTCCTGAAACTTGCTTTTGTAATCCGTTTCGCCACCAGCGGCGAAAACAGGAACTGCAAGTACAAGACTGGCAAAGGTAGCCACTAAAATTTTCATAATTTCTCCGATTATCCGATAGATAAATGGTATTTCGAATGCGTAAGCAGTCACGCCTTATTAGAAGGGCATTATCTATACCAGTTAAAAAAGAGTCTGTTTATCAGCATGTTAGGATTATTCGGGAAAGCAGAAGCGAGAAATCTGTTGCTAAAATGACACAACAACAGAGGAGTGAAGGGTTTTAGTCAAGAAAACAAGGAGTTGAGGTGTCTCCTATTTGCAACACGGTCCGCGTGCATCGGCTTATGAGCTTGATCACTCGAATGTGTCCATGAAGAGATAAGCGCCTTCCTTTCTTTGATACTGGTCTATCAGTGGAACCAGCCTTTTGAAGTGCTCAGTGTTGCAGTGTGCATCCAAGGCTGCCCGATCAGGCCACTCCTCTATGAATATGAAATGCCCCCGGTCTTTCTGGTTGATGAAAAGATCGTAAGATATGCACAGCGGTTCCTTCCTGGTCTTCTCTATCAATTCGCGATACAGCGGCATGACATCTTCGAGGTGAGCCGGATCGATAAAATCTTGAGCAATGACTTTGAGCATGGAATGTAGGTGTCCGCGCATTGAGCTTAACGAGTCTGTAGAAAAATTAATTTGAAAAAATTTGCCATTAACCCGATCCTGGAAGATTAAAAAATTTACGGATAGGAACTGCCCGGAATACCTTATTTCCATGCCTGAGGGCCACGGCGTTTTTGTAGTGTAAACGTGGGCTTGTCGCCAGGCAATCAACGCCGCTGATGTCGGCCCTCACCACCTCTTGCCATCTCACCTTCAAGGCGACGGAGACACAATTGGCAATCGCCAACGGGCCGGTCCGCTGCGGCACGGATGGCGATCGGCTGATCGATGACTGTTTCGACTTGGCCTGCTCGATCAGCTTGCCGGGGTCACTGAGGGCAAATCCCCGCTACGGCGCCACGGCAGTCACGTCTATGCGGATTTCAATTATGCGCGATACATATTGGCCGCCGGGATCGGATTCCATGCCCATATCCACCTCGGCGCGATTGAGTTCCAGGGTGCCGGAAATGTTCAGGGCGTTGCCCTCGATACTGAGGATCAACGGCGCCAGTTCCACCGGGCGGCCCTTGATGGTGAGAATGCCCGCAATGGCATAGCGATGATCGCTCAGGAGCTCGATGGCCGTGCTGCGGTAGGTGGCATGGGGGTGGTTGGCCACGTCGAACCACTCGCCTTGGGGCAGGGAGCTGTCGTGCAGTGGCACGCCAACCGTTGCCGAGGTGGTCGCCACCACGGCGGCGATAAAGGATTGGGCCGGTGCTTGCGTGTCGATATGAATGGCCGCTTGCCATTCATCAAAATGCCCATTGAACGGGCGACCGGCGTGTACGCCCCCGAAACGGATATGGCTGTTGGCGCCATCCACCCGCCATTCCCGGGCTTTGGTGCCGCTCCCGGCAACCAGGGTTTGCAGCACGCCGGCCTTGCTCCCCGGTTCAGCGACATCGGGTGGGACCAGCCGGGTGGTGGCCGCATAGCCTATCAGCAGCGAGGCGATCAGCAGGGTGATAGCGGCGGCAGCCAGATTGCGGGGCTCCGGCCGCCGGGTTGCCGCCGACATGACGGGCTGCTCCGCCGTCGCCAGCCAGGGCAGCATGCGCGCCAGCACCCCGTCGCGCTGTATGACATGGTGCTTGAGTGCCGCGCCCACGTGCAGCGCCAGCAGAATCACCAGCGCCAGCGCCATGGCGCCGTGGATGTTGAAGGCCACCGCAGCCGCCTGCGCGCGCAATGCCCTGCCGGCATCGCCGAGGTCGAACAGGTGCGGCACCTCGAACACCCCGAACCACAGGGTGGGAATATTGAAGGGCGCATCGCCCCGCCACTGCGCCGACACATAGAGCCAACCGCTCAGGGGCAGGCCGATCATCAGGCCGTAGAACAGCCAGTGGGTAACGGCAGCCAGTGCCCGCTCCCAGCGAGTCGTTTGTGCGGGCAGCGGCGGTGGGGGATAGAGGAAGCGCCAGGCCAGCCGCAGCAGGCTGAGTACTAGCACGCTAAGGCCGAGGGATTTATGGAGCTGGAAGGCGCCCACGGCCCGGGCCTGGGCCGTGGGCGAATCGATCGCCCAGCTCATCCATAGACCCAGCCCGAGGTTGGCGAGAAGGGCGGCGGCGATCACCCAGTGGAGGGTGATCGCGACCACATTGTAGCGATGGTTAAAAGCCACGATGGTTGATAGCCTCGATGATCGAAGGCCGCCCTGATTGGGCGGCACGTCAATCAGCTTTCGTCATCGTCCTGCTCTTGCAGAAACTCGCCCTCGAACTGCAGCGTCACGGTATCGCTGACCAATGGCGGGTTGACCAGGTGCGTCATGCCGAAGTCGGACCGGTTGAAGGTGCCCGTGGCGGAAAAGCCGATCAGTCCCACACCGCTGAACGGATGCGCCTGCTCCGAGCCCACCACGGCAACCTCCAGCGTTATCGGCTTGGTCTGGCCGAGCAGCTCGAGGTCGCCGGTGACGTGCAAGGTCCCATCCTGGGCCTGCTCGACACGGGTGGACGTGAAGGTGATGGAGGTGTGTTCACCCGCGTTGAGGAAGTTGCCGCTCTTCGCCAGGTCTTCATCCCAGGTGGCAAACCCCGAGTCCGGGTGGGTGCCCTGGTAATCGCCGGAGAAGTCCGTGCGAATCGACGCCGGGTCGATGGTGGCGCTCACTGACGAAGCCGACAGGTCGTCCGGATCGAGGTCGACGGTGACGTCGAAGTCGGTAAAGCGCATGACATAGTTGGAAACACCCAGGTGCTTGACGCTGAAATGCAGGCTGGCGTGACTCTGGTCCAACTGGTAGCGTCCGGCAGGGGCCACGATGTGGATCTCCACGGGTTCGGCCACCGCCGTCTCGGCTGCGGTATGGGTTGTCGTTTCCTCGACGGTTTCCTGAACGTTTTCCGGGGCTACCTCCTGCGGTGCCTGGGGCTCGGAACAGGCCACCAGGGCGAATGCGGCGGTGGCCAGTATCAGATGTTTCTTCATTCCATTTTCCTCGTCTGATGAAGGGATAATACGGTTGAATCAGATAAATCAGCGAAAAGTACTCGATGCCGCCTGGCGACAGACAGGATATTACCTTTCTCGGCAAGCGTGATATATACCGGATCGCTCCTCTCCTCAGAAACGACAGGGGGCAGGCCAGAATGATCAGGATACGCGCACCGCTGTCAGTTTTACCCCCAGCGCTGCGCACACCCGCTGGATGGTGTCGAAACGCGGTTTCGCACCCGGACGCAGCGCCTTGTACAGCGCCTCGCGGCCCAGGCCGGAGGCCTTGGCGATCTCGTTCATGCCGCGTGCGCGGGCGATGGTGCCCAGCGCGTCGGCCAGCGCGGAAGGATCATTTTCCTCCATCACGATGGACAGGTATTCGGCAATGGCCTGATCGTCTTCCAGGTACTCGGCCATGTCGAAGATGGGCAATTCGGAAACCTTGATCTTCTTGGTCATGATTCAATCCTCAACAGTGGCAGCCAAATGTTTCGCGGCGGCAATGTCGGCAGTCTGGGTGGATTTGTCGCCGCCGCCCAGCATCACGATCAACATCTGGCCGCGCTGCACGTAGTACATGCGCCAACCGGGGCCAAAAAACTCGCGCATTTCCATTATGCCGTCGCCTACCGGCTTCACATCGCCGAGGTTACCCTTTTCCGCCTTTTCAAGACGGCGAGCCAGCCGACGCCGCGTGGTGCCATCCTTGATGCCGCCCAGCCAGGCGGAAAACTCCGTGGTGAATCTGATCGTGAACATGGCCTGATTGTAGTCGATCGAATACTCTGCCGCAATGGGGCGAGGGCTTGGTAAAGCAGGAGTTCCACAAAGCCAGGGTTCCACAAAGCCAGAGTTCCGCACCCTCACCCGCCCATCAGCCCCCTGGTCAGTTTTTCCTTGTCCCCTTCCTGCATATTGTAAATATCCACGCCGTATTTCACCTTGAACAGATCCTGCCGCACGTCGATGACCTTCTGCGCCAGTATGCCGAGCAGATTGCGCAGCACTGTGTTCTGCGCCGCATGAACGTGCTCATCGTAGCGGGCCGTCAGCATTTCTCCGGACAGCTCGAGCAGGTCGCAGGCGCGCTCGAGGGGCTTGCGTTTCAGGGTGAACAGCTCTTGTCCCCCCATGCCGTCGCGGAAGCGGCTGAGGCTGGGGATTTCGCCCATCAACAGGCCGGGCTCGCCGCGTTTGGGCATGTCCCACTTGAAG
>JBAZCN010000033.1:0-29344 GCA_041655035.1 Porticoccaceae bacterium | reverse complement strand
CGAACCGGGATCCATGCCTGGTTACCTGCCAGAGTAATTGTCCAACTAAAGAATTCTAATATGGTAAAAGTCAAAATCTGGGATCTGCCCGTTCGCATTTTTCACTGGTCACTGATCGCCCTCCTGGGTTTCTCCTGGTACAGCGCCGAAATCCGCGCCATGGATTGGCACCGCTATTCCGGCTACGGCATTCTGGGGTTGCTCGCGTTTCGTCTCTGCTGGGGTCTGTGGGGCAGCCATACCGCGCGCTTTTCGACGTTTGTCAAAGGTCCCGCCACAGTCTCCGCCTACCTCCGGGGCCACCTGGCGCGGCCATCCACAGTGGTGGGGCACAACCCCCTGGGCGGCTGGAGCGTGCTGGCGCTGCTGCTGGTACTGACGTTGCAGGTGAGCAGCGGCTTGTTCGCCGTCGATGTCGATGGCCTTGAGTCCGGCCCCCTGTCCTACCTGGTCAGTTTTGACGCCGGCAGGGCGCTGGCGGATATCCACGAAGTGAGTTTCAACGTCTTGCTGGCGCTGGTCGCCGTGCACGTGCTGGCGATACTGTGGTACGAATGTGTTCGCAGGGAGCGCCTTGTGCTGCCCATGGTGCACGGCCATAAACAGATCGCCGGAGAGGCTCCGGCAAAGCTGTCCGCAGGGGCGGGCCGGGTGGTCGCGACGGTGGCGCTGAGCGCCCTGCTGGTATACCTGGTCAGCATCGGCTTCCGCCTTTGAGCGGAAGCCCGGCAAAGGGGCGTCTGGCAGCCTGCCGCGTCATTGCTCCGGGGCCAGGGGTCAGCCAAACAACCCCTTGAAGAAAAAGAAGAACAGGATGGCAAGCCCCGCCCCGGCGGGGAGGGTCACCAGCCAGGAGATGAAAATGGTGCCGATCACCCGCAGGTTCAATGCCGCGATCCCGCGCGCCAGGCCCACGCCCAACACCGCTCCCACCAGGGTATGGGTGGTGGAGACCGGGATGCCGGTGGCGGAGGCCAGCACCACCGTGGAGGCGGCGCCCAGTTCGGCGGCAAAGCCGCGGCTCGGAGTCAGCTCGGTGATCTTCTTGCCGATGGTGGCCATCACTTTGAACCCGTAGGTGCCGAGACCGACGACGATACCGATGGCGCCCAGCAGCAGGATCCAGTTGGGCATGGCGGTGGTATTGGTCACCGCGCCGGATTTCACCACGCCGACGATGGCGGCGAGGGGCCCCACGGCATTGGCCACGTCGTTGGAGCCGTGGGCAAAAGCCATGCTGCAGGCGGTGAATACCATCAGCACGGCAAAGACTTTTTCCACGCTGTAGAAGCGGTTGTTCTTTTCCCGCTCCGGGTTGCGCTGTACGCGGCTGAGGAAATAGATGCCAACCAGCGCCGTCACGGTGCCGATCAGCAGGGAGAACAGGGTGGCCTGCCCCATGCTGACGACAATCCCGGAATCGGCGAGAACGTACTTGAGGCCCTTGACCACGGTCACCATGGAGATCAGGAAGCCGACGGCGAACATATAGACGGGAATGTAGCGCTTGGCTTTGGCGAAGGGATCGTCGGTATTGAGGATCAGGTACTGCACGCTGCGGAACAGGGCGAAGGCGATGACCCCGGCCACCAGTGGCGACACCACCCAACTGGCCACGATATGGGTCAACTTGTCCCACTGGACGAATTCAGGGCCGATGCCCACGGCGGCGAAACCGACGATGGCGCCGACGATGGAGTGGGTGGTAGACACCGGCCAGCCCATGATGCTGGCGATCAGCAGCCAGATCCCCGCCGCCAGCAGCGCCGAGAGCATGCCGTAGACCAGATAGTGCGGCATCTCCGCCATGGTGCCGGCATCGATGATACCGCTGCGGATGGTGGCGGTGACCGCGCCCCCGGCCAGATAGGCACCGAGGAACTCAAAGATCATCGCGATCAGGATCGCCTGCTTGATGGTCAGAGCTTTCGAGCCGACGGATGTCCCCATGGCGTTGGCGACATCGTTGGCTCCAACCCCCCAGGCCATGAAAAAACCAAAGATACAGGCAAGGATAATCAGTATCTGCCCATATTCGGCAAACAGTGTCATTGGCGTTCCTCTGTCGGGGAGTTAACGGGCAACCAGGGTTTGCAGACGCCCACCGACCCGGCGGGCGCGATTGGCAAGGCCGCCGACCTTGTCGATGATGTCGTAGAGAAACATCATGTCGAGGGGAGGGTAATCTTTTTCGATGGCGTACAGTTTGTGGCGCATGGTGCGTTCCAGGATGTCGGCCTGGCGTTCTTTCTCGTCGAGTTCATGGATCAGCGCTTCGACGAGATCCACTTCGCGGCCGATGAAGCCGGCCTCGAGCAGTTCGTCGAGTTCATTGATGATTTTCAGCGCCTGGCGGGTGACGGCGATGGCGGCGCCGACCAACCGGCGCATGTCCTCCTGGGCGGGCTGTGGCACACCCATGCGCCGCCCGAGCATCAAGCCGGCGATATCCCTGGCCCGGTTGGCAATATTGTCCTGAACGGTCAGCAGTTCGAGGAGATCGGAGCGCGATACCGGCATGAACAGGCTCTTCGGCATGCGCAACCGCAGTTCGCGCTTGATGTCATCGGCTTTGTTCTCGAGAACGCAGATACTGTCGTAGTGCGTCTCCGCGGTGGGCCAGTCGCCGGCGATGGCCGCGGCGAGGAAGTCGGCGAGTTCTGCGGCGCAACTGGTGACCAGGGACATGTGTTCCTGGAGCGGCTTGATGGGCGACTTGCCAAACAGCATGGAAATGGGATTGCTCATGGGTGGGTCTCCGGAGGATGGCGCGAAGTATAGGTGCCTGTCACCGAATTGTCACACGGGATATGCACACCATATCGGTGGCTGTGCTGTGCAGATCCCGGCGCGACGGCGCCTCTCTGGCCTCAGCGCACCCTGTGGCCTTGCGGGATCCATGCGGGTTACTTGGCCGTCCAGCCGCCGTCCATCGGCAGGATCGCCCCGGTGATGTTGCGCGCGCCATCGGTGCACAGGAAGGTGGTCAGCTCGCCGATCTCTTCGACCGTGACGAACTGCCTGGTGGGCTGGGCGAGCAGCATGACGTTGCGCTTGACCTCGTCCTCGGTGATGCCCCGGGTGCGGGCGGTGTCGGCGATCTGGTTTTCGACCAGAGGGGTCCACACATAGCCGGGGCAGATGGCATTGCAGGTGATGTTCTGCTCCGCCACCTCCAGCGCCACGGTCTTGGTGAGCCCGGCGACGCCGTGCTTGGCGGCCACATAGGCGGCCTTGAAGGGCGACGCGCGCAGGGCGTGGGCCGAGGCGAGGTTGATGATCCGGCCCCAGCCGGCGGCTTTCATGTGCGGCAGGGCGTGACGGATGGTGTGAAACGACGAACTGAGATTGATGGCGATGATCCGGTCCCACTGCTCGGTTGGGAACTCATCCACCGGGGCGACGTGCTGGATGCCGGCGTTGTTGACCAGGATATCGACCGCGCCGAAGGCGGCGAGGGTGGCGGCGATCAGCTCGGCGATCTCGCCGGGCCTGGTCATGTCGGCGCCGTGGAAGCGGGCGCTGACGCCAAACTCCTGTTCGACACCCTGGCGGATGCGCTCGATCTCGGCGGCGTCGCCGAGGCCGTTGAGCATCACGTCGATGCCTTTGCCCGCCAGGGCCCGGGCCATGCCGAGGCCGATGCCGCTGGTGGAACCGGTGATCACTGCTGCTTTGCGTCGGGACATGGCGAGCTCCTGTCAGGTCGAGCCGGGTGGCGATGGGCGGGCACCAGCGAGCGGACGCGTCCGCCGGATGGTGCGTTGCACAATATTGTAAAGGCTATGGCCCGCCGCCGGAACCGTCCAGTGGCAGGGGCCACAATAAAATTCTCGCCCCCGGCCCGGCGATCCGCGGCATTCAGGCATGGGCGAACTTGTCGTTTTCGCCCAGCCAGCGGCGGATCAGCGGGCCGCTGTTGGCCGGATGACGGGCCAGCAGGCGCACTGCCGCGGACTTCACCTCCGGCAGCAGCTCGGCGTCGCGCTGCAGGTCGGCGATGCGCAGCTGCAGCTCGCCGGTCTGGCGGGTACCGAGCACTTCGCCGGGGCCGCGCAGTTCCAGGTCTTTCTCGGCGATGACGAAGCCGTCGTTGGTCTCGCGGAGAATCCGGATGCGCTCCTTCGAATGGCGCGACAACAGGGTGCCGTAGAGCAGCACGCAATGACTCTCGCGCTGGCCGCGACCGACCCGGCCGCGCAACTGGTGGAGCTGGGCGAGGCCGAGGCGCTCGGGGTTCTCGATGACCATCAGGCTGGCGTTGGGCACGTCGACACCCACTTCGATCACCGTGGTGGCCACCAGCAGGTCGATCCCGCCGTCCTTGAAGGCGCGCATGACCTGCTCCTTCTGGGCGGGCTTGAGGCGACCGTGAATCAAGCCGATCCGCACGCCGGGAAGCATCAGATGCAGTTCCGCCGCGGTCGCCTCGGCGGCTTGGGCCTCGAGCACGTCGGATTCCTCGATCAGGGTGCACACCCAGTAGGCCTGGCGGCCCTCGGCGCAGGCGCCGCGCACCCGGTCGATAACGTCGCCGCGCCGCAACTGGCTGACGGCCACCGTGTTGACCGGCGTGCGCCCCGGCGGCAGTTCGTCGATCACCGAGCAGTCGAGGTCGGCATAGGCACTCATCGCCAGGGTGCGGGGAATGGGGGTGGCGGTCATGATCAACTGGTGGGGCATGGCCTCGCCACTGCCCTTGTGGCGCAGCGCCAGCCGCTGGTGGACGCCGAAGCGGTGCTGCTCATCGATGATGGTCAGGCCCAGCCGGCGGAACCGCACGTCCTCCTGGAACAGGGCGTGGGTGCCGACCACCACCTGGGCGCTGCCGTCGGCGATGGCGGCCAGCTGCATGTCCCGGGCCTTGCCCTTGAGCTTGCCGGTGAGCCAGGCGATGCGGATACCGAGCGGCGCGAGCCAGCTGTCGAAACTGGCGCGGTGCTGCTCGGCGAGGATCTCGGTGGGGGCCATGATGGCCGCCTGATAGCCGTTGCCCACCGCGCACAGTGCGGCCAGCGCCGCGACCACGGTCTTGCCCGAGCCGACATCGCCCTGTACCAGGCGCAGCATCGGGAACGGATTGGCGAGGTCGGCGAATATTTCCCCCGCCACTTGCTGTTGCGCCCCGGTGAGAGGAAACGGCAGCCGGTCGAGAAACCGTCGATGCAGTGCCGGGTCCGCGGGGAGGGGGGGGGCCGCCAGGCTCTGGGCCTGTTGGCGCAGCCGCAACAGGCTCAGGTGATGGGCGAGCAGTTCCTCGAAGGCGAGGCGCTGCTGGGCCGGGTGATCGCCCTCGGCGAGCTGTTCCACCGGGGTTTGTGCCGGTGGTTGGTGCAGAAAGTGCAGTGCCGCGGCGAGGCTTGGCCCCGGTGCTCCGTCGTGGCGTGGCGGCAGCAGTTCCGCGGGCACCAGTTCGGGCAGCGCATGGTCATCGAGCTGGGCCAGGGCCTGGGCGGCAATGCCCCGCAGGCGCTGTTGGCTGATGCCTTCGGTGGCCGGGTATACCGGTGTCAGCGTGCTGGCCAGTGGCGCGCTGGCGCCGTGCTCGACGAATTGGTACTCCGGGTGGACCATCTCCAGTCCCGCGGCTCCGGGGCGCACTTCGCCGTAGCAGCGAATCAGCGCACCAGTCTGGAGGTTGGCTTTCTGGCCGGCGGAAAAGTGGAAAAACCGCAGAGTGAGGGTGCCGGTATCGTCCTGGATCCTGCACACCAGGCTGCGCCGCCGGCCGATCACCACATCGCTGCCGCGAATGATGCCCTCGACCACCACGTCGCCGTGGGGTTGCAGGGCGCCTATCGGTGTGACCCGGGTGCGATCCATATAGCGCAGCGGGAGGTGAAAGAGCACGTCCTGCACGGTATGGATATCGAGTTTGGCCAGCTTTGCCTCGAGCTGGGTGCCGACGCCCCGCAGTTGGGAGACGGGTTGCTGATCGAGTGTTGGTCTCGGCATGGTGGTTTTCCTGTTGCCTGTCCGTGGCGAGGTACCGGGTCATTCCGCTTGTTTCAGACCCGGGAACTTGGTTTCGAGAATGGCCTGGCGCAGTGCATCGATGGCCTTGTGGCGCGGAAAGCTGGCGCGCCACGCCAGGGCGGCGGTGCGGCACGGCGCCGGTTTGGCGAACGGGCGGGTCACCAGGTTCTGCATCTGATTCTGGGTGCCGAGCACGGCGGTCAGCGGCAGGATGGTGATGCCGAGGCCGCTGGCCACCATATGGCGCATGGTTTCGAGCGAGCTGCCCTCGGTGTCGGTGCGGATGCCGCGGTCGTTGTCGCGGCCCTGCTGGCGGGCCAGGTTGGGCAGGGCTTCGAGAACCTGGTCGCGGAAACAGTGGCCCTCGCCGAGCATCAGAATGTTCTCGCCGTCGAGATCCAGGGGTTTGATGGTCTTCAACTGGGCGAGGCGGTGGTCTTCCGGTATCAGCACCACGAACGGCTCGGTATACAAGGGTTGGGTAACCACGTCCGGCTCGGTGAACGGCAGGGCGATGATGATGACGTCGAGTTCGCCGTTGCGCAGCCGCCTGCGCAGGGTGGCGGTGTAGCTTTCTTCCACCACCAGCGGCATGTGGGGGGCGATTTCCCGCAGCTTGGGGATGAACTGGGGAAAGAGATAGGGCCCGATGGTGAAGATCCCTCCCACTTTCAGCGGGCTGTTGAGCTGATCCTTGCCGGCGGCGGCGATGTCGAGGATGCGCGAGGCTTCCTCCAGCACGCGCTGGGCCTGGGCGATGACGTTTTCGCCGGTGGGGGTGGGGGAAACCTTGTTCTTCGAGCGTTCGAACAATTCGATGCCGAGTTCCTGCTCGAGCTTTTTCACCGCGATGCTGAGGGTCGGCTGGCTGACGTGGCAGCGGTCCGCGGCCTGGCCGAAGTGCTGCTCCTGGGCAAGGGTGACGATATAGCGCAGTTCCGTTAGAGTCATGGAGAATCGCCGGTGACGGGGTATGGCAAAGATAATAGGCAAAAATTATTGCAAGAGGCAAGCTAATTGAAAATTTTGTTGGTTGGATATGGTGATCTGGCGCGTCGGCTCACCCCCGGGCTGCTCGCCGACGGGTGTACGGTGAGCGCCCTCCGGCGTTCGCCGGGCGCGGTGGCCGGGGTGCGGATGTTCACCGGCGACTGCCGGGATCCACAACTGCTGGCGAAGGCCCTCGCCGGGCAGGATGCGGTGGTGGTGACCCTGACGCCGGGCGGGTTCAGCGAGCGGGATTACCGCGACACCTATGTCGCCGGCGCCGGCGCCCTGGCCGGGGGAATCGCCGCCGCGGCGCGCCGGCCCGGCCTGGTGCTGTGGGCATCGAGTACCAGTGTCTACGGCGAGGACGGCGGCGAGTGGGTGGATGAAGGTTCAGCGGCCCGGCCCAGGGGGTTTTCCGGACGCTGCCTGCTGGCGGCGGAGGCAATCATCGGCGACCTGCCGGTGCCGGCCGCGGTGGTGCGTTTCAGCGGCATCTACGGCCCCGGTCGCAACCACCTGCTGGAGGCGGTGAGGTCCGGGCGTTGCGCGCCGGCCGAGCCGGTGAAGTGGACCAACCGCATCCACAGCGACGACTGCGCCGCTGTACTGAGGCATTTGCTCGAGCGCTCGCGGGCCGGCGTTTCGCTGGCGCCCCTGTATCTCGGTACCGACTGTCTGCCGGTGCCGCTGCACGAGGTGCAGCAGTGGTTGGCGGCCCAGATGGGCGTGCCGGTCGGCGGCGGTGACGATGAACGCGGCCCCAGTCGCGGCAACCGCCGCTGCAGCAATGCGCTGTTGCTGGCGACCGGCTATCGTTTCCAATACCCCACCTACAGGGAGGGTTACGGCGCGCAGCTCCTGTGCAATTCAGAGTAGCCAGGAAACCGCGAAGGGAACGGAAACCGCCGCCAGCAGTGTGCTGACCATTACCGCCAGCGCCGCCTTTTCCGGGTGCACGCCGAGGATGGCGGCGATGACTACCGTATTGCCTGCCATAGGGGTGGCCAGCATCAGCACGATCACCGCCAGGGTGTCGGCGGGCATGTGCAGCAGCGGCCCGAAGACCAGAATGCCGATGACCGGGTACAGCAGGTGTTTCCACCCGAGGGCGCAGGCCAGGAACGTCCAGTCGATTTCAAGCTTGCGGTAGGTCGCCAGGGTAATCCCGATCACCATCATGCCGAGCACGCTGTAGGCGCCCTTGAAGCTTTCCAGGCTGGAAGCCAGGGTCTGCCCGATGTCGATGCCGAACGTCTTGCACGCGATGCCGGCCAATGCCGCGTAGAGGATCGGCAGCCGGGCGATGCGCACCAGGCTCTGCCGGGTGTCCATGACGCCCCTGGCGGTAATGAAGTAGCCCAAGGTGAACTCGTACAGGTTGACGCCGATGATGATGAATACCGCCACGGCAACCTGGTGCGCATCGAACAGGGCGAAGACCAGCGGCAGGGCGAAATAGCCGGTATTGCCGGTGCCGCCGGCGAAACCGAACAGATTGGCGCGGCCATCGGGCCACAGCCGGCGACCCAGGCGATAGGCCAGCACGGCGGCAGTGGAGGCTGTCAGCAAGGCGCCCAGTGAATAGACGAAGTACGACCAGTTGGCCGGAGACTGGAGGATCGCCAGGAAGATCACGAACGGTGAGATGACGTAGACCAGCAGCGAGGCGATATCCCGGGGGTTGAGGCGCAGCATGCGGCCAGCGCCATACCCCAAGCCTGAGATGCCGATCAGAAATACGACGCGCGCGAATACCTCTACCAGCATGAATGCCCCTTTTGATACCACTCCGTGAATGTGGCGGCCCGCGCCTGGGATTGCGCGGCGCCAGCGGCGGCTCTGGTGAGCTTGATCCCGGCGATGATGACTCCTCAGCCACCAGAATGGCATCGGGGTGCTCTGCCGAAGGACGTGCCCCATTCCGCGCGGTCTCCGATGCGCTTCGTCCCTCGGCGCATGCTATGAAGCGGCAGCAGCCGCGACCTGGGCTTCGTATCTGGACAGCGTTGGACTAAGCGCGAGCCAGATAGCTCCGGCGTTGAAGCTGTGATGAGCTTGGTTGGAGCCATCAAGTACTCGAAAGGGGTGGCTCCTAATCCGCTTTACCCGCTTTCTTTGCCCGTTTCGCGGGTATCTCGCACTCTGGCTTGGTGAGGAAGGTGGCCTTGCTGTTGACCAGGCCCAGATCCTGAAGGGTGCGGCGGCCGAGGAGTACCGGGTAGTTCATGTTGTTGCGATTGCGCAGTGAAAACTGTTCGGTGTAGACCCTGTCGCCGATGCACAGCGGCAGCTTCACCACCGGCCGGCGGTCTTCGCCACCGGCGCCGCGGACGATGATATAGCGCTCCACTTCCAGGTCCATGCGCCGCTTGATCATCTTGCCGCTGTGCTGGTCTTCGAGCTCCAGGGTGAAGCGCACGCCGTGCTCGTCGGCATCGATGGTATAGATTTCGATGTCATCGGCGTGCATCGATGAGGTGAGGGCGCCGGTGTCCAGTTTCATTTTCACGATGGCGCCCAGGGGCATGACGATGCCCTTCTCGACCCACCCGTAGACGCGCTCGCCGGTAGTGGTCTCTTCCTTGGCATGGGCGGTGGCGGTCAACAGGCTCAGGGCGGACAGGCAACAAAACAGGTACTTGCTCAGCATGGTGGTCAGCGACTCGGTTGGGGTGGAAGAGTGATTTTACCGCGGGGCGGGCTCAGATCACCATGACGCCGTCCATCTCCACCAGCGCGCCCCTCGGCAGGGTGTTGATGCCGATGGCGGCCCGCGCCGGGTAGGGCTGCTTGAAGTGGCGGATCATGATGTCGTTGACGGCGGCGAAATGGCCGAGGTCGGTGAGGAAGATATTGAGCTTGACGATATCGCCGAGCTCGCCGCCGGCGGCGTCGCAGACCGCGGCGAGGTTGCGGAACACCTGCTCCACCTGGGGCTCGATGCCGCCGTCCACCAGCGCCATGGTGGCGGGGTCGAGGGGAATCTGTCCCGAGAGATAGACGGTATTGCCGACCTTGACGGCCTGGGAATAGGGGCCGATGGTGGCGGGGGCATGGTCGGTGTGGATCACGGCTTTGTTGGTCATGGGGTGTTGGTCATGGGCTGCTGGTCATGGGGTGTTGGTTGTGGCGCGGATCAGTTTCTGATCCGGGACACTTTCTGCACGGATTTCAAGGCGCGGATGCGGCGCATGATGTTGGCTAGGTGAATCCGGTTCTTCACCTTGAGCGCCAGGCTGACGATATTGGTGTGTGCGTCGCGTTCGTTGACACGGATCTGTTCGATGGTTGCGTTCTGCTCGGTGACCCGCGACGCGAGGATGGCGATGATGCCCCGCTCCGCCGCCACTTCCACCCTGACCTCGGTGAGGAATTCGCCGTCGACCGCGGGCGACCAGGTGAGGGGGATGCACTTTTCCGGGTTGAGGCGGATGTCGTTGAGGTTGTTGCAGCCCTCGATATGCACCACCAGGCCGCGGCCGGGGCTGATGTGGCCCATGATGGGGTCGCCGGGTATCGGGTGGCAGCAGCGGGCGTAGCTGAGCAACAGGCCCTCGGCGGAGTCGATCAGCACCGGCGAGTTGACGCCCCTGCTATCCGCCGGCTTGCGCTTGGTCTCCGGCACCAGCAGGTTGGCGACCGCGTAGGCGACGCGGCTGCCGAGGCCGATCTGCTGGAGGATGGTCTCGAAGGTCGGCGCGTTGGTTTCCTTGAGCAGCTTCTTGATCTGGGATTTGCGGATCTGCTTGTAGCTGGAGCCGAAGCTTTGCAGCGCGCGGTCGAGCAGGCGCTTGCCGAGGTCCACCGATTCCTCGTGCTGCTGGTTCTTGAGAAAATGGCGGATGGCGCTGCGCGCCTTGGCGGTGGTGACGAAGTTGAGCCAGGCGGGGTTTGGCTGGGCGCTCTTGGTGGTCACGATCTTGACCTTGTCGCCGCTCTCGAGACTCTGCGACAGCGGAGCCAGGTGGCCGTTGATCTGGCACGCCACGCAGCTGTTGCCCACCTGGGTGTGCACCGCGTAGGCGAAGTCCACCGCAGTGGCGCCGCTCGGCAGCTCGATGATCTGGCCCTTGGGGGTGAATACGTAGACTTCGTCGGGGAACAGGTCGGCCTTGACGTGCTCGATGAATTCGAGGGAGTTGCCCGCCTGGCGCTGCAGGTCGAGCAGACCCTTCACCCAGCGGTTGGCGCGGGCGTGGTTGCTTTCGTCCTGGCTGCCCGACTTGTACAGCCAGTGGGCGGCGATGCCGTAGTTGGCCATGGCGTCCATGTCCTCGGTGCGGATCTGGACCTCGATGGGCACTCCGTGCATGCCCACCAGCACCGTGTGCAGCGACTGGTAGCCGTTGGCCTTGGGAATGGCGATATAGTCCTTGAACTCGCCCGGCACCGGCTTGTAAAGATTGTGGATCACGCCGAGCACCCGGTAGCACTCGTCCACCGTCTCCACCACGATGCGGAAGGCGTAGACATCCATGATGTCCTTGAAGGACTTGTTCTTGGCCTTCATCTTCTGGTAGACGCTCCACAGGTGCTTCTCGCGGCCGGTCACCGTGGCGTGGATCTCTTCGACCTCGATCCGGGTCTCGATCATCGTCTTGATCTCGGCGACGATTTCCTTGCGATTGCCCCGGGTGGCGCGGATGGCCTCCCGCAGCCGCCGGTGGCGCAGCGGGTGGAGGGCGGCGAAGCCGAGGTCCTCGAACTCCACCCGGATATCGTTGAGGCCGAGACGCTGGGCCAGCGGCGCATAGATATCGAGGGTTTCGCGGGCGATGCGGCGGCGCTTCTCGGGCGCCAGCACCCCGAGGGTGCGCATGTTGTGGAGCCGGTCGGCGAGCTTGACCAGGACGATGCGGATATCCTTGGCCATCGCCAGGGTCATTTTCTGGAAACTCTCGGCCTGCTGCTCGGCCTTGGAGGAAAACTCGATCTCGGTGAGCTTGCTGACCGCGTCGACCATGGTCGACACCGTGCGGCCAAAGCGCCAGCTGAGCTGGGTCTTGGTCGCCGGGGTGTCCTCGATCACGTCGTGGAGCAGCGCCGCCATGAGGGTCTCGTGGTCCATATGCATATCCGCGAGGATATGGGCCACGGCGATGGGGTGGGTAATGTAGGGATCGCCGCTCCTGCGCTCCTGGCCTTTGTGGTACTTGTCGGCAAACTCGTAGGCGCGGACGACCTTTTTGACCTGGGAAGGCTCAAGATAGGAGGAAAGCTTGTGTTCCAGCGCTTCGATGGCTTGCAAGTTTTCCTCCCGCGGTATCAGGACTCGTCGAAGGACAAATTGTCACCGGAGAGGTCCGCAACCGGAGTCTGCAGCATCCTGAGATCCATGAAATCGTCGGTTTCGTCCTTTTCATCGAGGATCGAGGCGGTGATCAGGCCTTCCTCTATTTCCCGCAGGGCGACCACGGTGGGCTTGTCGTTTTCCCACTTGACCTTGGGCTCCTTGCCGCCGGTGGCAAGCTGGCGGGCGCGCTTGGAACTGACCATGACCAGTTCAAAACGGTTATCCACGTGATCGAGACAATCTTCTACGGTGATACGTGCCATGTTTCCTCTACCTGGTTAAACAGAAAAGCTGTGGCGCGGACGCCGGCGACGCGGGGCGATGCCGGCGGGACGTGCAGGACTGGACAGTGTACAAAAAAACGCCGGCTCAGGACAATAATTCGCGCAACAGGCCGCGATGGCGGTGCTGCTGCTTGTCGAGGGCCAGGCGGCGGCTGGTGACGATGGCCTTGAGGTCGGCGAGGGCGGTGGCGAACTGGTCGTTGACCACCAGGAAATCGGCTTCCCGGTAGTGCGACATCTCCAGGGTGGCTTCGGCGAGGCGGCGGGCGATCACCTCCGGCTCGTCCTGGCCGCGGTTGGTCAGCCGCTCCAGCAGTGTCCGCCGCGACGGCGGCAGGATGAATATCCCCAGGGTGTCGGGCAGCAGTAGCCGGACTTGCGAGGCGCCCTGCCAGTCGATCTCGAGGATGACGTCGGTGCCTCCGGCCAGTGTCTCTTCAACCCAACTGCGGGCGGTGCCGTAAAAATTGCCGAATACCCGGGCGTGTTCGAGGAAGGCGCCCTCGGCCAGCATCCGCTCGAAGGTGGGAACATCCACGAAATGGTAGTTGGCGCCGTCGATTTCGCCGGGGCGCCTGGCGCGGGTGGTGTGGGACACCGATACCTGGATCGCGTCCAGATCATCGATCAGCGCCTCGACCAGGCTGGTTTTGCCCGCCCCGGACGGTGCGGAGATGGTAAAGAGAGTACCCTTGGTGGTCATGCGCGCGGAGTTCCCCGTGATCCGTGTCTCGGTGTGCCATCCCCGCCCGACTGCCGTCGGGCGGATCAAAGAGGGGCATTATAAGAGCAATCCCGGGGCAGCGTCAGTGGCGGCGGATATCCCGGCAGAGCGGTCGCCCCGTGCCCGCCATTGGCTCGATACCCATAGGGTGCGCTGAAGAATGAAGCGCACCGGATAAATCCGCGCAACGCGGTCGGCCCTCCTCCGCACCTCCAATGGGAAAGCGCGAATATTCGCTATTGAGCGCCGCTCGCCGCTGGCCCGAGACCTATAGGGTGCGCTGAAGAATGAAGCGCACCGGGTAAATCCGCGCAACGCCGCCGGTGCGCCTCCTCCGTCGGCACACCCTATGGATCTGGCAATGGCTCTCGGCCTTGCGCCGCGGCCTAGCCGCGCGCCTTCCCCTTGGTATGCCGGGTCGCCGCGGCGCTGAGCGGATCATCCGGCCAGGGATGTCTGGGGTAGCGGCCGCGCAGGTCCTTGCGCACCTCGAAATAGGTGCTGGCCCAGAAGCTGGCCAGATCCCGGGTGACCTGCACCGGGCGCCGCGCCGGGGACAGCAGGTGGATCGTCACCGGCACCCGGCCCTGTACCAGCCGCGGGGTGTCGGTCTGGCCGAACAGTTCCTGCAGTTTCACCGCCAGCACCGGCTCGTCGCCACGGTAGTCGATGGCTATCCGCGAGCCGCTGGGCACGGTGATGTGGGTCGGCGCCAGCTCGTCGAGCTGCTGCCGGAGGGGCCAGTCGAGGCTGTCCAGCAAATACCTGCCGAGGGGCAGGCGATCCACCTGGTCGAGACGGGTGACGCCGTCGAGCCAGGGGCCGAGCCAGGCGTCGAGAGTGGCGAGCAACTCGGCGTCGGCCACCGGCGGCCAGGGCGCGCCGAGCACCCGGTGGAGCAGCGCGAGGCGCCCCCTGAGCTGGTCGTCTGCGCTCCAGGCGAGGCTGCCCCGCGCCCGCAGGGCGGCGAGCAGCGCGTCGCGCACTGCTTCCGGGGGAAGGCTGGCCAGGGGGCGGCGCTCCACGATCAGCGATCCCAGGGTGCGGACCTGTTCGCCGACCAGCTTGCCGGCGTCGGCGTTCCAGCGGATATCGCTGCGCCATTCGCGGCTGGCGGGAAACAGCTGGCCAAGACTGTCGGCGGCGAGTGCTGCGCCGTGGAAAATCCGCGCACCGCTGGCGTTGCCATCGAGTTCGACGGCGACCAGCCAATCGGCCCGGGCCAGTGGATGATCGACCGGCAACAGCGCCTGGCCGCCGCTGACCAGCTTGAAACGACCCTCGCCCTGGCCCTGGGCGACGCGGTCCGGGTAGGCGCTGGCGAGCAGCGCCGGCAGAGGCGACAGATCGGTGGTATCGAGGGCGCACGCCGCCCGCGCCGCCCACTGCCGGGCGGCGCGGAACCAGCGCCCGGTCTCCCCGGGGCCGTCGCGGCCTGGGCGCTGTTCGAGCGCCAGCCGGACATCCACCTCGCCGCCGAGACCTTCCTCGAGCCAGGCCACCAGCCAGCAGGCGAGCGGCAGGCAATTGCGGTGGGCGGCGCGGTCGAGCAGCAACGCCAGGCGGGGGTGGGTGGGCCAGCGGGCGCAGTGTCGGCCCCGGGTGGTGAGCGAGTTGTCGGCGCCGAGCAACCCGAGATCGCGCAACAGGCGGCGGGCGCTGGCGAGTGCGGGCGCGGGAGGTGTCGTTACCCAGCGCAACCGCGCCGGATCGGCGATGCCCCAGCGCGCCAGCTCGAAAGCGAGGCCAGCCAGATCGGCCTGAAGGATTTCCGGCTCGCCATGGGCCATCAGCGGCTGCTCCACCGGCCACAGCCGGTAGCAGTGCCCCTCCGCTTCCCGCCCGGCCCGGCCCCGGCGCTGGTCGGCGCTGGCGCGGTTGACCCGCCGGGTGTCGAGCCGGGTGAGGCCGCTGCGCGGCTGGAACAGCGGCCGCCGTTCCAGCCCGGTGTCGATCACCACCCGCACGCCGGGCACCGTCAGGCTCGATTCGGCCACCGCGGTGGACAGGATCACCCGCCGCGCACCGCGCTCGGAAAGGCGCAGTGCCGCCTGTTGCTGGGCGAGGCTGAGCTGGCCGTGGAGCGGGCGCAGCTCGACCTCGGCGGACAGGCTGTCCTCCAGTTGGCGATGGAGGCGGCGAATCTCCCGCTGGCCCGGCAGGAACACCAGCAGGTTGCCCGGATGGGCGGCGAGGGCTTCGCGAACCACCCGTGCCTGGTGGATCTCGGCCTGTTCCCGCGCCGGCGGCGGGCGATGGAGGGTGGTCACCGGCCAACTGCGCCCGGGGCAGTCGATCACTGGGGTGTCCTTGCCGAGCACCGCGAGCAGCGCATCGACATCGAGGGTGGCGGACATCACCAGCAGTTTCAGGTCGTCGCGCACGCTGTCCTGTACGTCCAGCGCCAGGGCGAGGCCGAGATCCGCCCCCAGGCTGCGCTCGTGGAACTCGTCGAAGATGATTCCGGCGATACCTTCGAGCAGCGGGTCATCCTGGATCATCCGGGTGAGGATGCCCTGGGTGACCACCTCGAGCCGGGTCTGTCTGCCCACCCGCTGTTCGCCCCGCACCCGGTAGCCTACGGTCTGGCCCGGCTGCTCGCCGAGCTGTTCCGCCATGTAGGTCGCCGCCAGCCGCGCGGCGACCCGGCGCGGTTCGAGCAGCAGCCAGCGGCCCTGTGCGGGAGACGTCGCGGCCAGCAGGGCCAGGGGTGCGCGGGTGGTTTTACCGGCGCCCGGCTGGGCTACCAGCAGGCAGCGGTTGGCGGTTGCCAGCGCCGCCTGGAGGGCGGGCAGCACGGCCTCGATGGGCAGGCCGGCGGGGCGTTGCGGTGGAGATGCGGGGGGATCGGAGGCTGTCATGGGCGGGATTATTCAGGATTTTATCCGCGCTCGACAGTACTTGCAGGGAATCGTGGTTCGATGCCGTCCCATAAGGTGCGCTGAAGCATGAAGCGCAGCGGAGATATACGCGAACTACCGCCGGTGCGGCTCCTCCGTCGGCACACCCTATGGAACGTGCCGATGCTCGCCATGGAGGCATGCCCGCCGTTCGGGATCCATAGGGTGCGCTGAGGAACGAAGCGCACCGCATAACCCCCGAAACACCGCCGGTGCGCCTCCGCCCTCGGCGCACCCTATGGGGGTGTCACTGTTCGCGATTGAGCGCCGCCCGCCGTCACTGGCTGTGCTTGCGATATGTCCGCAGCTGGCGGTTGAACGCCGCGGCGACCTTTTCCATGTCGTCGATGGCGTCGTTGCGCATTTTCGCAGCGTTGCTGGTGCCTTCGATACACTGGATATAGGCTTCGCTGGCTTTGACGAACGCCGAAATTTCCTGCTGGGCGCTGGCCATCTGCTCTTCGCTGGCGCTGCGCCCGTCTGGAATGGCGCTGGTGAAGGCCGGCCGGTCGCAGGCGGCGGCATGGCTGGCGCCTGCGAATATCAGGGTGGCCAGCAAGCCCGCGCTACACAGGTACTTGCCCAGGCACGATGACGATTTGGCGGTGGTGTCGTTGTGGCGTTGCATGGAATATCTCCTGATGGTCGTATATCGAAAGTGAGTAATGCTTGATTCGCGCCTCGTCCTCTGACGGCATCGATCCGGGCACTGCGGGCTGATGACGCCAACGGTCCAAGGGCCGGCGTCGCGCTACACAAACAGGCCGGTCCCATGCGTCGCCGGTCGGATTGAGACTCAAGTCTTCGCTGAGTAAAAAACCCAGCCGATTGGTGTTACATGGCTGTTATCGGCGGTAGCTGTTTGAACTTTAGCGGCCGGGGGACGGGGCCGCGGGACAGTGGCGCGGTGGGATGTGGGCGCGAACGGATGGCCGTGAATCAGGCCTTGCAGCTGAGGCGTGCCTCGCGGCGGGACTGGCCGTCGACGCCGTACAGCGGGTTGCCGGCGAGGTCGCGCAGCACGGCGAGCGCGCGCTGATTATGGTCGAGACGCTGCTGGATCAGCGCGCCGTTGAGAAGGTTGAGGTGATTGGCGCGCTGGGAGACGTCCTGGATCTGCAGCCACAAGGGCAGGCAGTCGAAAGCGCGGGCCGCCTGTTCGGCGCTGCCGCTGTCCTCGCCGTAGCCCAGTTTGACCAGGCCCAGGCGGCGCGAGGCCTCGAGCCTGGCGAGGGCGTCGAGCAGGTCCTGCTTGGCCGCGGCGGCGGCGGACAGGCCGGCGCCGTCGATCTCGGGCTGGAGCAGGAGATCCTGCTCGCCGCGCAGCAACGCGAGCAGCGATTCCAGCAACTGGTGCTGGCGGTCGAGCAGCCCGCCGAGACTCACCGGGCGCCGTCCTCGAGCATTGCGCGGACGCTGGCGATCAGACCGTCAGCGATTTTCCCGGCGTCGATCTCCAGGCGCCCTTCGGCGATGGCCTGGCGGATCTCGCCGATCCTGGCCTGGTCGATATCGTGGCTGGCGTCGCCGCCGGTGTGGCTCAGGCGAGTGACACTGGCAGGCCCCGCCGCCGATTGGGCGGAGTCCCCCTGAATCCTTGCGCTGTTCTTGCCTTGTTCCGCCTGCAGCGAGCGGGGCAAGGGTGTCGAGTTGTCGATCTTCAAGGGGTATCCCTCCTGATTCAGTCCTTACTGCTGTCTATCGGCAGGCTTTGCCCGGACTTTAGAGGTTTTCGCCAGGCGGGGCGAATGCTCTGCTCTGCGCTTCACTCGGCCACGCTCAACTGGCCCTGGCCGGTCACCACGGCGGTGAGGCTGGCGTTGGGGCCGAGCCTGACGCGCACTTTATCGCCGAGGGCGCCGGGTTCCATGGCCTCGCCCTCGCGGGCGACGCGAAAGCCCGGTCCCTGGGAGCTGATGGTGACTTTTTCGCCGCGCTTGATCAGCGTCGGCTGGTGCAGATTGTGGCGCAGCAGCGGGTTGCCCGCCGCCAGGCGGTGGCGGGCAACCTGGCCGATCGCCTCCGCGGGGTCGAGGATGGCGGTGGCGGGCAGGCGACTGAGATCGCCGCGGGTCGGCGTCAGCATCCCGGCGTCGACAATGGCGCCGGGCGCCAGGTCGCGGCCCAGGGTGAGGTACTCGCCGATCACGGTGACCTGGGCGGACAGATAGCGGGCGCCCTGGTCGTCGTCGCAACGCACGCCGACGGTGACGCGCCCCCAGGGCGGCTGGCTGTTGGGTGGCAGGAAGGGCTGCGGCGACAGGCAGGGCGGCAGCTGGGCGGCCGGCGGCTGGATGGCGACGTGTACCTCCTCGCCGAGCGGCCTGGCCTGCTGGTAAAGAAAGTCGTGCACGCTGTCCAGCAATAGCGTCTCCGGCGTATCGACGGGGTCCGCTGCCAGCGGGCCAGCCAGCAGGGCGGCGAGCATCAACAGCGCCGTCAGCGGCGCGCTGCGCGGTGCCGGGAGGGGCGAAATGACCGGATATGACATGGCGGATGGCGGCCCGGCGGTGGTGGACGGTGCCAGCATTCTAGCGCTCCCCGGTGATCGCCAAGAACGGAATTGGCTATCAAAAGGTGGCCTTTTCATGCCATTGCGCGGCGGGAGCTGTGTCTACACTGCAAAGCCGTAAATTTTCCGAATCGCCAGGACAGTGGGCCAGCCATGATCGACAAACTCAGCGAATCGTTGCGCTTTCAGCAGGAAGCGCTGAACCTGCGCCACGAACGCCAGCAGGTGCTGGCCGGCAATATCGCCAATGCCGATACCCCGAATTACAAGGCGCGCGATTTCAACTTCGCCGGCGAGCTGGCGAAAGTCATGGAGCAGGGGCGCCCCGGCGGATCGACGCTGGCGCTGACCACCACCTCCGCCCGCCATATCGGCGGCGGCATCGCCGCCGGCGCCGGGCCGCGGGAATTGCTCTACCGGGTGCCGGAACAGCCGAGCCTCGACGGCAACACTGTCGACATGGATCGCGAGCGGGTGCATTTCGCCGACAACTCGGTGCGCTACCAGACCAGCCTCGCCCTGATCAACGGGCAGATTCAGGGGCTCAAGACCGCCCTGCAGTCCGAATGACCGGGCACAGGCGCCAACGACTAATCAGGAGGGTCCATGTCGCTGTTTTCAATTTTTGATATCGCCGGGTCGGCGATGGCCGCCCAGTCGCAGCGGATGAATGTCACCGCCAGCAACCTCGCCAACGCCGACAGTGTCGCCGGCCCCGACGGCCAGCCCTACCGGGCCAAGCAGGTGATCTTCGAGACCGCTGTGCGCCAGGGCCGCGAAAGCGGCGGGGTGCGCGTCGCCGGCGTTGTCGAGGACCAGTCGCCGCTCAATCTCCAGTACCGGCCCGGGCACCCGCTGGCCGACGACCAGGGCTATGTGGCCATGCCCAACGTCGAGCCGGTGCACGAGATGGTCAACATGATTTCCGCCTCGCGCTCCTACCAGGCCAACGTCGAGGTCATGAACACCAGCAAGCAGCTGATGCTCAAGACCCTGACCATCGGCGAGGGCTGATCATGGCCACCAACGCCATCGACCCCAACGTCATCAGCGCCATGAACGGCGCCGCCGCCAGCCGCAAGAGCGAAAGCGACGACCTGCGCACCAACTTCATGACCCTGCTGATCGCCCAGCTCAAGAACCAGGACCCCCTCAATCCGATGGAAAACGCCGAGCTGACCTCCCAGCTGGCGCAGATCAATACCCTCAGCGGTATCGAAGCCCTCAACGAAACCCTCAGCGGTATCGCCGGCCAGATCGAGGCCGGGCAGGCGTTGCAGGCCACGGCGCTGATCGGCAAGGGGGTGATGGTGCCGGGCGACCGGATACTGGTCGGCGAGGAGGGCGTCACCACGCCGTTCGGGGTCGAGCTCGAAGCCGGCGCCCACCAGCTCAAGGCGACCATCATCGACGGCAGCGGCCAGCCGGTGCGCCATTTCGACCTGGGCCCGATGCAGGCCGGGGTCGAATCCTTTGTCTGGGATGGCACCCTCGACAACGGCGCTCTGGCGCCCACGGGCTCCTACCGGGTGGTGGTCGAGGCCCTGGACGTCGATGGCAAGGCCATGGCCAGCCAGGCGCTCAACTACGCAGTGGTCAATGCGGTGAGCACCGGCAACCCGCCGCTGCTCGATCTCGGCGGCGTATCCGCCCAGGTGCCGCTCCAGGACATCAGGCAGATCCTCTGATGGCAATCGCCAACAACCTTATCCCAACAGGATTACCAAGGAGACATAACCATGGGCTTTTCCCAGGCACTTAGCGGACTCAACGCCGCCGCCACCAATCTCGACGTGATCGGCAACAATATCGCCAACTCCCAGACGGTCGGCTTCAAGGGCTCGCGCACCCAGTTCGCCGATATCTACGCCAGCGCCCAGGCCGGGGTTACCCAGGCCGGCCTGGGCACCCAGGTCGCGGGGATCCTGCAGAACTTCGGTACCGGCACCCTGGAGAACACCGGCCGCCCCCTCGACCTCGCCATCAGCGGCTCCGGCTTCTTCCGCTTCGTCCAGAACGACCAGATCGTGTACTCGCGCAACGGCCAGCTGACCCTCAGCGGCGACGGCTACCTGACCAACGCCCAGGGCGCGCGCCTCACCGGCTACCCGGCGGGGGTGAGCAACGGCGGTGAGCCGGTGACGCTGCAGATCCCGGCCGATACCATGCAGCCACGGGCCACCAGCCAGATCGACGTTACCCTGAACCTGGATGCCAGGGAGCCGTCCTATACCAACAGCGCCACGGTATATGACTCCCAGGGAAATGCACACGACCTGACTATGGTGTTTACCAAAGACGACACCGTGGATAACACTTGGGAAGTGGAATTGTTCGTCGATGGCGCAACGGCTGGAACCAGTCCTCTGGAGTTTGACACCAACGGCCTGCCCGTCTCGGGTATGTCCACACTGGCCGCCAGCGTGACCGTTGGTACCAATGTCGAGCCGCTTACCTTCGACTTCAATATCAACAGCACCCAGTTCGGCAGCAACTCCCAGCTCGGCGCCCTCAACCAGAACGGCTACGCCGCGGGCGACCTGCTCGGCATCTATATCGACGACAAGGGCAATATCACCGGCAACTATTCCAACCTGAAATCCCAGGTGCTGGGCACCATCGCGCTCACCAACTTCACCAACCCCGAGGGCCTGCAGCCGATCGGCGACAACGCCTGGGTGGTGACCGGCAATTCCGGCGAGCCGCTCACCGGCCTGCCCGGCACCGGCCAGCTGGGCAGTATCGAAGGCGGTGCGCTGGAAGGCTCCAACGTCGACCTGACCCGCGAACTGGTCAACCTGATCATCGCCCAGCGCTTCTACCAGTCCAACGCCCAGACGGTGAAGGTCCAGGACGAAGTGATGCAAACCACCATCAACATGCGCTGACGGCTGAACCATGGACCGCATCATCTACACCGCCATGGGCGGCGCCAAGCAGACCCTCGACCGCCAGACAGTGGTGAGCAACAACCTCGCCAACGTCGCCACCAGTGGTTTTCGCGGCCAGCTGAGCGCGATGCGCTCGGTGCCGGTGGCCGGCGCCGGGCTGCTGGCCACGCGCACCTCGGTGGTCGCCACCACGCCGGGCGCGGATTTCACCCCCGGGCCGATGAGCGCCACCGGACGCGAGCTGGATGTCGCCCTCCAGGGCAACGGCTGGCTGGCGGTCCAGGATCTCGCCGGCGGTGAAGCCTATACCCGCCGCGGCGACCTGCAGATCGACAGCACCGGGATGCTGCTCAGCGGCGGCCGCCCGGTGCTCGGCGACGGCGGCCCGATCCTGGTGCCCCTCGGCGCCGAGGTGTTCATCGGCGACGACGGCACGCTGAGCGCCATCGGCGATGGTGAAAGCGCCGACGCCCTGGTCGAAATCGCCCGCCTCAAGCTGGTCGACCCCGGCGCCGAGGCCCTGCTGCGCGGCAACGACGGGCTGTTCCGGCTGGCGCCGGACGCCGACGGCGAGGCGCGCCAGCTCGGCCGGGATGAAGCCCTGCGGCTGGTGTCCGGCACCCTCGAAGGCAGTAACGTCAGCGCCGTCGAAGGCATGGTGGCGATGATCGACAACGCCCGCCAGTACGACCTCTCGAACAAGGTGATCGAATACGCCGACGACAACGCCCAGCGCGCCAACACACTCCTTTCACTGCAAGGCTAACCAAGGCCGAGCGAGGTATCCAAGCCATGATCAAATCCCTGTGGACCGCCAAAACCGGCCTCGAAGCCCAACAGGTGCAGATGGATGTCATCACCAACAACCTGGCCAACGTCAGCACCAACGGCTTCAAGTGCTCCCGCGCGGTGTTCGAAGACCTGTTGTACCAGAACATCCGCCAGCCCGGCGCCTGGGCCACCAACCAGACCAACCTGCCCTCCGGGCTGCAGGTCGGCACCGGGGTGCGCCCGGTGGCCACCGAGCGGCTGCACACCCAGGGCGGGCTGCAGCAAACCGGCAATTCCCGCGACCTGGCCATCGATGGCAGCGGCTTCTTCCAGGTGCTGATGCCGGACGGCAGCATTGCCTACACCCGCGACGGCAGCTTCCAGCTCGACCAGAACGGCCAGCTGGTCACCGCCGGCGGCTACCCGCTGGAGCCGGCCATCATCATTCCCGACAACGCCCTGTCGATCACTGTCAGCCAGGATGGCATCGTGTCGATAACCCAGCCGGGCAACAACCTGGCGGAGCAGGTCGGCCAGCTCACCCTGTCGACCTTCGTCAATCCCACCGGGCTCGAAAGCATGGGCCAGAACCTCTATATCGAGACCACGGCGTCGGGCCCCCGCAACGAGAACGTCCCCGGCATGAACGGCGCCGGACGGCTGTACCAGCACTATGTCGAAATCTCCAACGTCAACGTGGTGGAGGAGATGGTGAGCATGATCCAGACCCAGCGCGCCTATGAAATCAACAGCAAGGCGGTGCAGACCAGCGATGAAATGCTGGCCCGGCTGACCCAGCTCTGACGGCGGGCGGCAGCGATGATCCGCACCCTGTCCCGGCTATTGATCGGCCCGCTGTTGCTGGCGGTCGCCGGCTGTGCCGGCAAGCCCCTGCTGGCGCCGGCGGAGTCGCCCACGGTCGCCGTGGTCCACGAGTTGCCGGAGGTGGAGACCAACGGCTCGATCTACCAGCAGCGCCGGGGCTATATGCCGCTGTTCGAGGACCTGCGGCCGCGCCGGGTGGGAGATATCATCACCATCGTCCTCAACGAGCAGGTCAGCGCCAGCAAGAATTCATCGTCCAGCGCCAATCGTGCCGCCAGCGGCAGCCTGATCCTCGACCAGTTGCCCGACAAGCTCGACGATCTCGCCAAGCTCGGCTTCGATCTGAGCGGCGACCAGCAGTTCAGCGGCGGTGGCGGCTCGCGGGCCAACAACACCTTCACCGGCACCATCACCGTGTCGGTGCAGGACGTGATGGCCAATGGCAACCTGCGGGTGGCGGGCGAAAAGCAGATCGCCATCAACCACGGCACCGAGTACATCCGCTTTTCCGGCGTCGTCAACCCGCGCACCATCATGGGTCAGAATACCGTGCCCTCCTCCCAGGTGGCCGATGCCCGCATCCAGTACGTGGGCGACGGCTATGTCAGCGAGGCGCAGCGCATGGGCTGGCTGCAGCGCTTCTTCCTCAATGTTTCACCCTACTGACGGTCCCCTAGTGAGAAGTGCGATGACGATCCTGCGCTCCAGCCGACATCCCAAGGTTCACGGCGGCCTGTTCCGGGTGCTGGCCATCGGCCTGCTGGCCTGGCTGGCGTTCTCGGTGCCGCCGGCCCACAGCCAGCGGCTCGCCGAGCTGGCCGACTTCGCCGGCGTGCGCGACAACCAGCTGGTCGGTTACGGCCTGGTGGTGGGCCTCGACGGCACCGGCGACCAGACCATGCAGGCGCCCTTCACCGGCCAGGGGCTCACCAACATGCTTTCCCAGTTGGGGATCACCGTGCCGCCCGGCACCAATATGCAACTGCGCAATGTGGCGGCGGTGATGGTCACCGCCAACCTGCCGCCGTTTTCCCGCCCGGGCCAGCGCCTCGACGTGGTGGTATCGTCGATCGGCAACGCCCGCAGCCTGCGCGGCGGCACCCTGCTGATGGCGCCGCTCAAGGGCGCCGACGGCGAGGTCTACGCCATCGCCCAGGGCAACCTGCTGGTGGGCGGCGCCGGAGCCTCGGCCGGCGGCAGCAGTGTCCAGATCAACCAGCAGGCCGGTGGCCGCATCAGTGGCGGCGGCCTGGTGGAACGCGGTGTGCCGCTGACCGTCGGCAGCGCCGACGGCAGCCTCGACCTGCAACTGCGCGAGGCGGATTTCACCACCGCCCAGCGGGCGGCGACCGCCATCAACGGCGAATTCGGCTATCCCGTCGCCCAGGCCATCGATGGCCGGGTGATCCGCTTGTCCGGTCCGACCGACCAGGGCGCCCTGGTGCCCTTCATGGCACGGGTCGAAAACGTCGAGGTCAGGGCCCAGGAGCCGGCGGCCCGGGTGGTGATCAACTCGCGCACCGGCTCCGTGGTGCTCAACGGCCGGGTCACCCTGCTGCCCGCCGCGGTGGCCCATGGCAACCTGTCGATCATCATCGACACCGCCTACGGCGTCAGCCAGCCCGCGCCGTTCAGCGAGGGCCAGACGGTGGTCATTCCCGACAGCGACATCTCCATCGAACACCAGCAGGGCAGCCTGCAACTGGTCGAAGGGGCGCAGCTGGTCGATGTGGTCAATGCCCTCAATGCCCTCGGCGCGACCCCCAATGACCTGATGTCGATCCTCGAAGCGCTGAAGGCGGCCGGTTCCCTCCGCGCCGAGGTGGATATCCTGTGATCGGCGGCCTCGATAACCAGTTTGCCCTGGATGTGCAGGGCGTGCAGAGCCTCAAGCACAGCGTCAGCCGCGACCCGGAGGCCGGGCTGCGCGCCGCGGCCACCCAGTTCGAGGCGCTGTTCATGCAAATGATGCTGAAAAGCATGCGCGAGGCGTCGCCCCGCGCCGGCCTGCTCGACAGCCAGCAGAGCCGCTTCTACCAATCCCTGATGGACCAGCAGTGGGCCCAGCACCTGGCCGGCAGCGGCAGTGGCATCGGCCTTGCCGAACAGCTCATCGCCCAGCTCGAAGGGCAGCTGCCAGCGGCGCCGCCCATCGGCGCCGGCGTGCCGGGCGCCGGGGACGATCTCATCGCCGGCATCCCCCGCGGCGAGCCGGTCGATCTGCGGGGCCGTGAACGTCCCCTGCCGCCGCTCCCGCCGATGACAGCGGCAGACGAGGCCGCGATCGCCGTTGCCGTGCCGATCCCGGAGCGTCCGGCTCCGGTGGCCCCCCTGGCGGCGCTGGCGAGCGGCGAGGGCGGAGATGGTGCGTCGGGCTTTATGGCTCGCCTGCAGGCCCCGGCGGAGGCCGCCAGCCGCGCCACCGGCGTGCCCGCTGAACTGATCCTGGCCCAGGCGGCGCTCGAGACCGGCTGGGGCCGCTACCGTATCGCCGCCGCGGACGGCGGCGACAGCCACAATCTGTTTGGCATCAAGGCCGGCGCCGCCTGGCGGGGTGACACCACCGACGTCACCACCCATGAATATATCCGTGGCCGGCGCACCCGGGTGACCGAAACCTTCCGGGTCTACGACTCGGCGGAGGCGGCATTCACCGACTACGCGCAGCTGATCCGCGGCAATCCCCGTTATGCCGCGGTGCTCGGCGCGGCGAGCCCCGAGCAGGCCGCGCGAGCGCTGCAGGCGGGGGGCTACGCCACCGATCCGGCCTATGCCGACAAGCTCATTGCGGTGATGCAGCGGAGCCGAGGGTAAGGAAAGCCTTTGGAAGCCTGCTCGAGGTTTTTCTGGCGGGCAGTATCCATTGCATCAAGGTGTGCTGAGGCACGAAGCGCACCGGGATCGAGTCAGCCTCGGGTGCGTTGCCTTCGTCAATGCCCCCGATGGGGGCTTCAGGCGGTGCTTCTTGAGAGACTTTGAACCGATTCTTAGAGGCCCGCCAGGTATCAAGAAGCGCCGACGGCAGCCGATAAAGACAATGTGGACAGCAAATGGATAGCAACGGAACACTTCGATGAGCATGTTTTCGATTGGCCTCAGCGGTCTCAACACCGCGCAGATCGCCCTCAACACCACCAGCAACAACATCAGCAATGTCTATACGCCGGGGTACAACCGCGAGCTGGCCATTGTCGAGCAGAAGAATCATGGCGGCGTGGGGGTGATCGCCGTCCAGCGCCAGTTCGATTACTTCATCGCCTCCCAGCTCAACGGCTCGACCAGCACCCTGGCGGCCCTCGACAGCTACTATTCCCAGGTCAGCCAGATCGACAACCTGCTCGCCGACCAGGAGGTCGGGCTGGCGCCGCTGATGCAGAAATTCTTCGCCTCCCTGCAGGCGCTCGCCGCCACGCCGTCCGACCCCGCGGCGCGACAGGGGGTGATCGGCGCGGCCAACACCCTGACCGCCCAGTTCCGCTCCTTCGACAGCTACCTGCGCGACATGCAGGACGGCATCAACGGCCAGATCGGCGCCGAGGTCGCGCAGATCAACAACCGGCTGGAGCAGCTCGCCGAGCTCAACCGCGAGATTGTCGTCGCCGCGGCCAGCCAGGGCGAAGCGCCCAACAGCCTGCTCGACATGCGCGACCAGATCGTCGCCGAACTCAGCGAGCATCTCGACGTGCGGGTCAGTATCCAGGATGGCCTGACCTACAACATCGCCCTCAACAATGGCCAGCCCCTGGTTACCGGCACGCGCGCCTTCAGCCTGGAGGCGATGGCGTCGACGGCCGATCCCTCGCGCCTGGTGGTGGGCTACAACGATGGCGCCGGCAACCGCGTCGAACTGAACGACAAGGTCATCAAGGGTGGTGGGCTCGGTGGTCTGCTGCAGTTCCGCAGCGAAACGCTCGACAAGGTCCAGAACAGCATCGGCCTGATGGCGGTATCCCTGGCTGTGGGCTTCAATGACCAGCACCAACTCGGTATCGATCTCAACGGCGATTTCGGCGAACCTTTCTTCGCCATCGGCTCACCCAAGGTCTTCAGCGCTACCGGGAATGCCGGCACCGCGGTGATCAGCGCCGCATACGACGACATCGCCGGGCTTACGGGCGCCGATTACGATATCCGTGTTGTCGATGCCGCAACTGGTGAACTGGCGATTACCCGGCGCGATAGCGGCGAAACCTTTACAGGCACCCTCGATGGCAGTGGACAGCTGGCATTTGCCGGGGTGGAGCTCACCGTCGACGATCCGGCGCTGCTGGCAGATGGTGACAGCTTCCAGCTGCAGCCCACCCGGCTGGCCGCTGCCGAGATGGACAATCTGATCCACGATACCGGCAAGATCGCCGCCGCCGGGCCCGGCGGCGCCAGTGGCGACAACCGCAACGCCCTGGCGTTGCAGGACCTGCAGAATGCCAAGCTGGTGGGCGGCCGCGCCAGCCTCAACCAGAGCTATGCCTCGCTGGTCGGCGATGTCGGCATCCGCACCAATATCGTCGGCGTCAACCGCGCCGCCCAGGCCGGCTTCACCGCCCAGTTGCAGGTCGCGCAGCAGTCGCTGTCGGGCGTCAACCTCGACGAGGAGGCGGCCAACCTGATCCGCTACCAGCGCTACTACCAGGCCAACGCCAAGACCATCGAGGTCGCGTCGATCCTGCTCGACACCATTCTCGGCCTGCGCGCCTGAATCGTTTAAGCGGCTATCGTTTAAGTGACTATCGCTCAGGACATCATCGTTTAGGAGATCACCACCATGCGCATCAGTACGCTGACCATGTTCGACCAGAGCGTCTCGTCGCTGCATCGCCAGCAGAGCGCCTTTCTCAAGGTCGGCCAGCAGATCGCCTCCGGGCGGCGGGTGCTGAATCCCTCCGACGATCCCCAGGCGGCGTCCCTCGCGCTCGGGGTTTCCCAGTCGCTGGCGATGACCCAGCAGTACATGGACGCCCGGGTCAGCGCGCGCAACTCGCTGTCCCAGGAAGAAAGCATCCTCAACAGCATCAGTGGCGCCATCGCCAGCGCCAAGACGCTGGTGGTGCAGGCCGCCAACGGTACCCTGAGCGACGCCGACCGGTCGTCCGTCGCCACCGAGCTGCGCGGCATCCTCGAAACCGTTCTCGGCCAGGCCAATGCCACCGATGGCAATGGCCGCTATCTGTTCGGCGGTTACCAGGATTCGAGCCCGCCGTTCGAGCGCAACGCCAGTGGCGCGGTGTATCACGGCGACACCAATAACCGCGAGCTGCGCATCGACAGCTCGCGGCTGATGGGCGTGGCCGATAACGGCGTGGAGATCTTCCAAAGCGTCCACAGCAGTGCCGGCTACGTTGCCAGGGCTGATACTGATAATGCCGGCAGCGTCACCTTCATCGGCCCCTCGGTGATCGATGCCGGTGATCCGGACTACGGCAATAACTTCGAGATCACCTTTGCCGTCGATGGCGGAGGTAATATCAGCTACAGCATCGACGGTGGTCCCGACACAACTTACCAGCCCGGCCAGCCGATCACCTTTGGCGGCCTGTCGCTGAGCCTGGAGGGCGTGCCCGCGGATGGCGACAGCATCGCCGTCGGCCCGGCCGGCGAGATGGATCCCGACCTGTTCGCCACCTTGCAGAACATTATCGATGTGCTCGAATCCCCGGCCCAGACGGCTAGCGACAAGGCGCGGCTGCGCAACACCCTGAACACCTCGATGCGCGAACTCGACAACAGCCTCGACAACGTGCTCACCGTGCGCGCCTCCGTCGGAGCCAAGCTCAACGAGCTCGACGCCGTCGACGGTGTGGGCAGCAATCGCATCCTCAACTACCGGCAGACGCTCTCCGATCTGGTGGACCTCGACCTGGTCGAGGCGTTGTCCGAGTACAGCCTGCGCCAGGTGGGTTTGCAGGCCGCCCAGAAAACCTTCATCGGCCTCAGCGACCTGTCACTGTTCAAGCTGATCTGATCCGGCGCCGTTGACGCGCACCCGCGAGGACTGCCCGCATCCCACAGACTGGTTCCCTCGCTCCGTGTGGGAGCGAAGTTGTCGGCATGCAGGGAGAGCGGTGCGCTTCATTCTTCAGCACACCCTATGGCTCTCGAGCGAGCGGCGGGTGTACCTCGGGCGAGTATTGGCGCGCTCCATAGGGTGTGCCGACGGAGGAGGCGCACCGGCGATGTTTGG
>JBAZCN010000032.1:0-29429 GCA_041655035.1 Porticoccaceae bacterium | reverse complement strand
AGCCCTGGCGGCGCCGGCACAACCACCGACCGGCCCCCTCGCCGATGAACCCCTGGCGGCGGAGATCGGTTTCGACGACTTTATCAAGGTCGACCTGCGGGTTGCGCGGATCATCAGGGCCGCCGCGGTGGAAGGGGCCGACACACTGCTGCAGTTGACCCTGGACCTCGGTGGCGAGACCCGCAATGTCTTCTCCGGGATCAAATCCTCCTACAACCCCGAGGAGCTGGAAGGCCGGCTGACGGTCATGGTCGCCAATCTCGCGCCCCGCAAGATGCGCTTCGGCCTGTCCGAGGGCATGGTGCTGGCGGCCGGCGACAACGACGGCATCTACCTGCTGTCGCCGGACAGCGGGGCGGTGCCGGGAATGAGAGTGGTGTAGCGAGGCGTTATCCGCAGACGGGGCTCCGCCCTGCGCGAGGCACCCGTCGCCCGCCAACCCCTCGGCACCTGACGCAGCGCCTGCGCGTCTTCTACAATCAGCACAGATACCTGTCAGCACAAAGAACCGGGGGTCGGACATGCAAGAGATCGCCATCATTCTCATCGGCGCCGTGCTGGTCAACAATTTCGTGCTGGTGCAGTTTCTCGGCCTGTGCCCGTTCATGGGCGTGTCGAACAGGCTGGAAACCGCCATCGGCATGGGCAGCGCCACTACCTTCGTGCTGACGCTCGCGGCGATGTCCAGCTATCTCGTCAACACCTTCCTGCTGGTGCCCCTGGGGCTCGAATACCTCAAGACCATCACCTTTATCCTGGTGATCGCGGTGGTGGTGCAGTTCACCAAAATGTTCATCGAGAGAACCAGCCCGCTGCTCTACCGGGTGCTGGGTGTCTTTTTGCCGCTGATCACCACCAACTGCGCGGTACTCGGCGTCGCCCTGCAAAATACCGCCAGGAAGCACAATTTTTTCGAGTCCTCCCTCTACGGCTTTGGCGCGGCCCTCGGCTTTTCTCTGGTGCTGGTGCTCTTTTCGGCGATGCGCGAACGCCTGGCCGTCGCCGATGTGCCCCGGCCCTTCAGAGGCGTGGCCATCGCGATGATTACCGCGGGCCTGATGTCCCTGGCATTCATGGGCTTCAGCGGGCTGGTCTGAAGATGATCGAACTCGTCGCCCAGCATCCCCTGCTCGCCGCACTCACCGCCCTGGTGGGCCTGGCCGCGGTGTTCGGCGCGATCCTTGGTTTTGCCGCGGTCAAATTCAAGGTCGAGGGCGATCCCGTGGTCGACCGGATCGACGCCCTGCTGCCCCAGACCCAGTGCGGGCAATGCGGATACCCTGGCTGCCGCCCCTACGCCGAGGCCATCGCCGGCGGCGATGCCATCAACAAGTGCCCCCCCGGCGGGCAGGCCGCCATCAAGGCGCTGGCCGGCCTGCTGGCGGTGCCCGAGCCGGAACTCGATGGCGAAGCCAGCGAGGTGAAAAAAGTCGCTTTCATCCGCGAGGCCGAGTGCATCGGCTGCACCAAGTGCATCCAGGCCTGCCCGGTGGACGCGATCCTCGGCGCCGCCAAGCTGATGCACACCGTCATCGTCGCTGAATGCACCGGCTGCGACCTCTGTGTCGAACCCTGCCCGGTGGACTGCATCGAAATGCGTCCGCTGGCCCAAACCCTGGCGGACTGGCGCTGGGACGCGCCCCATTCCCCGGGCGAGAGCCTGCGCGGCCTGAGATCCCGCGATATCCTCGCCTCCGACCGCTCCAGCAGCAGGGCAAACCGCGTCGCATGAGAAAGATCTGGGATATCCCGGGCGGCATCCACCCGCCCGAGAACAAGACACAATCCCTGCAGACGGCCGTCGCCGTCCCGCCCATGCCGGAGCAGCTGGTCCTGCCCCTCATCCAGCACGCCGGCACAGCCGCCAGGCCGGTGGTCGATGCCGGCGACCAGGTGCTCAAGGGCCAATTGCTGGCCGAGCCCGGAGGCGCCGTCAGCGCCGCCATCCACGCCCCCACTTCGGGGCTGATCAGCGCCATCGAGGATCGCCCCGTTCCCCATCCCTCGGGGATGAGCGCACGCTGCATCATTCTCATCCCCGACGGCCGCGACCAGTGGTGCGCCCGTCGAGGCCTCGACGACTATCGCGGCGCAAGCCCCACGGCCCTGCTCGACCGCATCCGCGACGCCGGTATCGCCGGACTCGGCGGCGCCGGCTTTCCGAGCGCCGTCAAGCTCGGCCCCCCGCAGCCCATAGACACCCTGATCATCAACGGCGCCGAATGTGAGCCCTACATCACCGCCGACGACAGCCTGATGCAGGAAAGAGCGGCGGAAATCATCGAGGGCACGATGATCCTCGCCCATATCCTCGACAACCCAGGCACCGTGCTGATCGGCATCGAAGACAACAAGCCGCGGGCATTCGAGGCGCTGCGCGACGCTGTCGCGCAGTCCCCGACCGCGCAAGGCATCATCGAGGTGGTGGAATTCCCCGCCAAGTATCCATCCGGCGGCGAGAAGCAGCTCATCCAGATCCTCACCGGCAACGAAGTGGCGAGTGGCCGGCTGCCCGCCGACCTCGGCATCGTCTGCCAGAACGTGGGCACCGCCTATGCCGTCTACCGCGCCATCCGCCATGGTGAACCGCTGATCAGCCGCATCACCACCGTCACCGGCAAGGCCTGCGCCCACAACGGCAACTACGAGGTGCTGCTCGGCACTCCGATCCGCCACCTGCTGGCACACAGCGGTTTCGACCGGGACTCCTGCGGACGTCTCGTCATGGGTGGGCCGATGATGGGCTTTGCCCTGCTGGACAGCGACGCGCCGGTCACCAAGGCCACCAACTGCATCCTCGCCGGCGGCCGCGACGAGTTCCCCCCCGCGCCACCGGCCCAGGCCTGCATCCGCTGCGGCCTGTGCGCCGAAGCCTGCCCGGCGTCGCTGCTGCCCCAGCAGCTGTTCTGGTACGCCCAGGCCGGCAACCTGGAGCGCCTCGAAGCCCACGACCTGTTCGATTGCATCGAATGCGGCGCCTGCGCCTACGTCTGCCCGAGCCATATCCCCCTGGTTCAGTACTACCGCGCCGCCAAGGGTGAAATCCGCCAGCAGGTGGGGGAAAAAGCCAAGGCCGACCACGCCAGGCAACGCTTTGAATTCCACCAGGCGCGCCTCGCCCGGGCCGAAGCGGAGAGAACGGCCAAGCGCGAAGCCCGTCGCCTCGCCACGGCAGCGGCCCAGCACAGGGTGGCGACCGCGGGTGACAGCCAGGCGGCGGGCCCCGGCCTCGCCACTGGCGCCGCCGGCGACCTGCTCAAGGCCGCCATGGCGCGCACTGCCGCGCGCCAGGCCTCCCCCGAGCAGCAGCGCGCCAAGCTGGAGCGAGCCCTTGAGGCAGCCAGTGACCGCGCCCGGTCGGCACAGGCCAGGCTCGCCGCGGCAGAAGCCGAAGGCGCCGACGGCGAACAGCTCGACAAACTGCGGGCGCGGGCCGAAGAAGCGCGCCTGAAGCAGCAGGACGCCGAGCACAAGCTGCAGGCGTTCGCCCACCCGCCGCAGCCGCCGGCCGACGCCGCGGAGAGCCCCTGACATGACCTCGACCCGCCCGTCCTCGCCCCATGGCCACGCGCCCCTCGATACCAGCGCGATAATGCGCTGCGTGCTGCTGGCGACCATTCCCGGACTGGTCGCCCTCACCTGGAATTTTGGCTGGGGAAGCCTGATCAACGTGCTCCTCGCCAGCGCTCTCGCCGTGGCTATCGAAGCGGCGATCATCGCCGCGCGCAAACGCCCGATCATTTTCTATCTGCGCGACAACAGCGCCCTGGTCACCGCCTGCCTGCTGGGCCTCGCCCTGCCGCCGCTCGCCCCCTGGTGGCTGGTGGCGATCGGCACGGTGTTTGCCATTGCCATTGCCAAACACCTGTACGGCGGCCTCGGCTTCAACCCGTTCAACCCGGCGATGGTCGGCTATGTGGTGCTGCTGATTTCGTTCCCGGTGCAGATGACCGCATGGATCACCCCCCGCGACCTGCTGCCGGAAGGCGTCGACCTGCCCGGGCTGTGGCAGTCCCTGCAGATCGTCTTCCCACTGCTGGGCACGCCGGAGCTCAGCGACGGCTTTACCGGGGCCACCCCCCTCGATGTCTTCAAACAGCAGAGCGGCCTGCTGGTGGCGCAGATCTACCAGCAGGAGCCGTTGTTCAACCGCGCCGAAATCACCAGCTATGGCTGGGAGTGGGTCAATCTCGGCTTTCTCGCCGGCGGCGCCTGGCTGGTGTACCGGAAAATTTTCACCTGGCACGCCCCGCTGGCGATGCTGGCCGCGCTGGCGATCATGGCCGCCCTGTTCTATGACGGCGGCAGTTCCACCAGCGGTGGGTCGCCGCTGCTGCACCTGCTCAGCGGCGCCACCATGCTCGGCGCGTTCTTCATCGTCACCGACCCGGTGACGTCCGCCGTCAGCCGGAGAGGGCGGCTGATCTACGGCGCAGGTGTCGGCATCCTGGTCTATATCATCAGGGTCTGGGGCAGCTACCCCGACGCGGTGGCGTTCGCGGTGCTGCTGATGAACTTCGCCGCGCCCCTGATCGACAATTACACCCTGCCGCGCACCTACGGCCACGACAGGCCGCGCAAGGCGACGGAGAAAAAACAGTGAGCCGGCACACTCCCTCCACCACCGCCGCACAGGGCGCGGAGCGGCGCCCATGGTGACCCGATCGATCCGCTTCAACAGTCTGGTACTCAGCCTCTTCGCCCTGGTCACCGCCCTGCTGCTGGCCTCGACCCACCTCGGCACCCGCGACACCATCGCCGCGGCGGAGCGCGCCGCGGCACAGAAAACCCTGCTCGAGCTTTTCCCCGCGGAGCAGCACGACAACGACCTGCTGGACGATACCCTGCCGGTACCCCCGGCCTACCTGAAGACACTGGGCCTCGGCCGGCCCGCCGTTATCCATGTGGTGCGCAAGGGCGGCGAAATCAGCGGCTTCGTCATCCCGGCCACCGCGCCCGACGGTTACAGTGGCAACATCCATATGATCGTCGGCATCGATGCCGGCGGCGCCATTGTCGGCGTGCGGGTCACCGGACATGCCGAAACCCCCGGTCTCGGTGATAAGATCGAGCTGCGCATAGATCCCTGGATACTGTCCTTCAACGGCCTGTCTCTGGGCAATCCGCCGCGGGAACGCTGGGGGGTGAAGAAAGACCAGGGCATGTTCGACCAGTTCACCGGCGCGACCATTACCCCCAGGGGGGTGGTGCGCAAGGTGCGCGATGTCCTGGAGTTTTTCCGCGAGCACCGCAACGAACTGATCGAGGCCGCGGGCGACGGCGCGCAGCAACCTTGAACAGCATGTTCTCAACCGGACACCAGGGCATCATCCCATGAGCGAAACCAGCTACCGCGACATCACCCGCAACGGGCTCTGGTCCAACAACCCGGCGCTGGTGCAAATTCTCGGCCTGTGCCCGCTGCTGGCCGTGTCGGGGTCGGTGGTCAATGCCCTCGGCCTCGGCCTGGCCACCATGCTGGTACTGGCCGGCTCCAATATCGCGGTGTCGCTGATTCGCCGGCAGGCCAGCGAAGCGGTGCGCATTCCCGTCTTCGTGATGATCATCGCCACCTTCACCACCTGCACCGAACTGTTGATGAAGGCCTATACCTACGAGCTGTACCAGATCCTCGGTATTTTTATTCCGCTGATCGTCACCAACTGTGTGATCCTCGGCCGTGCCGAAGCGTTCGCCAGCAAACAGCCGGTGGGCGTAGCCGCGCTCGACGGGTTGATGATGGGCACCGGCTTCTGCCTGGTGCTGGTGACGCTCGGCGCCATCCGCGAACTGCTCGGCAGCGGCACCCTGTTCGCCAACATGCAACTGCTCTTCGGCCCCGCTGCCGCAGGCTGGAAGCTGGAACTGTTCAATGGCCCGGGACTGCTGCTGGCAATCCTGCCGCCCGGGGCCTTTATCCTCATGGGCTTTCTTATCGCTCTGAAGAACATCATCGACGATGCCGCCGCCCGCCGTCGGGCGCCAGACCCCGAACCGCAGGAAAAAGCCTCGCGACGGGTGCGCACCACCGGAGTGATCAATTAGGGGCCTGTCGATGTTTCACCGGGCATGCGTCGCATCGCTGGTGCGCCTCCTCGCATCGGCACACCCTGCGAAAGAGCTTCGATGAACAGGCAGAGGGTGCGCTGAGGAATGAAGCGCACCGCGCGATCGCTGCCATGCGGAGGTTGTTCATCAATAGGCATATCGAAAAACCAACAAACCCCAGGTCCGTCGCTTGATTGACAAACGGCCTGACGACAAGGAGCCCTCCCGCGATGGAAACCTACCTCGCCATCAAGCTCGCCCACATCACCTTTGCCCTGCTCAGCATCGGCTTTTTCGCCGTGCGGGCGCTGTGGTCGATCTTTGGTTCGCCGCTACTGCGGCAGACCTGGGTCAGGGTGCTGCCCCACGTCAACGATACCCTGCTGCTGGCTTGCGCCCTGTACCTGGTGCTGGCAAGCGGCCAGTATCCATTCCAGCAACCCTGGCTGACCGCCAAGCTGGTGGCATTGGCCGCCTATATCCTGCTCGGCACCATGGCGATCAAGCGCGGCAGTACACCGCTGATTCGCGGCCTGTTCGCCCTGCTGGCAATCGCTGTGTTTGGCTACATGATCGCGGTGGCCTTCTACCGCTCGCCGCTGCCCTTTGCCTGAATCCCGGACCCGGTGTTGCGAGGCGGGGCCACCGGCGCCGTCAAGGCGCGGGGTTGGGATGCCCGGCGTGGATGGCGTCGATAGCTGAGAGCACCTCGGGGCCCAGCACCACCTGGGCGGCATCGATGTCCGCCGCCAGTTGTGCCATGGTGGTGGCACCGATAATGGTGCTGGTGACAAAAGTGCGGCTGCGCACATAGGCGATGGCCATCTGCGCCGGATCAAGGCCGTGCTCCTCGGCCAGGGCCACATAGGCGTTGGTGGCGCGCAGCGCCGCCTCGCCGGTGTAGCGACCAAACCTCGACCACAGGGTCAGCCGCGCGCCCTCCGGCTTGCCGCCGCCGCGGTACTTGCCGCTGAGCATCCCGAACGCGAGGGGCGAATAGGCCAGCATCGACACGGATTCCTCCATCGCCATTTCCGCCAGGCCGATTTCAAATACCCGGTTGAGCAGGTTGTAGGGGTTCTGGATACTGGCGATCACCGGCAGGCCCCGCTCCCTGGCCAGAGTCAGGTAGCGCATCAGCCCCCAGGGGGTTTCATTGGAAACACCGAGATGGCGCACCAGCCCTTCATCCACCAGTTCGGCCAGCGCTGCCAGGGTGTCGTCGATGGGTATCGAGCCGTCGTCGGCCTGGGGTTGATAGCCCAACGCGCCGAAATAGTTGGTGTTGCGCTCCGGCCAGTGGACCTGGTAAAGATCGAGGTAATCGGTGCCGAGGCGCCGCAGCGACCCCTCGACCGCCTCGCGGATATGATCCCGCGACAGGCGCGGCCCGCCGCGCATGGTGCCGCGATCCCCCCCGCGCACCCGTCCCGCCACCTTGCTGGCGAGAACGATATCGTCGCGGCGACCCCGGACCCGCAGCCATTCACCGATATAGGATTCGGTGCGCCCCTGGGTTTCGGCCATCGGCGGCACCGGATAAAGTTCCGCCGTATCGATAAAATTGATCCCCCTGGACAGGGCGTAGTCAAGTTGTGCGGCGGCATCGTCGACCGTGTTCTGCTGCCCCCAGGTCATGGTGCCGAGACAGATATCACTGACCATCAACTCGGTTTTACCCAATTGCTTGTATTGCATAAGCCAACCTATTCCCAATCGTTATCGGAGCATCCGCCACGGCGCGAACACAGAATCGGCCATGGTAGCAAACTCGGCGCGCTCAGCCATCCCCGGCAACGCCTTGATCGTCCGCACCAAGCCGCTGCCGCAGAGTCTCGAAGGCGACGAAGGCGGAGAGGAATATCTCGCCGGCCAGGCGCTGTGGAAACCCGTCGTTTTCAAGCTGGGCCAGCACCGGACCCTTGACCTCCGCCAGGTGCAGATTGAGGCCTTGGGCCATTAGTTGCTCATTTAGCATATCGAGCATTTCCAGTGCCGTGGCATCGATGCTGCTCACCGATGACATCACCAACACCAAGTGGCGAGTTTCCGGCTGTTCTCGGAGCGCCTTGGCGACGAACCTATCCACCGCTTCGGCATTGCCGAAGAATAGATTTTCATCGATGCGGATGATCAGCAGCCCATGATGGGTCTCCACCGCATAGCGCTGGACGTTGCGGAAATGCTCGGTGTCAGGCACCCGGCCCAGGATGACAATATGTGGCCGACTGGCTCGCCACACCAGTGTAGCGAGCGACAAGGCAATACCCAGACCGATCCCAACCTCGACGCCGGCGAGCAGCACCCCCAGAGCCGTACCCAGCTGGGCGCAGCCCTCGGCCCGGTCGTAGTGCCAGTTGTGACGTAATGAGTCCAGATCGACCAGTCCGATGGCGGCGACGATGATCGTGGCGGCGAGCACCGCCATCGGCAGAGCACTGAATACGCCACTGGCAAACAGCAGGATCAGGGCGACCAACAGGGCCGCGAGAATACCGGCCAGCGGCGTCTGGGCGCCCGCCTCGGCATTGACCGCAGTGCGAACAAAACTCCCCGTTACCGGCAGGGCACCCGACAAGCCGCTGGCGAGATTAGCGGCGCCGAGGCCCAGCAGCTCGCTATTGGCATCGAGGCGCTGGCGGTTGCGGCTGGCAAATAGCTGGGCGATGGACACACTTTCGACAAAATTGACCAGAGCGATGGCGAGTGCCGGCAGCCACAGCGCATGCAGCAGCGCGGTGTCCACAGCCGGAACAACCATACCGGGCAACCCCGGCGGGATCTCGCCGACCACATCCAGCCGCTCCTGCCAGCCCAGTGTCGCCACCAGTCCGACGCTACCCAGCACAGCGGCAGTGGGCATCAATCTCGCCACCAGCGTCGCCCATCTGTTCGCCAACCCCAAGACTTCCAACAGCGGTGCCAGAGCTGCACGGGCCAGCCACAGCACGGCGAGAGTGCCGATGCCCAACGCGGCAGTCAGTGGTTGAATCTCGGCGACCTGCGACAGCAAACCGACCACCAGCTGGACCGCTGTATGACCATCGCTGGCAACCCCCAGCAGCGGTCGCAATTGTCCGATAATGATCAGTAGCGCGGCGCCGCTGATAAAACCACTGATCACCGGGTGACTGATAAAGTGGGCCAGGGCCCCGAGACGCAGCAGCCCGGCAACCAATAGAATGGTGCCGGAAAACAGCGCCAACAACACCGCACCGGCGATGTAGCGCGCACTGCCCGGCTCGGCCACCTGCGCCAATGCTGCCGCAGTCATCAGTGACAGCACCGCCACCGGCCCCACCGACAAGGTGCGCGACGATCCCAGCAGTGCATACATCACCAGCGGCAGGACACTGGCATACAGCCCGAGCTGTGGCGGGAGGCCCGCCAGGGCCGCATAAGCGAGTCCTTGAGGCACCAACAGCAAGGCAACCAAAGCAGCGGCCATCAGATCGGGGCCGAGCCAGCGCGCCTGGTAGCCTTTAAGCCAATGTGGCCCAGGCATCAGCCTTCGCACACTCCCATGGCGTCACTCTTATCATTGCTTCAGGCCGCTTTGCGGCCTGATAGTTAGCCCCATGCCCACCAGCATCGCCAGTGTAAAGACAACCGCCTTGAATTCGCCCGCACCGAGGGCCACCAGCGCTGGGCCAGGACAGAAACCTGCAAGCCCCCAACCGACGCCGAACCCAAGGCTGCCGAACACCAGCGGTTTATCGATCGCCGTCCTGGTGGGCAGTCGCATCTCGGCGCCCAACAGCGACCGCTCGCGCCTGCCAAAAAAACCAAAAGCAACCAGGCCCACCGCCACCGCCCCTCCCATCACTAGAGCCAAAGACGGATCCCAGGCGCCGGCCAGATCAAGAAACGCCAGCACTTTAGCGGGGTTGGCCATGCCCGACAGCAGCAATCCTCCGCCGAACAATAGTCCCACCAGGAACGCCACCAGAATCTGTCTGTTCATTTCAACCTCCAAGCAGATGGCTCACCACATAGACCGTGGCAAAACCGCTGATCATAAATACAGCGGTGGCGACAAGGGAACGCGGCGACCGCCGCGAGATGCCGCATACACCGTGACCACTGGTGCAGCCCCCAGCGTAGCGGGTGCCCACGCCCACCAGCAGACCCGCGGTGACCAACAACGGGTAGTCAGTGTCGATATGAATCGCCGGCAACGGCTGAAATAGCCGCCAGCCAACGGGGGCCGCCAGCAGGCCGGCAACAAAAGCCAGCCGCCAGGCGAGCTCGCCCGGTGAGCGCAGGCCGTTCCTTAGCTCGGCGATGATTCCCCCCACAATTCCGGAGATACCGGCGATACGCCCGTTGAGCAGCATCAGCAGAGCTGCCGCTAGGCCAATGAGTAAGCCGCCGGCCAAAGAGGACCAGGGGGTAAAGGCCGACCAGTCAATCATCAGGATATCCTCGTTGTGGGTGAGCCTCGACCGCCGGCAAGTCGGGTTGACCCTCACCGCAATACAGTTGATACAGCAGCTGCAGCACCGCCAGTGCCCGCGGCTCGTCGACGCGGTAGTAGATTCGGCGCCCTTCTCGCCGCGTGACCACCAGCCCCTCGCGGCGCAACACACCCAATTGCTGGGAGAGTGTAGGCTGGCGAATCCCTAGACGCTCCTCGATTTCAGCGACATGAAGTTCTTCCTGACTGAGCTGGCACAGTAACAGCAGGCGATCACCATGAGCGAGACCGCGCAACAAGGCGCCTGCCCGGTCGGCGGCAGCGCGCATCTCGTCGATATCGAGAACTCCGGAGTTGGCCATAGGCAATCATTATATTGGAAAACATATTATTTACAAGTATATTATTGGTCAGTATATAGTGTGATGGCAATTACCCGCAGGAGGAGCCATGAAAAACTCGCCACTCGCCCCAGCCAGCGCTCTGGTGGAACCCTTTCTCGACGTCGCTACCGAAACCTTCAGTTACGTAGTGTACGACGCTCCCGGTGGCCAGGCCGCGGTGATCGATCCGGTACTGAATTTCGATCCGGCCTCGGGCCGCACATCAACCGCCGGCGTCGAGCGGATCTTGAGTTTTGTAGCCCAGCACAACCTGACCGTCACCTGGATACTTGAAACTCACGCCCATGCCGATCATCTGTCCGCAGCCCCGTTTGTCCGCGAGCGGCTCGGCGGCAAGGTCGGCATCGGCGAAAAAATCCGCGAGGTCCAGCAGATATTCCACAAAGTGTTCAATCTCGGGCCCAAGTTTATCTGTGACGGCTCGCAGTTCGATCACTTGTTTAGCGACGGAGAGACGTTCCGCATCGGTAAGCTGGACGGCAAAGTGATCCATACTCCCGGCCATACGCCAGCTGATATGAGTTGGCTGATCGGCGGCGCGCTGTTCGTCGGCGACACCCTGTTTATGCCTGATGCCGGCACTGCGCGCTGCGACTTCCCCGGCGGCAGCGCCAGAATTTTGTATCGGTCGATTCAGACACTGTTGGCCTTTCCCCCGCAGACACCCATCTACATCTGTCACGACTACCCCCCGGAAGGCAGGAGCCATCAATGCCTGACCACAGTGGCGGCGCAGAAGCAGAACAATATCCATGTTCGCGATGGCATCAGCGAGGCCAAGTTCGTCGCCATGCGCGAAGCCCGGGATGCCGGCCTCGACATGCCGCGGCTGATCCTGCCGTCGATCCAGGTCAACATCCGCGCCGGCGCCATGCCACCGGCGGAGGGTAATGGTGTGGTTTATCTCAAGATCCCGGTCAACCGGCTGTAAATCCCGTCAAGCGGTTGGACCGTCCTGGACGGGTCCCACGTTGCGCGCACGGTGAATGGCTCGGGCCTGGTCTCCTCAGTCGGCGCGCTCTCCCAGTATCCTGTCCGCACCCAGCTCGATCCCCGGCTCCAACAGCCAGGGCCGGTCGTGGCGGTTGTCCTCCTTGACGTCGCAGCCGGGACAGGGGATGCCCAGGTGGCCGGCCGCCTCCCGGTACAGCTCCGGACGATAACAGCGCTGCACCAGCGCCGCGGCGAGATCTTCGGGCAAGACCTTGCCGAGCATCGCACAGCCCTCCGCCAGCAGCCGCCGGGCGTGGGAGCGCCAGGGAAAGCCCGCCTGGTAACGGTGGAACACCTGGAAATCCGCCAGCGCTACCGGCGGCTGCCCACTGGCACAGGTGAATTCACCGGTAAGGGATGGCAGCAGCACCTTGACCGGCAGGTCGAGATAAGCGGGCGCGCTCAGTATTCGCGCCGCTTCCAGGCCCGGGTCCGCCAATTCACGGCACGCGGCCATCAGTGCCAGCCGCAAGCGCAGATGAGTGGCGGGGTGGCGGTGGTGCCAGGCCTCGGTGACGCCGAGCACCTTTTCCGGCGCGTTGTTCCAGATATCGTAGCCGCTGGCCACCACCACGCCGATGCCCTGCCGCACCGCCAGGCTGCTCCACGGCTCACCCACGCAAAAGCCATCGATGATGCCCTGCGCCAGGCTGTCGCACATCTGCTCCGGCGGCAGCACGATGATGCGCACGTCCCGGTCCGGATCGATACCCGCGGCCCTGAGCCACATGCGCAGCTGGACACTGTGGGTCGAAAACGCGTGGACCGTGGCCAGGGTGACCAGCCGCCCGGGCTCACGCCCCAGATACCGCTTGAGCGCCCGCGCCGCGGCCAGGGCATCGGGGTAGCCGCCATCGGCCAGCCCCAATTGCCGCCACAGCGTGCCGGCCAGGGCCAGGGCATTGCCGTTGAGGCTCAACGACAGCCCGGTGAGCAGGCTGGCGCGAACCCCGCCAGCGCCCAGGCTCGCCATCATCGGTAATGGCGACAGCAGGTGGGCGGCATCCAGATCCCCCACCACCAGCTTGTCGCGGAGATTGGCCCAGGACACCTCGCGGACCAGCGTGACATCGAGTCCATAGCGGGCGAAATGGCCATGCTCCTTGGCGATGATCAGGGGCGCGCTGTCCGTCAGCCGCATGAAACCCAGGGTGATCGCCGCTTTCTCGGGCGGAGGCAGTCGCTTGTTGGCGATCATCAGTCTTTCCTTTTGCCCTGGTGGGAGAGGGTCGCGAGCACGGTTTTGGCCACCACCGGCAAGCGCTGGTTGGCATCCATGGCCAACTTGGTGAGCAGCCGGTGCGCCTCGTCTTCACCGATGTTCTTGTGAGCCATCAGCAACCCCTTGGCCTGCTCGATCAGCTTGCGCTCCTCCAACTGGACGCGGGTACTGTGCAACTCGTCGCGCAGCGCCTGGAAAACGCGGAACTGGGCAATGGCGACGTCGATGACCGGCCTGACCTGCGCCGGGTTGATACCGCCCATCAGGTATGTGCTGATGCCGGCGCTCACCGCCTGGCGGATATAGTCGGGGTCGCCCTCCTGGGTGAACATCAATACTGGCGTAGGGTTGTGGTGATTGACGATGGCCAGGCTCTCGAGCACATCCCGATCGGGCGACTCCAGTTCCATCAGCACCACATCGGGGCGGCTCTTTTCGATCTGGAACAGCAGCCCGGCGGCGGAGGGAATGACCAGCACCACTTCGAAACCCGCCGCCCAGAGACACTCCTCGACCATCACCGCCCGCTCCGGGCTGTCATCCACCAGCATCACCCGCAACGCCGTGCCGGCTTCGGCTGCCAGGCCGGCGCCCACCGGCGGCATTTCCCGGGAGCGGCGATCACTGTCGGCCAATCTCTTACTACTCATCCTGTGAAAAGTTCTCCTGTGATCATTCGAGGGAACGGGCCGAAGGTCGCTCCGCAGTCAGCCCGCGGGCCATCCGGATAGTCCCATCGGCATCACCGCGAAGAGCGTCTCTCACCGCGGGACAGCCTCTGTCATCGGGGAACATTCAAGTTTCGTACCAACCATCCAGCGCCGCGGTTTCACAAGGCCTGCCGCGATCGCCACCCCACCGCGCGGCTCGCCGCATCAATGTTGGGCGGACCGCCGGTCGAGCGCCCCAAAAGCGCGCCTCACTGGCGGCTGATCTCGACAGCCAATGACGCTAGAATGGTGCCTCCGCAACCGGCCAACCACCAGCATGCCCCAAACCCCTGTCGGCACCGCCGCCCACCAGAACCTGCGTACCCTGTGCCTGATCCGGCTGATCCCCTTCAGCGGCCAGGCCCTGGCGATCGGCTATCTCTACCTGTCCGGCGCCATGGTCTTGCCCTGGGGACGCCTCAGCCTGCTGCTCGCCGTCTTCGCCGCCGTCATCGCGCTGTCGTGGTGGCGGGCGCTGAATCCCCGGCCGATCCACGACAGGGAATTCTTTGCCCAACTGGTCGTCGATGTCACCCTGCTCAGCCTGCTGCTCTACCACACCGGCGGCGCCACCAACCCCTTCGTGTCCTACTACCTGGTGCCCATCACCATCGCCGCCATCACCCTGCCCCGGCCGCTGACCATACTCATCAGCCTGTCGTGCCTGCTGGCCTACAGTGCGCTGATGTTCTGGCATGTGACAGTGCCGGACCTGGCGCCCGCCGGCCACGGCCATGGCGGCGACGTCGCCACCAGCCTCAACGTCCATGTCATCGGCATGTGGGTGAATTTTACGGCCAGCGCTCTGCTGATCATCTGGTTCGTGACGCGGATGGCCGAAACGGTCAGAATCGGCCAGCAGGCACTGCTCCGGCAACAGGCGGCGGCGACGGAACGGCAGTTGGAAGACGAGCAGCTACTGGCAGTGGCGACCCTGGCCGCCAGCGCCGCCCACGACCTGGGCACCCCTCTCAATACCGTGCGCCTGATCGTCGATGACTGGCGGCGGGACACCCGCCCGCCCGACACCGCCGATCACCGCGCAGATCTTGACACCATCGCCGCCCAAGTCGAGCGCTGCCAGCACAGTTTGAAGAAACTCGGCGACACGGCGCGGGTTTTTTCCCGCCAGGAAGCCTTTGAAACCACCGCCCGGCAGTATTTCACCGACCTGGTGGACCGCTGGTTGCTGATGCGCCCGGACGTCCGCGCCCGCTGCCGCATTACCGGCGACGATACCATCGCCGTACATTTTCATCCGTCCCTGTCGGCGTCGATCCACAATATTCTCAACAATGCCGGGGACGCTAGCCCGGCCAAGGTCGAGATCGACATCCACTGGAACGCCGAGAGCGCCACGCTTGCCATCCGCGACCACGGGCCGGGCATCGACCCGCTGAGGCTGTCGGCGGTCAATGCCCTGGCGGGCAGCGACAAGAGCGATGGCCTCGGCCTCGGGCTGTTTCTGTCGCGCTCGATTTTTGCCCGCCACGGCGCCGCCATCAGCCTGACGCCGCAAGCCGAAGGCGGCACCCTGGCCACCATCCACCTGCCCCTGACACGGGTCAATACCGAGACCACCTGAGCGATCCATCATGACCGACCATCATTACCTTATCGTCGACGACGACATCACCTTCGCCGAAACCCTGGCGCGCAGCCTGCAGCGGCGGGGGGCCACCGCCGGTATCGTCATCAACGAAGACAGCGCCCTGTTCTACTGCCACAAACATCAGCCGGACCGGGTGGTGCTGGACCTCAAGCTCAACGATGAATCGGGGCTCAACCTGATCGACAAGATACTGGGCTTCGCGCCCGCCTGCCGTATCGTCATGCTGACCGGTTACTCGAGCATTCCCACCACGGTCAAGGCGATCAAGCTGGGGGCCATCGACTACCTCTGCAAGCCGGCATCGGTCGACGACATCCTCAGCGCCTTCGACCGCGAGCACGGCGACGGCGACGTTCTGCCGCCCGCGACCCCGCACTCCGTGGATCGCCTCGAGTGGGAGCACATCCAGCGGGTGCTGGCGGAATACGAAGGCAACATCTCCGCCACCGCCAGGGCGCTGGGCATGCACCGGCGAACCCTGCAGCGCAAACTGCAAAAGCGGCCGGTGAAAAGCTGACGTCTCGGCGGAGGATCGCGGCGGAAAACAACAGCGGCGCCGCTTACAGCGACAATTGGCCCCATGGCTCGGCGCGCGCGGCCCTGGCCACTTCCACCCTCGCCCAGATTTTCTCGTGGAAGAAAAACACCACGGTATTGATGGCCGGTTCCACCAGGGCGACCGCGCCCCCCACTACCACACTGCCGGTCATCACGTAGGCTACGGTGAAAGCCACGGCGAAGTGCATCATGGCAAATGTCAGGGTCTTGGTCATCTCATCCCTCCGGGTCATAGATCAGCGCAAACAATAACAATTATCAATTAAGAAAGACAATTGAATTATCCTGGCGGAGCGATTGACTTTGACTATACCGAAGGAGCAGACATGCGCAGTCTAGTCACAGCCGGCGCCAGCATTTACCATCGGCAGCCAGACAACAGCACCCGGAGCCACCCTATGACCCGCCTGTTCCACCACCTTCGCCCGCTGTCACTGGTTTTGTTGGCGGCAACCCTGCTGGCCGGCCCTTGGTCACTCCACGCCGCCGCGAGGGCCGGCGCGGCGGAGCCGCTGACCGTCTACAAAAGCCCCACCTGCGGCTGCTGCGAGCACTGGCTCGACCACGTCCACCAGAGGGGTTTCATCACCGAGGTCGAGCACCCCGAGGATCTCGGGGGCGAAAAAGCACGGCTCGGCGTGGCTCCCCGGCACCAATCCTGCCATACCGCCGTATCCCGGGACGGCTTCATCTTCGAAGGACACATCCCCGCCGGTCTCATCACCCGCTTCCTCGAAGACCGGCCCGAAGGAGCGATCGGTCTCGCTGTACCCGGCATGCCGGTGGGCAGCCCCGGCATGGAAATGGGCGAGCGCTTCGATCCCTATGATGTACTGCTGTTGATGGCGGATGGCTCGAGCCGTGTCTACGCCCGGGTCTCCAGCGCCGCGGAACAGTACTAGCGGGCGGCGGGTTGCGCCGCGGCGCAACTCGGACCCGACTGCCAATAGCCCTCAGGACCTCCCACCGAGGCACCGGTACAGCGCCGGCAGCACCACCAGCGTCAGCAGCGTGGCGGACAGGATCCCGCCGACCACCACCGTCGCCAGCGGGCGCTGCACCTCCGAGCCGATACCGGTGTTGAACGCCATCGGCACGAAGCCGAGCCCCGCCACCAGCGCCGTCATCAGCACCGGCCGCAGGCGCCGCAGCGCCCCCTCGCGGACCGCTTGCGCCAGAGGCTGCCCCTCCGCCAGCAGCGTCCGGATATGGGACACCATCACCACACCGTTGAGTACCGCGATGCCCGACAGGGCGATGAAGCCGACCCCGGCCGACAGCGACAACGGCATGCCCCGCAACCACAAGGCCATCACCCCGCCCGTCACCGAGAGCGGAACGGCACTGAAGATCAGCAGCGCGTCGCGGGCACTGCCGAAGGCACCGTAGAGCAGCGCCAGCACCAGGCACAGGGACAGCGGCACGACAATGGCGAGGCGTCGGCTGGCGGATTCCAACTGCTCGAAGGCGCCCCCGTAATCTACCCAGTAGCCAGTCGGCAGGGCGATCTCATCCGCTACCCGGCGCTGCAGTTCGGCGACGAAGGAGCCGAGATCGCGGCCGCGCACATTGGCGGTCACCACCGCATAGCGCTTGCCCTGCAGGCGGTCGATCTGGCTCGGGCCGGGCGCCAGGGACAGGGTCGCCACATCGCCGAGTGGCACATAGTTCACCGCGCCACCGCTGCCGGGCAAGGGAATCGGCAGCCGTTCCAGGCTTGCCAGATCCCGCACCGTTGCGGCGGGCATGCGGACACGCAGCGCAAACCGCCGGTCGCCGTCGAAGACCACACCGGCCTCCTCGCCGCTCACCGCGGCGCGCACCGTCTGCTGCACGGTGGCGATATCGATACCGAGCCGGCCCAGCATCTCGCGGTCGGGCGCCACGGTCAGCACCGGCAGGCCCGACGCCTGCGCCAGGCGGGCATCGGCGGCACCCGGGATGGTGTCGACCAGGGCTTCCCCCTGCTTGCCCAGCAGCGCCAGGGTCTCCAGGTCGTCGCCATGGAAACGCACCGCCACGTCGGCGCGCACGCCGGAAAGAAGTTCGTTGAAGCGCATTTCGATGGGCTGGGTGAATTCGTAGTTGCTGCCGGGCAGCTGTCTTACCGCGGCATCCATCTCCGCCACCAGGCGGTGTTTAGGCAGCCCGGGGTCAGGCCAGTCGCTGCGCGGCTTGAGCATCACGAAAGTGTCGGCGACGTTGGGCGGCATCGGATCGGTGGCCGCCTCGGCGGTGCCGATTTTGGAAAAGACCTCGGCCACCTGGGGAAAATCCAGCAGCCGCGCCTCGAGGGTCTTCTGCATGGCCACCGACTGGCTGAGACTGGTGCCGGGAATGCGCAGGGCGTGGAGGGCGAGACCGCCCTCGTCGAGGTCGGGTGCGAATTCGGAGCCCAGCCGCGTCGCCAGGACGAACGTTCCGAGCACCAGCAGCGCAGCGCCGCCCAGCACCGGGCGCGGATGCGCCAGGGCGGCGCTCAGGGCCACTCCGTAACCGCGCCGGGCCGCCGCCATCACCGGGTTATCGCGGTGCGACACCCTGCCGCGGACCAGCACCGCCACCGCTGCCGGCACGAAGGTCACCGACAGCACCAGGGCGCCGGCGAGGGCCATCACCACGGTAAAGGCCATCGGCTGGAACAACTTGCCCTCGACGCCGCTCAGGGCGAAAACCGGCAAATACACCACCATGATGATCAGCACGCCAAAGGCGCCGGGGCGAAACACTTCGCGGGTCGCCCGGGTCACCTCCAGCAAACGCTCGTCGAGACCCAACAGGCGGCCCTCGCGGCGTTGCGCCAGGGCCAGCCGGGCGAGGCAGTTTTCCACCACGATCACCGCGCCGTCGACGATCAGCCCGAAGTCGATCGCCCCCAGACTCATCAGGTTGCCGCTCACCCGGTTGGCGGCCATGCCGGTGATCGCGAACAGCATCGCCAATGGAATCACCAGCGCCGTGATCAGCGCCGCGCGCAGATTGCCCAACAGCGCAAACAGTACGGCGATCACCAGCAATGCGCCCTCGAACAGGTTCGTCGTCACCGTGGCAATGGCTCTGTCCACCAGGGTGGTGCGATCATAGACGGCCTCGACCCGGACCCCCTCCGGCAGCGAGCGACCGATGTCGGCGAGCCTCGCGGCCACCGCCCGCGCCACCTCGCGGCTGTTCTCGCCGATCAGCATGACCGCGGTGCCGATCACCACCTCGTCGCCGTTGCGGGTGGCGGCGCCGGTGCGCAGCTCGCGGCCGAGGCGCACCTCGGCGACATCGCGGACGCGGATGACCGCGTTTTCGCGACCGGCGATGGCGATGTCGCCGATCGCCGCCAGGGAACCGACCTGGCCTGGCACCCGTATCAGCCACTGCTCGCCCCGGTGCTCGATATAGCCGGCGCCGACATCGCGATTGTTGCGTTCGACGGCATCCACCAGTTCGCCGATGCCGATATTCCAGGCCAGCAGTCTGGCGGCATCGGGCACGATCTCGAACTGCCGTTCGAAGCCGCCGATGGTGTCGACCTCGGTGACGCCCCTCACCTGGAGCAACTGCGGTCGGATCACCCACTCCTGGAAAGTGCGCAGTTCCTCCAGAGTCCAGGGGGCGCCACCGGCTGTGCGGCTACCGTTTTCCGCCGCCAGGCTGTACATGAAGATTTCGCCAAGGCCGGTGGCGATCGGGCCGAGCTCGGGTTCCAGGCCCGCCGGCAGGCGGCCGCGCACGCCCTGGAGGCGCTCGCCGACCAGTTGCCGGGCAAAATGGATGTCGGTGGTGTCTTCGAATATCGCTGTGACCTGGGACAGCCCGTAGCGCGACAGCGAGCGGGTGTGGTCGAGTCCGGGCAGCCCGGCCAGAGCGGTTTCTATATCGAAGGTGATGCGCTGCTCCACTTCGAGCGGCGAATAGCCCGGGGCCGCGGTATTGATCTGCACCTGGACGTTGGTGATATCCGGCACCGCATCGATCGACAGATGCAATGTGTTGTACAGCCCGATGCCGGCCATCACCAGGGTCAGGGCAAGCACCAGCCAGCGGCGTTTCACCACCGCGGCAACGAATCGATCGCTCATGACGCCCCCTTTCAGTGATCGTGGCCGGCGGTGGCCTTGAGGATATCCGCCTTCACCAGGTAGCTGTTCTCGCTGACATAGCTCGTGGCGGACGCCAGACCGCCCAGCACCTCCACCCACTCGCCATCACTGCGCCCCGCCACGATCGGCCGCGCCTCGTAGCTGTCGCCGGCGCGGACGAACACCACCTGCTCGCCGCGCAGCTCCTGGATCGCCGCGGCGCGCACCGCCAGCGGCACCGTTTCGCTGCCCAGCAGCAGTTCGGCTCTGACCAAGGTGCCCGGCCGCAAGCGGCCATCGTTGTTGGCGAGCACCGCCCGCGCCAGGGTGGCGCGGCTGCGGGCATCGGCCATCGGGGCGATATAGTTCACCTCGCCCACCGCTTCGCCGCCCAGCAAAACCGGCTGGCCGGGGGACAACAACGGCAGATCGCGGGGGAAAACATCGAGATCCAGCCATACCCAGCTGGTATCGGTGATCTCGATCAGCGCGCCGCCATCGCTGGCGCCGCCGGGATTGGCATGGCGGGCGGTAACGACCCCTCCCGCCGGGGCCAATACCGCCTGCGATTGCAGGCTGTCCCTGGCCTCCACCCGGGCCACCAGGTCGCCGCTGGCAACCCGGTCGCCGACGCTGACATGGACGCTTTGCACCAGCCCGGCGTAGCGGGCGCCAACGGCGTGGACCCGTTCCTCGTCGCGGGCGATCCGCCCGAACAGGGGCAGGGTCCGGCGCAATGTCGCAGGACCGGCAAGGGCAGTGACCAAACCCGCGCCAGCGGCGACTTCCGGCGCGATGACGGTGCGATCGGCGTGCTGGTCGCGCTCGCCGTGATCATCGGCGTCGGCCGTGCACAGCGCGGGGATCAGCAAGAGGCAAAAAAGCCGTATCGATCGGATACTCATGGCGTGCGCTCCCCGGCGGCGACCAGTTGCTCGCCGGTGAGGCGTTCCAGCTCGTTGTAGTGGCGATGGAAGTCGGCCGCCAGGGCCAGCGCCTGGCGCTCCAGGGTGAGTTGCTCACGGCGGGCATCGCCGAGATCGAGAACGCTGTAGCGCCCGGCGCGGTAACCGGCGCCAATTTCGTCGCCGAGCTGGCTCGCCAGGGGCAGCGATTGTCCGCTGACCACCGCGAAGGCTTCCCGGGCCAGTTGCAGCGCGCGGTATGCGCTGTCCAGCACCGCCAGCAATTCGACCCGCGCCAGCTCCGCTTCGGCGGCGGTGGCCGCCAGCGCCGCCCGGGCGCTGGCCTGGTGCCCACGGTTGGGGTCGGCGAGATGGAGGGGTACAGAGATGCCCAGCAGCAGCGAGTTGTCATGGTCGAGACCATCGTGGCGGGCGCCGAGGGACAGCGTCAGATCCCGTCGGCCATTGGCCTCCGCCAGCCTCAGTTGCGCCTGCTCCAGGCGTTCCCGGCTGGCGAACTGGCGCAACCGCGGCGCCCCCGCCAGGCGGGACTGAATATCGCCAAGGGCGGGCAATGCCGGCAATGGCATCAGCGGCGCGGCCGCCCTGAGACCGGTCTCGCCGTTCTCCCCCCACAGGCTGGCGAGGCGCTGGCTGGCGTTCCGCCTGGCCATTTCTGCGCGGCGCAGTTCCAGGTCCGCCTGCTGGCGGGCGATGTCCAGCCGGAGCAGGTCGGCGCGCGGCGCGGCGCCGGCCTCGACCCGGAGCGCCGCGCCGGCCCGGTCGGCCGCGGTCAGTTCCAGGCCGCGCCGGGCCAGGTCGACAGCCGCCTGCGCCTCCGCCAGGTCGATATAGCGGCTCACCGCCTCTCCCAGCACATCGAGGCGGGCAATTTCGTAATCGAGCTGTGCGTCGTCGCGGGACAGTGCCGCGACCCGCAAGCGCCGTTCCCGCTTGCTTCCCAGTTCGATCAGCCGGCTGAGGGACAACGTCAGCTCGGTCTCACCCAGACCGGCAGCAGCGCCGGACGTTCCGAGATTTTCCGCCTCCACCGACAGTGCCATGCCGGGGTCGACGCCCGCCTGCACCAACTGGCCGTCGGCGATCCGCAGGCGATGGGGAAAAACCGCCAGCACAGGGCTGGCGGCAAGGGTGCGGCCGACGGCCTCGGCCAGGGATATGGGCTCCGCCGGCGCGGCCAGGGCCGATAGCGCCCACGCGCTCAGGACCGCGAACAGGGCGCGGCCCATCAGGGTATTGTTCATCGATCAATCTCCGCCAATGATCAGGAAGGGGGCGGCGCGGCCCCCTGTCGACGAGTCAGAGCACGGAGAAATCGGGTGGCGGTACGGGAGGGCGGTTGTCGCGGGACAGGGTCACGCTCGGCAGCGATGGCCGCCATGCCTGGCGGAAACCGGGAATCGACCAGCCGGGCTGGCCGCCCAGGTGAAAACCCGGCATATGGGTGTGACAGCGGTGGTGGTCGTCCTTGCAGTCCTGAGCGTCCATCGGGTCGGCAGCGGCGCGGTGATCGCCGTGGTGCAGCGCCTCGCCAGGGGAATCATCATAGAGGCCGTGAACGACACTATCCCCCGCCAGGGCCAGGTTATTGGCCAGCACAAACAGCGCGAGCAGGATAGCGCACATTTTCAACGGCATCAGGGCGGCCCCGGGCAGGATGCCGACATCCTAGCCCTCTCGACCACGGCTTTCAACAGCCGTTCCTCAACAGCAGCTCCTGGGCAATCGCGCTCTCCGGGCTTTGTCGGGTCGCGGAACCCGAAACACCCGCCACCACAAGCGCTCGTTGCGGGGTGCGACAGCAAACAGCGGGAACACGGCCGGGCGCGCATGACGGCAGTCAACCGAGGTGCTTGCGGCGGGTCCGGAAAAACTCGCTGATCAGCCTGGAACACTCATCCGCCAGGACGCCTTCCCGCCACTGCACCCGGTGGTTGTAATGATCCAGGTCGAGCAACTGCAAGCGGCTCGCCACCGCCCCTGCCCGGGGCTCCCTGGCGCCGAATACCAGTCGCGCCACCCGGGCGTGGATGATGGCGCCGACGCACATGGTGCACGGTTCGATGGTGACATACAGCGTGCTGCCGGGCAGCCGGTAGTTGTCCGCCGCGCGGGCCGCCGCACGCAAGGCATCCACCTCGGCGTGGGCGCTCGGGTCGCGCCCGGCGATCGGGTGATTGCAGCCGCCGGCGAGCAGCTCGCCACCTCTGACCAGCACCGCGCCCACCGGTACCTCGCCCAGGTCGCCGGCCCGGCGGGCCATCGCCAGCGCCCGGCCCATCCAGTATTCGTCGTCGGCAGGCGTCCGCGCATCCACGTTCACAGAGTTTGCGGCCTCCCCCATCGATGTCGCAGGCATGTAGGCAGGCATGTAGATTGCTTATGGATATTCCACGGCGAGCTACAATAGAATGCCCGCCATGGTGGCCGTCGCCTGTCCGCCGGGCAGGCCAGGGTAACTTTCCCGTGTTCCGACACTATCGCAACCTTGTGGATAAAACCGATGACCTATTGTATAGGAATGGTGCTCAACGAAGGCATGATCATGGCTGCCGACACCCGCACCAACGCCGGCATCGACCATATCGCCACTTTTCCCAAACTGTTCACCTTCGAGAACATCGGCGAGCGAGTGGTCCTCATCTCCAGCTCCGGCAATCTCGCCACCTCCCAGCGGGTGATCAGCGTGCTCAAGCAGCAGATCGCCCGCGCCGAACCACTGAGCCTGTACACCTGCGACAGCATGTTCCAGGTCGCGGAGCTGATCGGCGAAACGCTGCGCAACAGCGAAAGCCACTACCGGGTGACCAACCCTATGCGCGCCGTCGATTTCAGCAGCAATCTGCTGGTCGGCGGCCAGATCAAGGGGCAAGCGCCAGAAATGTACCATATCTATCCGGAAGGCAATTTCATCCGCACCTGCACCGATACGCCGTTTTTCCAGATCGGTGAATCCAAGTACGGCAAGCCCATCCTCGACCGGATCATCACCACCGAGACCCCCTTGAACCAGGCGATGAAGTGCGCGCTGATCTCCTTCGATTCCACCATGCACTCCAATCTCTCGGTGGGCATGCCCATCGATATCGTGATCTATCGGGCCGATAGCCTGGAGGCCAGGATCGAGCGTCTCGAAGAAGACGACCGCTACTTCAACCGCCTGGCCAAGGCCTGGGGCGGCGGCCTCCGCAAGCTGTTCGATCAACTGCCCTGAAGCTGCCGGCTCAGAGCACCCGGAACGCCAAGGGCGGCGGCGAATCGTCGCCGCCCTCCTCCCAGTGCACGGCCGCCACCTGTGCGCCGGCCGGCCCCTGTTCGGCGGCCAGCCGCACTTTCGCCACCGCCAGCGGGTCGCCGACCAGCAATATTTCCACCGAGCCATCGGCAAGATTACGGGCGTGGCCGGTCACCCCTTCGCGCATCGCCGCGTCCGCGACATGACGGCGAAACCACACACCCTGCACCCGCCCCCTGACCCGCCCGGCAAGCACCATCGATCAGCCCTCTTCGCCGCTGGCTAGCGCCAACGCCTGCTCCAGTGATTCCAGGGTTTGCGGCCCCCTGAGGATCGATACCAGCTTGCCCTCGCCGTCGATGACGAAGGTTTCCGGCAGGCCCACAGGGACCGGCACGCCGAGGGCCGCCCGCGGGTCGACGTCGAGGGTCGGGAAATCGATACCGAGGCGCTGCACCTGACCGGCGAGGGTCTCACCCTCGAGTTGGTCGAAATTGACCCCCACCACCCGCACACTGTCGCTGTGGCGCTGCTGGAATTCGTTGAGTTCGGGAATTTCATCCCGGCACGGCTGGCACCACTCGGCCCAGTAATTGACGAACACGGTATGGCCGGCCAACTGGTCGAGGCTGAGAGGGCCGCGCTGTTCGCTGCCGGGGGAACCGTCGCAGGCGGACAGCGCGGCGGCCAACACCGCCGCCAGCACAGCCCCCCGCCGGCCTGCCGCCAACGGGGGCGCGGCTGGACTAGGGCGGATCGCGCTGCGGATTCTGTGGAAGAGCTTCACGTTGTTCATTCTCCTGAAACAAATGGGCAAGGGGCATGGAAAGCAATGCCTCGGACTGTGCGGCGCTGGTGTGGAGCAGGCTGTCGAGGCCGGCAAACCAGGGGTACTCCCCCAGTTGGCTGGCGCTGCGGCTGGCGGGCGCGCGGGTGAAATTATCGCCAAAAACGGCCGCCAGCTGCCACAGGGTGAGCTGGCCGATATCGCGCACCAACACATAGTGGTTGTTGCGCGTGACCTCCAGTATCCGATGCTCCAACAACAGTCTGCGCAGTTCCAGCCAGTGCTGCTGATCAAACCAGGAGCGGATGATATCCCGATCGGAGAGAGAACGCCCCATCTGTTGGCGACGCCAGCACTCCCAGCACACCAGCACCGCCGCGACGAGGTTGGGCAGGCGCCGCCCGCGGAACACCGAGCCGAAGGTTTCGAGGGAGCGCACCAGCTCCGCCCCCGCCAGGGTGATCATCCAGCACAGGTAGATCCACAACAGGAACACCGGCAGAATGGCAAAGGCGCCGTACATCGAATGGTAGCTCGAATTGGCCACGAAACTGCCGAACAGGCTCTTGGCCACCTCGAACAGGACGGTGCTGACCAGCCCCCCCGCCAGCGCGTAGCGAAACACCACCTTGCAGTTCGGCACCGCCACGAACAGCAGAGTGAACGCCATCCAGGTCAGCAGCCAGGGCAGGTACCTGAACAGCAGGGTCGTCACCCCCAGGGCATCGACCTCGTTCATCATCAGCTGCAGTGATACCAGATAGGTGTGCATCACCAGTCCGATTCCCACCAGCAGCGGGCCGAAACTGAGAATTCCCCAGTACAGCAGAAAACCCGACAGGCCCTTGCGGTTGTCGAGGGTTCCCCAGATGCGATTGAAGTTTTTCTCGATATTGGCCAGCATCAGATAGGCGGTGACGATCAGAATCAATGCGCCGACCACGCTGAGCTTGCGCGCCTGGGTGGAAAACTCCAGCAGGTAATCCTGTATCTCGGCGCCGGTCTCGGGCAGGAAATTGCGAAAAATCAGTTCCTGTACCTGGCTGCCCAGCCCCTGGAAGGCGGGCACCATGGAGAATACCGAGTACACCACGGTCAACAGCGGGACCACGGCAAACAGGCTCATGTACGTCAGCGCCGCGGCGCTTTCCCGGCAACCGTCACTGTTGTAGCGAACCATCACATACTTGAGAAACGCGCCCCACATCAGCAGTGTTTTGCGGGCTTGCTCCCCGGTGAAGGTTTTCCATGGCAACGGCACGGCATTCTCCAACTGGCGCGACGGCTGGCCCTGGCGACAGGCTTGCCCTTACAATAGAACGTCACCCAGAGATTGTACACAAACCCATGACCACCATTTATCACAATCCGCGCTGCACGAAATCCCGTCAGACACTGGCGCTGCTGGAAGAGCGCGGGCTGGCGCCGCAGGTCGTGCTCTATCTCGACACCCCACCGGACGCCCCGACCCTGCAGGCACTGCTGGCAAAACTCGGCATCAGTGCCCGCGACCTGCTGCGCAAGGGCGAGGACGAATACAAAGCCAACAACCTTGCAGACCCCGGGCTCAGTGAGCAACAGTTGATCGACGCCATGGTCCGCTTTCCCAAACTGATCGAGCGCCCCATCGTGGTCAACGGTTCCCGGGCCGCCCTGGGCCGCCCGCCGGAAGCCGTTCTCGACATCCTGTAGACTGCGCAATGAATGAACCCTATGTGCTGGTGCTTTACTACAGCCGCCACGGCAGCGTTGCCGCCATGGCCCGCCACGTCGCCCTCGGCGTCGAAAGCGCCGGGGTGGCGGCAAGGTTGCGCACCGTGCCGGCGGTTTCCACCACCTGCGAGGCGGTGGCGCCGGAGATTCCCGACGACGGCCCGCTCTACTGCAGCCTCGACGATCTGGCGCACTGCGCCGGCCTGGCGCTCGGCAGTCCCACCCGCTTTGGCAACATGGCCGCACCGCTCAAGTACTTTCTCGACGGCACCAGCAGCCTGTGGCTCAACGGCCAGTTGATCGGCAAGCCCGCCGCAGCGTTTACCTCCACCGCGAGCCTGCACGGCGGCCAGGAAAGCACGCTGCTGTCGATGCTGCTGCCGCTGCTGCACCACGGCATGGTGATTGCCGGCCTGCCCTACAGCCACCCGGAGCTCACCACCACAAGCAGTGGCGGCACGCCCTACGGCGCATCCCACCATGCCGGCGCCGACAGCGCGGCTCTCAGCAACGACGAACTCATCCTGTGCAAGGCCCTCGGCAAGCGGCTGGCGAAACTCGCCCGCAAGCTCGCCGACTGACCCCACGCCCACCGCCCCGGAGACCGGAACCGCACGATGATCAAAGCACTCGCCACCAAACTGTCCTGGGCGCGCCGGATCACCTGGGCCAGCTACTGTCTGTTTCTGCTCAGCATGGTCACCGGCAGCATCCTGTCCGGCACACCCGCCAGCCTGATCGTCATCAGCACCCTGCCGCTGCTGCTGTTCCTTCCGGGTCTGGTCCGCGAAAACTACAAAAGCCTGTCGCTGCTGTGTTTCGTCACCCTGATGTATTTCACTGTCATGGTGGTGAAAGTGTGGGAGCCGCAGCGAACACCGGTCGACATTCTCTCACTGGCGCTGATCGTGGTGCTGTTTTCCGCGGCGATGATGTTCAGCCGCTGGAAGCAATACCACCTGGCCGGGTTGGCGGCGCGCTAACGGCCGCCGCGCGGTCGACAACGGCGCCGGATGGCGCAAAACTACCGAGAGTCACAAGGGAAAAATCATGAGCAAGGAAAAACCGGGAGTCATCCGCCGCCTGTTTGCCGGGATCGGCATGTTCTTCACCGCCCTGCGCCTGCTGATCAACACGGCGCTGGTGCTGATTGTTCTGGTGGTGCTGGTCAATATCTTCGGCCAGCAAACCAAGCCCCTCCCGGCGTCGGCCGCCCTGACCCTGATCCCCAGCGGCACGCTGGTGGAACAGCGCAGCTACACCGACCCGCTCACCCAGCTGATGGAACAGCGTTCGCCCCAGGATGCCGAAACACCGGTCCGCGACCTGGTCGAGGCCATCGACAGGGCCGCCAGCGACCAGCGCATCACCGCCCTGGTGCTGTACCTCGACTATCTTCAGTCCGGCGGCATCAGCAAGCTCGAAGAGGTGGGCGCGGCCATCACCCGCTTCAAGCAGAGCGGCAAGCCGGTAGTCGCCGTCGCCGACAGCTACACCCAGGAGCAATACTATCTGGCGAGCTACGCCGACGAGATTCACCTCAATCCCATGGGCGGGGTGATGATCACCGGCTTCGGCTACTACGGCACCTATCTGAAATCCGCCGCCGACAAACTCAAAATCCGCTTTCACGTCTTCCGCGCCGGTGAATTCAAGAGCGCCGTGGAGCCTTTCACCCGCGACGACATGTCGCCGGCAGCGCGGCAGAATACCGCCACCTGGCTCAATGAATTGTGGCAAGCCTACCACCAGCAGGTGGAGAGCGCCCGCGGACTCCAGCCCGGCGCCATCGACAACTATGTCAGCACCATGCATCAACGGCTGGCGCCCCTGGGCGGCGACCTCGGCCGGCTGGCGGTCGACAGCGGCCTGGTCGACCGCCTGTCCACCCGCCCCGAGATGGCGCGGCGCCTCGCCACACTGGCCGGCGAGGACGAGCACGGCTATCTCTCCATCGACCACAAAACCTATCTGGCCCATCAGCACCTGACAAGCCGTGACACCGGCGGCCCGGCCGTTGGCGTCATCGTGGCCAGTGGCAATATTCTCGATGGCGACCAGCCCGAGGGCTCCATCGGCGGCGACACCCTCGCCGCCCTGCTGCAAACCGCGCGCGAGGACCGGCAGTTGAAAGCGTTGGTGATCCGCGTCGACAGCCCCGGGGGCAGCGCCTTTGCGTCGGAAGTGATCCGCAATGAGCTGGAGGAAACCCGCAAGGTGATGCCGGTGCTGATCTCGATGGGTTCCCTGGCGGCGTCGGGCGGCTACTGGATAGCCGCCGGCGCCGACGAAATCTGGGCGATGCCCACAACCCTCACTGGTTCGATCGGCGTATTCGGCATCGTCCCCACCTTCGAGGACAGCCTCGCGAGCCTCGGCATCCACAGCGACGGCGTCGGCAGCACCCGCCTTGCCGACATCAATCACTTCGATCGCCCGCTCTCGGAAGAGGCCGGGGCCATCATTCAGCTCAGTGTCGACAATATCTACAGCCGTTTTCTCAACCTCGTCGCCGAGGGCAGGCACACCACGCCCCAGGCCGTCGAGGCCGTCGCCAGCGGCCGGATCTGGACCGGCAGACAGGCCATGGAGATCGGCCTGGTGGACCGCCTCGGCACCTATAACGACGCCATCAACGCCGCCGGGCTGAGGGTCGGCCTGGACAAGTGGCAAGTGAAATACATCGAGCGCCCACTCAGCTTCCAGGAGCAACTGCTGAAGCAACTGGCCGGCA
>JBAZCN010000031.1:0-29709 GCA_041655035.1 Porticoccaceae bacterium | reverse complement strand
GCTACGTTCTGATTCACTGCTGCTGCCAGAGTGGACCGGCCGGCTGGCCTGAGCACTGTTCAGGTGGCCGAATCCTCGGTGTCACTACGCCCAGCGGCGGATAGTGGCCTGGCTCCAAAAGTCCAGCATTGCGCTTGTCTATATAAAACGACTTCTAGTAGTATTGCCTCTCTTGCCTTAAACCGTAAGTGGTCAGCAAGGCCAGCAGCTGATCGCCACAACAACAATGCCACAGGCGGTACCTCTTATGTGCAACTCAAAATTGCTGGCATGCCTGTCGGCGGTCTTACTTTTCGGCAGCTCTCCGACCTGGTCGGCGGCCATCGTTTTCACCGATGGCGACTCCCGCACAGCATGGATCGTGGATACGGAGGCCGGGACCGCTACCTCTTTCGATACCTCTGCCGTCGATATAGGTTATCCGATCGCAGTTACCGACCGTATAGTTATCGGAGGCCGAGACAACACCGGCGCGGCCGAGTATGACCTGACAGGGAATCCGACCGGCAACACATACGCGGGAGGGGGCGGGTTCGGCCAGCTGCTCGACGGCACCACCAATGGCGTAGATGCCAATTACGCCATTGAATGCTGCGGTTCCACCAACTCTGTCGTCGTGGCGGATTTGAACTGGGAGGGCCAGGCCGTGCTCTTTGATCTTCCAGACGAAGTGAATCAATCCAGCGGGGGCAGTGGGATTGCTTACGACTCGGCGACCCAATCGTTGTGGGTCGCAAATTTTTCTGGCACCGTGTTCAACCTTTCTCTCAGTGGCGATGTGCTTTCCAGTTTTACCGTCGATCAGCCGGGTGGGAAATGCTGCCTGGCCTATGACGAGGCGACAGATTCATTATGGGTTGGCGTCAATAGCCAAAACATCATCCACAATTACGCCAAAACGGGCGCCCTCATCGCGTCGGTGACTATCGCGGGGTGGTCGCCAGCAAATATGTACGGTGCTGAAATGACCGTCACTGGCAGCGTCACTCCGCCGGGACCGGGGCGCATAGAGCCCACCGCTGTTCCGGTCGATTCCCCCGCCGCCTTGATTGCAATTGCGCTCACGCTAATGCTGCTTGCGCATCGCGGCCTCAAGGGCAGGCTGCCGGCAGTGCGTGGATAACCTCGGCCCGGCGCGGAAGGCGCGTCAGCCCCGCCCTAACAGGGCAGCCAGGCGCTGACGCCAGTCCGGGGCCTGGTGCTCGGGCGGCTCCGGCCACAGGGATTTCCTGCTTTCACACTGGACTATACCCTGGGCGCCCAGGCGCAGGCGCCAGCGCTGCGCCGCCGGGAACGTCTGGCCGGGGCCGGTGTATACCAGCAGCAGGTTGTAGTCATGCTGCTTCTCGATGGGGTGGGCTTCGATCGCGGCGTTGGGATCGATGGGATCTTCGCAGACGAACAGCCGGTTGCCGGTGGTCTGGATCATTTCGCAGAGGGCTTCGCAGTCCAGGCTGAGGCGCTCCTGGAGTTGGTCCTTTTCCAGCGCCGTCCGGTCCAGGGTGAGCTGCGAGCGGTAGCAGATGATCTGCCGTTCCTCATTGGTGATCCACTTGCTGGAATGCTCCTGCACCGGCCGCGGCAGCTCGGTCTGCCTGCGATAATCCAGCCAGACCCGCTGCTGGGCCATCGGTTTTCTGGTATAGGGCATGAACAGTCGGATCTTCCAGCGTGGTTTGCCCTTGCGCAGCCAACGGGTGATGGCTGAGATCATATCATCGCGCAGCAGGTCGCGAACGGCGTAGATCAATGCGATGGTGAGCAGCAGGGTCAGGGGCAACTGCTGATTGCCGGCGCGGACATTGAACAGAAAGTAGGTGAACAACGACATGATCAGGGTGGTCGAGGCAGCCTTGACCAGTTTGTGGGTGCCCGGCCCCAGCTCGGTGAGCTTGGCGCGCAGTACCACCGGGTACTCCAGCAGTCGGTGGTACAGGCTCATGCGGTTCCACACCCGGGTCGGGGTGCCCTGCAGGTCGCTCAGGTACTTCTGGTCCTGGCGGTGCAGGTATTCCTGGCGCAGCAACTCCCGGATCGCCTCCTTGAGTTCCTCATCCAGTTCGGTAAAGCCCTCCAGGGTCATACACTCGAGAAAGAACTGTTCGGCATGCCAGGAGAAGTAGATATCCATCTGCCGGAAGTAGCGGTGCTGGTTGCTCTGCTCGGGCGTCGAGCGGCGCAGCCGCGCGGCAAAGTTCTGGCTCAGGCGCAGGGCACGCTTGAGTGGCTCGGTCGCAAGCCCCGAGCTATGGATCTGCTGCCGCAGCCGATCCATCGAGGCCCGGTACTGGAACAGCCAGGAGCCGTACATGATCTCGTAGTGGGGCGACAACAGTGCAAAGGAGCTGTCGGCCTTGCTGGCCCGATCCTGGTCGGGCAGGCCCATCAGGCCGAAGCGGTGGGACAGTGAGCTGAAGAAGAATTGCTTTTCCGTCATCGTCCAGGCGGAAAAGTCTCCTTCGTGGGGGGTGAACAGATACAGGTCAACCTGATAGCGCCCGGTTTTCTTTAAGGTGCGAGTGAACTGCAGGTGAAAATCACCCTTGCGCTTCAGTGAAAACACCCCGTCCCCCAATGACAAAGGTTATCCGGCCAACCGAGGTCGGCATTCCGGGCTGCGCTATCCGACCTGGCTATCTTATCACGCACCGGTCCGGAGATTGCCCCGACGAGAGAAAGTGGACACCCATCGTCTTATTATTGAGGGGCAAAGAGTCCGGTGGTCGCTGCTGCGGCAAAGCTAAAGGGTTGCCACAGATTTACGCTTGGGGAAGTTTTCGAGAAAGATGATGGGTGTCTTGATTTTTCTAGCGAGGATGCCTTTCGAGCTCAGCGCCCGGGTGCAGGCGGCCAGGCCGTCGAGGGAATAGAGCCAGTTGTTGGCGCTGTGGGTCAGGCCTTCGGGGCCGTTGTCCACATCAAGCATGATGGCGTCGAAGCCCTTTGGTTCGGCTTGCAGAACGTTCGCCACATCCTCGTTCAGTACGGTAGTGCGCAGGTCGTTCAGCGGATTGCCGGCCATGGCGCCGAGTGGGCCGCGGTTCCAGCCGATTACGCCGGGTACCAGTTCCGCGACCTGAACCTCGGTATCCGCACCCAGGTGCTGTAACGCCGAGGCCAGGGTGAAGCCCATGCCCAACCCGCCGCAGTACCCGTGCGCGGGGGCGCGTCGCCACTTTTGTGCACGGAATCTCGGCCAGGGCATCCTCGGAGCCGTGCATGCGGGTGTTCATCAGCTGGCCGCCCTTGCCGCTCTCGAGTTTGATGACAAAATCTTCTCCATATGCGAACAGGCACAGGGCGCCGCCGCTGTTGGGGATGGGCGGGATGTAGCGTTTCATGCTACCTCGGGCCGGGGCGGGCCCGGCAGTATGCCCGATCGCGCCTGTCGCGGGCGAATTCGCGTAAACTACGCTTCCTGTTTTCGACCGAGGAGGTGAGCGATGATCATGAAGGCACTCAGGCTGGGCCTGGGCAATCTGATTGTTTTTGGCGATTACATCAGCCGCCCGGCTCGGCGGCGGCGTACCGAGGAAGCCCAGGCCGCCGTGAACGAGGCCGCGGCGGGCATGAGCCTGTATCAGTTTTATGCCTGCCCGTTCTGCGTGAAGACCCGTCGTACCCTGTACCGCCTGAATGTGCCGGTGGAGCTGCGCGATGCCAGGAACAACGAGGAGCATCGCCGGATGCTGCTCGAACAGGGTGGGCGCATCAAGGTGCCGTGCCTGCGCATCGAGGAACACGGTGAGACCATCTGGATGTACGAATCCAGGGACATTATTACCTACCTGAACGAGCGGTTCGCCGCAGTCTGATCATCGCCCAAAGCCGGCATTCTCCGCGCGTTGCACGACTCATGCCAGCGCTCGACCATGACCATAGAGACGGGCACCGGCACCCAGCAAAAGCATCAGCCGCTATTTAGCGGTCTTGCGCAGAAGAATGGTCTTCAGTTCACCACCAGCCGCTTCATCCAGTCCAGCAACACCGTTGGCAGCAGTTCCGGGCGTGGCAGCAGTGCATATTGGTGGGCGCCGAAGATGCGAGGCAGATAGGCGGGAGCCTGCCGGTCGATAGTCAGGCAGAATGCCGAAATACCTTGCAGAGTCGCCTCGGTGACCGCCTGGCGCATATCTTCCACACCATATTGGCCTTCGTAGACATCCTTGTCGTTGGGCTTACCGTCGGACAGCAGCAATAGCAGTCGATGGGTTGCCGGCTGTTGCATTAGCCCGCTGGTGGCGTGGCGGATGGCCGCGCCGGCGCGGGTGTAGTGCTCGGGTTCCAGCGAGCTGATGCGCAGCGCTATGTCATTGCTGAAAGTCTCGTCGAAGGCTTTTATCTGCCGCACTATCACTGCATCGGGTCCTTCGCCGGAAAATGCTTCGACCGACCAGGGCTCGCCCATGCCTTCCAGGGCGATACACACTAGCAGCAGCGCTTCGCGTTCCACATCAATGATACGTCTATTGGTCGACACCCAACTGTCGGTCGAGCCACTGACATCAATCAACAGAGTAATGGCCAGGTCGCGCTCGGCGGTACGCCATGTTTGATAAAGCGCCTCGGACAGCGATCCGCCGGCGCGAAAGTCCGCATAGCTGTCGATATAGGCGCCCAGATCAATATCATCACCGTCTAGTTGCTTGCGCCGCGTGACCCGTTGGGCGCTGAGCATTTCAAAGCGCCTTCTGATCTGGTTCAGCAACGACCGGTGCGCGTCCAAGGTGTCATCTACCCATTGTTGGGATCCAGGCAGGTTAGGGAGCAGTCGCACCACTGCCCCGGGTTCACGATAGCCCGGGGCGCGGAAGTCCCATTCCGGATAATGGATGCCGCGGTTGTCGCGCATGGCGGTTTTCAGCTGCATGGCGGTATTGGTATCCGGCGGGTCATCGGAGATCAAGACCTCTTTGGGCCGGCCTGGGGTGGATACCAGTCGGGCTTCGGGCAGTTCGGACAGCATGTCCCCGTATTCGTCGGCGCTGATGTCCTCGTCCCGGTCAACCGGGCGATTCAATCCCAGCGGGTCTTCGGCATGTTGATGTGGCTCGTCGGCCTGCACCATGAAAATGCCGTCACTGGGCTCATCATCCTCATCCTCGGCTGCTTCACGCACCTCTGGTCGGCGCAACAGATTGGCGCTGCGTGGTGCCGGAGACTCGGGCGGGCTGTTTTCCTCCCGAGCATTGCCGGCGGCCATCTCCTTCTTTTCGGCGGAGGCTGCCGGACGCAGATCACCGGTCCACCAGTCCTTGAGCAGCGGCGCAGCGCCGGTGGCCTTGTACCCTAGCGACATGCCGAGCTGGGCGACCAACTGCTCGGCCAGCTCCAGGGAATGCCGCGGGGATGGGCTGATAGGTACACCATCCAACGGTATCCCGCCGGGTGTTTCCAGTAGCCGCCGAACCCATGTTTCGAGCGGTTGCCGGAGGTGGGAGAATGCTGCCAATGGCGGGCGCTGACGCAGAGCATACTGGCGCAGCCGGGTAAGGCTGGCCGCCATCCCTGGCAGCAGCTGGGTCAGGGTGGCATCCGTGGCCCAGGCTTCAAGCAACAGATAGGCATCTGCCAGCAGCGGCGGCCATGCCGGGTCACTCATCTCGGCGCTGCCACGCTGGGCGCGCAGTGCCTGTTGCAGGGCCATCACCCGATAGAGCTCATTGCCCTGGTGAATATCTTCCATGCCGGAATCGGCTGGCAACCACAAGCGCTGACCATTTGTCGAGGGCACCGGTTGTGTCAGCCAGGGAAACTGGCTGCGCCTGAACAGGCGGGACAGCAAAGTCGGGCGGGCCGGCAGCTGGGCGACCCGAATCAGATAGCTGGTACCGGTCACTGCGGTGATCAGCAGGTCGAGTCGTGGGGCAATATCAACCAGCAAGGCGGTGGACGGGGTGTCCACTGGCGGGCGATAACGCCGCCACATTCGCTGGGCAAAGATGGTCGCGTGGCGGGCGGCGTCGCTGACCAGCTCTTCTGCTTCAGCCATGGTTTGCTGTCTTGCGCAAAGGCAGGCTACACAAAGGTGCCGTCAACCAGATCGCGTAGGGCACCGATCATGGATGGCTCATCGGAGAGCGGCGACACGATGGCGGCATAGCAGGCGTCGCGCAGCGGGATGCCACTGACGCTCAGTGCGCCGGCGGCGATCAGCAGCCGGGTACTGGGTACTTCGGCCAGGCCGCGATCGCGCAGCTGGCGAATGCGTCCCGCCAATGCCACCAGACCATGGGCGGTCGGCTGATCGACGCCACTTTCATGCTGCACGATGCGCGCTTCCTGCTCAGGCACCGGAAAGTCCAGATCCATAGCGACGAAGCGCTGCCGGGTACTGGGTTTCAGATCCTTGAGCATGCGTTGATAGCCGGGATTGTAGGACACCACCAGCTGAAAGCCCGGCGCGGCCTGCAATGTTTCGCCGGTCTTGTCGATCGGCAGGATGCGCCTATGGTCAGTCAGCGCATGCAGCACCACTACAGTGTCTTGCCGCGCTTCCACCACTTCGTCCAGATAGCAGATGGCGCCCTCACGCACGGCCCGGGTCAGGGGGCCGTCCTGCCAGACGGTGCCATCGTGTTGAATCAGATAGCGACCAATGAGGTCGCTGGCGGCCAGGTCGTCATGGCAGGGAATGGTGATCAAGGGTCGGCCCAGTTTCCAGGCCATATGCTCGATAAAGCGTGTCTTGCCGCAGCCGGTCGGGCCTTTGAGCATGACCGCCAGATTCCGCGCATGACACTGTTCGAACAGTTTGATCTCATTGCCTGTCGGATGATACCAGGGCTCGTCAGCAGCCTGACGGGCCAGGCTGCGCACCGCTTCATCGGTTGCCACGTCAGATCACGCGGCCACCGGCGACATCGTTGTCGATCAGTTCCGGCTCGCTGACCTCGAAGCGCGGCCGGTAGCGGAAGAAGTCGAAGATAAATAAGCCCACGCCGGTGGCGAAGAGGCTGCCACAGACGATCAGCATAACGAAATGAATCTGAATTTTGAGCTGGGCATCCAGATAGCCCATGCCCATGATCCGCTCCAGATAGACTTGGCCGATGCCGGCGGTGGCGAAGGAGAGGGTCATGCCAAACATGCCGCCCACCTGCAGCCAGAATGCCCAATAGCCGAGGCTGGTGCCGTTTTCCGGGCGTCTGTGGGTCAGTGAGGGCAGCGCATAGCTGATCATCGCTAGTACGATCATGGCATAGGCGCCGTAGAAAGCGGCATGGCCGTGCATCGCGGTAATCAACGTGCCGTGGGTCCATTTGTTGATGCTCGGCCAGGTGTGGGCCAACCCCAGCAGGCCGGCGCCGAACAGGGTGAAAATGGTGCTGCCGAGTGTCCAGTGCAGCGCCAGCACGTTGGGATGTGACAGCCCTGAGCGGCGCATGGCGCCATAGGCGTACATCGCCATGCCAACGATTGCCAGCGGTTCCAGGGCACTGAAGAACCCGCCGATCGGCAGCCAGTAGTAGGGTACGCCCACCCAGTAATAGTGATGCGCGGTACCCAGAATTCCGGCCAGAAAAACCAGGCCGACGATCACGTACAGCCACTTCTCCATAACCTCGCGGTCAGCGCCGGACAGGCGGATCAACAGGTACGCGAGAAAGGCGCCCATGATCATCATCCACACGCCTTCGACCCATAGATGGATGGTCCACCAACGGTAGAAAATCGACACCGTGTAGTTTTCGTAATATAGCAGGGCGGGAAGAAAAAGCACCGCCGAGCTGACGATGCCCAGTAGCAGCACGCCCTCCGTGGTGGTGAAGCGCCCAGATTTCTTGATCGTCATGCCGATGTTGTAGATGAAAATCAGAAAGCAGACAACCATCACCAGCTTGTGCGGCAAAGGCTGTTCCAGCAGCTTGTTGCCGGTGCCGTAGCGGAACAGATAACCGATGATCGCGGCAACGCCCATCAACGTCCACAGGATCAACTGGATATAGGCCAGCTTGACGCTGTGCAGCTCGGTACGCGACTCGTCAGGAACCAGCCAATAAGTGGCGCCCATGAACCCGGCCAACACCCAGACGATCAGCAGGTTGGTGTGGATTACCTTGGTGACGTCGAAGGGCAGGATGTAGAGCAAGGGGTCGGGGCCGAGGTATTTGGCCGCCGACAGCAGACCGAATACCAGTTGCAGGCCAAACAGCGCCATCGCCACGGCAAAGTACCAATAGGCGACTGACTGGGATTTGTAGCGCATTGTTGTTCTCCCTCAACTCTGCATTTACTTGAGTGTGGCCATGAAAGCGACCAGTTGCTCGATCTGTTCTTTGCTGAGACTGTTGCTGTAGGTGGTGGGCATGAAGGACACGCCACCAGCGGAATACATGTCACCCGGCACCAAGTGCGCAGCGGGGTCCACGATGGCCTCGCGCAGATAGCCCTCGAGGTCTGTGGCATTGCCCTGATACTCGGGCGAGCCGATCAACTTTGCCGCGCGGGTTGCTACACCCCCCAGGCTGGGGCCGGCGCCGTCCGCGCCTGGGGTCAGCGAATGACAGGCCACACAAGTCGGTACCGCGGTGCTGAACAGGTTCTCGCCGATGGCGCGTGGATCGTTATCCGGCGCCACCGGCTTGCTGACGGCCGGCGAGCCGGCGCTGACCTCACCGCTGCCGCCGGTGGTGGCCACGGCGGTGAAGCCGCCAGTCACCAGAATCGGTCGCGGGGGCCAGTCCTGATTGTCGACCTTGCTGACCCAGTCGAGGAAGGCGATCAGGTCGACGATTTCGTCTTCCCTGAGGTTCTGCTGAGGCATCAGTCGGCGATGCCGCTGCTCATCATAAAAACGGCTGGGATCGCGCATATAGGCCTGGAGATAGGCCTCGGTGCGATGCTGGGCAATCTTTGTCAGGTCCGGCGCGTAGTAGGCGCCTTCACCAAACAGGGTATGGCAGTTGATGCAGTTGTACTTGTGCCATACGTTCTTGCCGTGAGTGACCTGCGGGGTGATGTTTTCGGCGTTGGTCAACTTGGGAAACTGGCGATGGCTGTCCAGCGTCAGAGCGAGAAACACGATAATGGCTACGGCTGTCGAGGCCCATGCAAAAATTCTGGCTTGCCTGTTAGTCATGGTGACGCCTCATCTCAGACATTGATGCCAGTCCAATGCAGGACAGTCACAATGAATGCATAGATGACGGCGACAACCATCAGTGCCAGTACGACGTGACTGACAATCCTCACGGGTCCGTGCAGCTTTTTGAGTTGCATGAGCAGCCCCTCCCTTGGCGTGGTTTTTGATTGTTGACTTTAAGAGGGTAGCTTGAAAATTGCAACAAAGCATGACGGCGGAGCAATGCCTGCGGTGAAGCGCGGGAATGTCGGCGGAGACAATTATTTACTTAGTGTGTCGTCCCTTGCTCGCTACAGGGTGGCGCGGTTTGCGACCGGGCGGGAAAACGTCCTCGCCACAGCCGCAAACATTGCCCAGGTAAATTGGCCGGGCAAATCGCCCAAGCAATCAGCGCAACCCTGTCAGCGCCCGACCATGTCGTTGAGTCTCTTCTGGATGAATCCGCGAATGAACGTACCGATGGGGGTGGAAACCCCGGCGCCCGCTCCGACATATTCCGCGAGGCTGAGGTCCTTCTCGCCGACCGGGGACTGACTGGCGACCAGGTCCGCGGTCTCCTTCTTGTCACGGCTGGCGCGCAGCTTGATGAAGCCGCCCATGGGCGGGGTCAGCACGCCGTTTTTGGTCATCACGGTGAGCAGTTTGTCGGTGTCGACGCCAGCGGCTTCGGCCAGTTCGAAGGCTTCGAGGCCAATCATGATCTGGCTCCAGGAGACGAGGTTGTTGGCGATCTTCATCGCCATCCCCGCGCCGATGGGGCCGGCATGGACGGTGTCGGTGGAGTAGGTGTCCAGCACCGGCTTGACCCGTTGGGCGATGGCTTCGTCGCCACCGAGCATGCAGAACACGAAGGGTGCGTCCTGGGCGATGATGGTTCTGGTGACGGCGGCATCGAGCACGTGGATGTTGCGCTCCGCGCCGCGTTCGGCGAGGGCGATCATGGTCTTGGGGTTGACGGTGCTGTGAATCAGCAGCACTGAATCCGCTTTCATGGCGGGGATCAACTGCTCGGCGCAGTCGTTGACCTGGGCGTCGTCGCGCACGCAAACGCCGACCACGTCGGCGTCGGCGGAGACATCCGCAATGCTGCTGGCCAGCCTGGCCACGCCCTCGAAACGCGCCATGGCCTCCGGGAAAGCATCAAAGACCGCGACCTGGTGTTCGCTTTTCGCCAACAGCATGGCCTGACCGTAACCCATGCTGCCCAATCCGATAAATCCAACCTTCATGACATTATCCTTCTCTGCGCGGCCGCTGCGGCCTGAATGTTTAGGGAATCTGTTGGCATACCCGGTCGCCGAACCGGCACCGGAGCCGGAGAAGGGTAAACGCCTCTCTGGCGAAAATCCATACCTCGCCAGGGCTGCCGGGAGGGCGCGACCGCTGCCGCCGCCGTCGATCAGCACCGGGAACGGGGCTGCGGCGGCGCGCCACGCTGTACCGGGGGTGCCCTTGCCGACACGTCCATTTGTCTTGTTTCAGACAGCCATGACCGGGAAATGATCAGCCGCGGCGCTCGCCGGACGGCGCCCGCCCTTTGCGCAGCAGCAGGGCAAAGCCGAGCAGGGCGAAGCCCAGGGCGGTGACGATCACCAGAGAGACCAGCCCGTCCCGTATCTGGCGGCCGGTCAGCGGCGTCAGGAAGTTCCACTTGTGCAGGTGGCTGAATGACAGGCCCTCGAGCCGGTCGGCGCCGTCGACGTGGTCCACCAGGGCGCCGTTGGCCGGATCGATGAAGGCGGTGCCGCCGGGATGATCCACCCGCCACACCGGCAGGCGCTTGTTGCGGAAATCGTAATCCGGGCCGAATTGGGTGACGATCGCGCTGCCTTCGATCCGGCCGGGTGCGAGATCCAGGTGGGTGGCGGCAAAAAAGCGCGCCAGGTCTTCATCGGTCAGCGGTGACGGGGCGCCGGTCGCGGCGTCGACCAGGCGCGCCGGCCTGCTGGTGGGGGTGCCATCGAAGCGGGCGTGATGGCCGACGTGATGAGCGGGGTTGCCCGCCGGTTCGTCGAGGCGATAGAGGAGTCGCCCTCCGGGCCCGGTGACCAGGGTGATGCTGTTGAGGGGGCGCTCGGCTGGCACCTCGATCGGGGCTGTCGCGGTGCCGAGGCCGGCGATCTCGACCGGAGCGGCGTAGGTGAGCAGTTGCGGGCCGCCGCCCCCGGCGTTGTGGAGCAGATGGAAAAGCCCGCTGAGGGCAAAGGCCAGCAGCGGCAGCCACAGGCCGTAGGCCAGTGCCCGGTGCCAGCGGCGCTGGCCGCCGAGGGCGCGGCGGGGCAGGGTGAGCGCCATGGCCATGCCGGTCAGGCACATGGCGGCCAGGGCGGTTGCCAGAACCAGCAGGACCGCCACCCGGGCGGGCTCCACGTGGTCGAGCCAGCGCCAGGAGTGAAAGGTCTGGAAGATCGTCTGCTGCAGAGTTCTGGTGTCGTTGGTCAGGCTGGCGAGGGCGTTGAGTTCGGTGTGGACGAAGGCGGTGAGGTTGTCGTCGCTGTCGAAGTCCACCCGCCATACCGGCAGCAGGCGATTGACCGCGGGGTAGGCGTTGTCGAAAGTGGTTTGCAGCGTCATCGCGCGAATGGGAGTGTCCGCGAGGCCGGTGTAGTGGCGCGCCAGCCATTCGCCGTGGCGGCGGTCGAAGCCCGGGTATTCGCGCCCGTCCGCGAGACTGAAATACTGTCTCTGGATCCCGCCGTCATGGGTCACTTGCAGCATGCTGCCGCGAGCGGTGGGAACGACCTTGACCAGCTGCGGGCGATCGATGCCGTTGGCGGCGAGCACTTGCGGAATGGCGGCGATATCCGCGCTGCTGAATTGCCCCTGGGGCGGGAAGAACACCGCTTGCTGGGGGCCGAACCAGGTCATCAGCGGGTGGCTGAGGCCGGACAGGCCAAACAGTATCAGGGCGGCGCCGCCGGCCCAGCCGAGCAGGCGGTGCCAGCGGCGGCCGAGCCTGGCCAGGGTTGCCTTGGCGATTGCCATGGAGTGGATCCTGTTCAGAAGCTGAGGCGGACGCCGACCGTGGCGGTGCGCGGCTGTCCGGGGCGGTATTCCAGCTCAGGGCTGCCGACCTGATTGCTGGTGTAGGTGGAGTAGCGGTGATCGGCGAGATTCTGCACCCGGGCGTAGAACTCGACGGTATCGCTCAGGCGGTACTGGCCGCGGAGGTTGAACAGATCGTGGCCGCCGTAGTCCCGGGTGTTGGTCTCGTCGGTGTAGTAGCGTCCCAGGTACTCCCATTCCAGCTCCACCCGCCAGCCGCCGTCGGGGGCGGCGTAGGCGAGGGTGGCGTTGCCCATGTCGTCCGGCGCCCGCGGGATGTCGTTGCCGGCGAAGTTGCAGGTGGCGGTGCCGCAGATATAGCTGAAGTCCTTGTATTCCTGGCGGCTGTGGCTCCACGCGAAGGAGGATGACCAGCGCTCAGACCAGCGCGCCATGAGGGTCAGCTCCACGCCCTGGTGGCGGGTCTCGCCGCTGTTGAGGGTCTTGCGGGTATCGTCGAGGATGACGCTGACGATGTCGTCCTCGATGGTCATGTGGTAGATGGCCAGGTCGTAGTCGAGCCACGGGGCGGCGCGCCCGCGCAGGCCGATCTCGCGGCTGACGGCGGTTACCGGTTCCAGCGCGGTGGTGTCCGGCACCGAGCCGCTGCGGAACAGCTGCCCGGCGGTTGGCGCGCGGAAGGCGTGGCGATAGGTGGCGTAAAGATTGTGGTGCTCGTCGAGGTCCAGCACCAGGCCGAGTTTCGGGCTCCACTGGTCGAAGGTCACCCGCTGGTCATCGGGCCGGTAGTGGTGGGCGGGGAAAGGCAGCGGCGCGAAGATGCCCGACTGCGGGACATTCGCCGCCAGGTTGTCGTCGTAATCGATGCGAAAGCGGTCGTAGCGCACCCCGGCGGACAGCCGCAGGCGCTCGATGGGCTGCCACTCCACCTGGGTGTAAGGGGACAGGGTGAGCTGGTCGGCGTCGTAGTCATAGTTGGTCCGGCCGCTGTAGCGGTAACCCACCAGCAGGTCGCCTTCGCGGTCGAGCACCGCGCGGCGCTCCTTGTAGCTCGACGGGGTGTAGTCGATATCCAGGCCGCTGATCCATTCCACGCCGATGTCGGCGAAGTTGTGCCGGTACTTGGCCATCAGGCCAAGGGTGGTGAATTCCGTGGTGTAGACGTTGGGGTCGTAGGACAGCATCCAGAACGGCATCAGATCCATCTTGTTGTGGCGCGCAAACCCGGTCAGGGTCCACAGTCGGTCGGCGGCGGGTTGCCACGCCAGTTCACTGGACAGGCGCAGCGAGCGGACTTCGCGAAAACCGACGTCGCCGTGGTAGAGGTTCCGTTCGGGATCGTGTCGATAATCCTCGCGCCCCAGCGGGGAGACGCCACTCTGGTCGATGTTCGACCAGGCGAACACCGTCTTGCTCGACAGCTGGCTGGTCCAGTCCTGGTCCCAGCGGGTAGTGACCGAGGCGCGGCGGTAATCCCCGTCGTCGCGAAAGCCGCGGTTGTCGGTGAGATTGACCTGCACTCCGGCGCGACCGTTGGCGTTGATCGCGCCGCCGGCGGACAGCAGCGCCCGGTACCAGTCATCCTCGCCGGTTTCGAGGGTCAGCTCGAGTTCAGGCTCGTCTCCGGGCGCGCGCGTCAGGCTGTTGATGATGCCGCCGATGGCGTCGGAGCCGTACAGCGCCGAACCGGGCCCGCGGGTCACCTCCACCTGGCCGGCCTGGGTCAGGTCGATCTCGTAGAGGCCGTTGTGGTTGAAGAACCCGGTGGGCCGGGTGGGAATGCCGTCCTCGAGAAAGAGGTAGACCCCGCCGGTGGTCAGCGGTTGGCGGATGGCGGTCATGTGGCCTTCGCCACCGACGTTGTTGATGTGCACGCCGGCGAGGCGGTTGAGCACTTCGGCAGGGTGGCTCGGCATGATCTGTTCGATGGTTTCGCGATCGAGCACACCCACGGATTCCGGCAGCTCGGTGCGTATCCGGCCTTCGCGGGTGGCGGTGACCACGATCTGCTCGATGTGCGCCACCTGTAGTTCCCCTGGAGCCTGTGCGGTGGCGCCGCCGCACAGGCTCCAGGCGATCGCCGCCAGGCTTGCTGCTGTTATCCGGCCAGGCATCATCATATAAAGGTCAGGCTCCTGTGGACGGGGGCGCCATCGCCGATGGCAGGGGTCGATGACAGGGATTCGACCGCAAGGATAGTGGCAATCGCGCCCTTCACCCATGCGACAAATTGTCTCACCCCCGCAGCACCGGGTCGCCAGCCGTCAATGGTCATGGGCCGCCCGCTGCGGGCGGCGTTCCAGGGCCGGGTCGAAGGCGTTGAACGCCTCGTTGCTATGCAAGCCGAAGGGCTTGGCCAGCGACTCGCTCATGTAGAAGTCGGGCTTGTAGTCGATGTGTTTCCAGTGGTAGAAGTCGTCGGCCTCGATACCTTCATATTCGATCACCAGCATCGATCCCGTATGGTGCTTGCCGGCGTTGGTGACGTGGTGCTCGATGTGATCGTGGGTCATCCAGATGCCCGGGTTGTTCATCTCGATGATCACGTCATAGCGCTCGCCGGGAGACATGGCGAGCACGTCCGCGCCGTAGGGTGCCGGCAGCGGCAGGCCGTCCTTATGGGTCACCAGCATGTCGTGGCCGTGGGGGTGGAAAGCGACCGGGATGCTGGGCGCGTAGATCCGCAGTCTGACCACATCGCCCTCCTTGACCCGCAGCGGCTGGTTCAAGGGAAATGACTTGCCGTTGATGGAAAAGTAATCCACCACTTCGGCGGGGTGGCCGCCGGTGCCGTACTCGCTGGCGACTTCCGAGTTCCAGCCGGAGAACATCAGGATGGCCTCCTTGGTCACGCGCTTCTCCAGGGCGCTGGGCTTTTTCGGCCTGACCACCAGCGGACCCCACATGCCGCGCAGGTCGACGTGCTCCGAGACGTTGACGTGGCAGTGGTACCAGAGGCTGCCGACGCGGTCGGCGACGAAGCGATAGGTATAGCTGTCGCCCGGCTCGATGCCCAATTGCGTCACATCGGGCACGCCGTCGGATCGCCAGCTTTTGGTCTGGTAGACGCCATGCCAGTGAATACTGTGGTTGAGACTGGTGAGGTTATGCACAGTCACTTCCACTTCATCGCCCTCCTGCACATGGAGGAGAGGGCCGGGCACCTGGCCGTTGAAAGCCCAGACCTTGGTGGTGAAGCCGGGGGCCACCTCCAGATCCAGCTCATCGATGGTCATCTCGAACTGGCGAAGCTCGGCCAGGGCATTGCCGGCCAGCAGGCAGGCCGCCAGCAACAGGCTCGTCGAGTGCTTGATCATGGTGGTCAACCTCCGCTGTTACAGCACAGTTCACGCAGGTAGAGAACCAGCGCGTTGATTTCGTCGTCGTTCAGGTTTTGGCCCCAGGTGGGCATCAGCACGGATTTGTTGATGCTCTTGCCGCCGTGCTTGATAGCCTTGAACAGTTCCTCGTCGGTGCGCGCCGACATCTCGCCGCGGTCCCGGTGGTTGCGGGGCTGTACCGACATGGCCGGCACGTTGACGCCGTTGCCATACCCCTCCACACCGTGGCACTGGGTGCAATAGATTTTGTAGAGCGTTTCCCCGTCGGCCCCCCGGGCGGGCAGGGCGGCCGCCAGCAACAGCGGAGCGCACAGGGTCATCGCCATCGTCAGGGCTTTTGCGGGGCTCAAGGCTGCTGTCGCGCTCATGGCTGTTCCTCCCCGATGAGTTTCAGGTAGTTGCTGAGTCTTTCCACCGCACTGTCGTTGAGATTGGTTTTGGGCATCAGAGTGTTTGGGTCCCAGGCCACCGGGTCGGCGATAACGGCCGCGATGAATTTTGGCTGCAGCCGCCGCCAGGCGCTGTATAGCTCGGGCCCGGAAAGTCCGCCGGTATTCGGCGCATCCTGGTGGCAGGCGTCACAGCCGTTGAACTTGGTGAAGTTGAGCTGGCCCATGCGCGCGGCGATGGTGCCGGGTTCATAGGGGGTGGCGGCAATCAGCTCGTCGAAAGGGTGCAGGCTCATCAGGTATTCCGCAGCCTGCCGCGCCTCGTCGGCGGCCAGGGCGGGGTGGTCCTCCAGGGCCGCGGGGTCTATCGCATCGCCGTCATCGGTGTGTTTCACCGCGGCGGGGGGAAAGACCCCGGCGGGGCGCAGGCGCACCGGGGTCTGCAGCCAGCTTTCGAGCCACTCGGCCTGGAATTTATTGCCGGCGAAGTACAGCGGCGGCCCTTTGCGGCTGATTCGCTCCTCGTGGCCGAGGGCCTGGTAGTCGGGGCGCTCCAGGGCGTGGCAGGAGGCGCAGTTGGCCTCCACCAACTGCTTGCCGTCGGCCACCGCGCCGGACGGGAGCTGTACCAGCCCCCCCGCCAACAGCGCCGCGGCCAGGGTTTTCACGTTCATGGTTGCACCTCCTCTCAACGCAGCAGTAGTTGATCGCCGCGGCCTTTGGCTGGGTCGGCATCCGCGTGCGTCATCAGCACAGAGATCGCCCCGTTCAGCGCGTGTTTCATACGGTGATCGACAATGGCGTTATTGGTGGGGCGGTCGGCGGGCGGCACGATATCCATGACCATGCCGTGAGCGGCCGCGACGCTGACGGTCTGCAGGCCATGGCTGACGTTTTTCGGGTTGCCGTTATCCCACACCCGGTCCCAGATGCCGGCAATGGGGTGCATTGCCGCCGCCTCGTTGACCATGGCATTGGCGTAGAAGATGCGCACCCGCTCGCCCGGCTTGGCTTCCAGCGCCAGGCTGGCATTGGGATCGTGCACTGGACTGTAGTGGTATACCTTGCCGTTGATCAGCGACGCCTTCCAGCCATTGCCCATCGCCATGTCCTCGGCCGAGGTGCCCTCGGTGTACAGGTCGCTCTGGATGATGACGTACTCGCGGTCAGGCTTCGGATAATCCTGGCTATAGCCCTCCTTCGGATCGACGATGATCACGCCGTACATGCCGCGGCCGATATGCTCGGCCATCGAGTCGGCACCGCAGTGGTAGATGAAGACGCCAGGGTAATCAGCGCTGAACGTGAACTGCTTGGTATCGCCCGGCTTTACCTCGTCGAACTCATCCAGGACATCGACCACCGCCGCGTGGAGGTCTATCGAGTGACTGTTGCCATTGTCGGGGTGGTTGTGCAGGGTGATCTCCACCTTGTCGCCCTCCTTGACCCGTATCAGCGGGCCGGGAAGAACGCCTTCGTAGGTCCACATGCGCTGGGTGGTGCCGGCGTTGTCGATGGCGACATCGGCCTCCTTGGCCGTGAGTTCGATCTTGATGGTTTCTGCCACGACAGGCATGGCGGCTATAACTGCGCCGGAAAGAACGAGGTTTTTGAACAGGTTTTTCATGGGTGCTCTCCATTTTTATGGTGGATAGCCATCTCATAGCTAGAATTATGCCAATCTTTTTTTGTATTGATTTAAAAGGATTTTTTGTTAGTTTGTGTTTTTGTGACATCGATAAATATGTGTCTATATGACTAATTTTTGTTTATATGACGCCGCCGCCCGGCGTGCCGTCGGGTGCTCGGGGGCACAGTGGGAGGACGTCGCCAGCCGCTTGACGGTTGCACCTGCTCGATGTCGCAGCGCAACATAATCGCGCCCTGGTATTGGACTTGACCCCATGGCGCTGTTATAGTCGCCGCCTTCGCGGTGCCCTTCGGTCGGCACCTCATGTGTCAAAGGCAGTTGCTCCAACCCTCCTCAGACACCTTTAAAACCACCCGCCTGCGACCGTTCCATTGCCTCGTGCGTGGACAGGCTGGTTCCGGAGTATTCAATCCATGATGTTCAATGAACTCGGCCTGTCGGCCGAATTGCTGCGTGCCGTGTCCGAACAGGGCTACAGCCAACCCACCCCAATCCAGGCCCAGGCCATCCCCGTCGTGCTCAAGGGTGGCGATGTGCTCGCCGGCGCTCAGACCGGCACCGGTAAGACCGCCGGATTCACCCTGCCGCTGTTGCAGCGGCTGAGTGCCAATGCGGTCGCCGGCAACGGGTTTCGCCCGGTGCGGGCGCTGGTGTTGACGCCCACCCGTGAACTGGCCGCCCAGGTCAGCGAAAGTGTCACCACCTATGGCAAGTATCTGCCGCTGCGTTCGGCGGTGATCTTCGGCGGCGTCAATATCAACCCGCAGATCAGCCTGCTGCGCAAGGGCGTCGATATCCTGGTGGCGACACCGGGGCGGTTGCTCGATCACGTTTCCCAGAAAACCCTGGATCTGTCGAAAGTCGAAATTCTGGTGCTCGACGAAGCCGATCGCATGCTCGATATGGGTTTCATCCACGATATCCGCAAGGTGCTGGCGGTTTTGCCCAAGCAGCGTCAGAACTTGCTGTTTTCAGCGACGTTTTCCGAAGAGATCAAACAGCTTGCCGACCGCCTGCTGAACAAGCCCGTACTGATCGAGGTGGCGCGCCGCAATACCGCCTCGGAGACGGTGGCCCAGGTGGTGCACCCGGTCGACAGGGAGCGCAAGCGCGAGTTGCTGTCGTTGCTGATCGGTACCAATGACTGGCGCCAGGTGCTGGTATTCACCCGCACCAAGCACGGTGCCAACCGCCTCGCCGAGCAATTGGAGAAAGACGGCCTGACCGCCGCCGCGATCCATGGCAACAAGAGCCAGGGCGCTCGCACCCGGGCGCTGGCAGATTTCAAATCCGGCAAAGTTCGGGTACTGGTGGCCACCGATATCGCCGCTCGCGGCCTCGATATCGATCAGTTGCCCCATGTGGTCAATTTTGAACTGCCCAACGTGCCGGAGGATTATGTCCACCGTATCGGCCGCACCGGCCGCGCCGGCAATGAAGGGGAGGCGGTATCACTGGTGTGTGTCGACGAACTCAAGCTGCTGCGCGACATCGAACGGCTGATCAAGCACGATGTGCCGAAAGTGGTGATCGATGGCTTTGCCCCCGATCCGAGCATCAAGGCCGAACCGATTCCCAACGGGCGCAACAACCGCGCGCCGCGAGCGGCATCCGGTCCCCGGCCGGGCGGCGACCGGCCATCTTCCCGGCCGTCCTCTCGGCCGCGCAATGCCGGGAGTGGCAGTGGCGGTCGGCGGGCAGGTGGCCAGGGCGGCAACTACAACCGCTGATGGCGTGCGCGCTGTGCCGGGCCCGCCTGTGCATCCCCCGCCGGGCGCCTCGTCCCACAGGCGCCGCCGAGGCGGGAAGCGCACCGTTGGGTTTCGGTGCGCTTCATTCTTCAGCGCACCCTATGGCTCTCAAGCCAGCGGCGGGCGCAACTCGATGACGAAGTAGCTCGATGATGAATGTCGGCACATCCCCATAGGGTGTGCCGACGCAGGAGGCGCACCGTTCTGGCTCGGTGCGCTTCATTCCTCTATGACCGGCACCCCGCTCGGCGGTGGCGCCATCAGACGTTGGCTGTCGGCCGTCCATGGCCCTGTGGCGTTCACTCCTTGATGACGGCCTCGACCTGGATGCGCAGGTTTACGGTCATGTCGAAACCGTATTCCTTGCCGAAGGCGAGGCCAAAATCATCCCGTTGAAAGCTGCCGCTGGCATCGGCGCCACACGCTTCCTTGTTGAGCATCGGATGCATGATGCATTTGAAATGGGTGATCTCCAGATCCACCGGTGCGGTGACGCCGTGGAGGGTCAGGTTGCCCTTGAGAGAGGTGGGCGCGCCGTCCTTGAAATCCCCGAGGGTGCCGGCAAACTGGGCGTCCGGATAGTTGGCCGTGTCGAACAGTTCGTCGCTCCGCGCCTTCTTGTTCATTTCGTCGTGACCGAAATCGACACTGTTGACGTCGATGGCGATATTGACCGAACCGGTTTGCGCTTCTTTGTCCAGCACCACTTCACCCTTGGTGGTGTTGAACTTGCCGCGCCAGAAGGACAGACCCATGTGGTCCGCTTCGAAGCTTGGATAGGTATGGCTTGGATCTATCTCGTAGGTGACGGGGGCCGCGAATGCACTGCCGGCGGCGAAAGCGCCGGCGAGGATCAGGGTCGAGGGGATTTTTATCACAGAGTCGCTCCTTGTCAGTGGATAATCATGGTTGACGATGGCTCGTCAGGGTCACGCCTGATGATAATAGCGAACGTGGAGGGTGCCGTCTCCGAACTTGTAGGTTTCGAGGCTGGGCACGCTGACCACGCCATTGTCGGTCTGCATGTGATTGAGGATATGGGTGGCGGCCTCGTTGCCATTGACCAGCAACAGCACCACTTCGGTGGGACATTTATTGCCATACTGGGCCCACATTTCGTCCAGCTCCTGCCAGCCGTCCCGGGGCTCCTTGCCCACGTACTCGATAGTCAGGCCGTTGGGGGCGATCTCGCGGAAAGCCGCCAGCATCTCTTCGAATTTGCCTTCGCTCCACAAGCGGTACTGCAGGCGCAGGAAGGTCTCAATGGTCTTGGCGTCGGGGGTGCTCATGCTCGGTGCTCCTTGATTGTGTTTATTGATTGAAAGGCCGGGTCGCCAACCGTCGCCCGTAACCCATCGGGTGAATGACAGGCTCGCGATGACGATTTCCCGGTGTCGGCAATGCCGGGTGCGGCACATCCCGCTGTTGGGCGGGGGCGGTGATTGCCGAGCCAGCGCAATGGGACGCGCCCGCCGGCATACCCTAGCAAACGCCAACCGAAAACGCGATAACAATAGGCGCGACAAAAGGGCATAAACTCATCTCTGGAAAGACGTGGATCGGGGTGGCGTTGCCGCCAACGCGATGGCTCCGCTTGGACCCGCTGTGATTCGGCCTGCCGGGATGGGGGATTTTCCGGGAACGACTTCGTTTTTGGCGGCGGGTGAACGGGCGTACAGATCAGCGGTCACAGTAATCCGCAGGAAGAAATGGAGCGCGATCGTCGCAGCGCCTGAATATGAACGGTCGCTTCAAAGGGTTTCCGAAGCCGTGCGCCGACTTTCTGGATCGCCGGCGCGGAAGCGGAAGCAGACAGGGTCGCGTGGGTATTTCAAAGGGGTTTCCTCGATGCTATGGATACTTGCGGTGCATGTTTCCGCGATGCTGTCGTGGTGCGCGGCGCTGCTTTACCTCCCTGTACTTATCGTCGGCATCAATGCCCGGCGCGCCGGGATCATGGAAATGCGCCGGCCGTTCAATACCGTCGAACGGTTTGTGTTCACCCATGTGGCCACTCCGGCGGCGCTGGTCGCGATCATGTCCGGCACAGCGGTCTTTGTCCTCAACCGCACCGTCGACGGCTGGCTGGTCGCCAAGCTGACACTGGTCACCGGCCTGGTTATCTGCCACACCCTGGTGGGCCTGCTGGTTTTGCGCGCCGAGTCGGTCGGTGACGGGCAGGGAAATGACAAGTCCTTGCGGCCCTGGTGCCAATTGCTGGGGAGCGCGGTATGTGTGCTGATAGCGGCCATTCTGTGGGTGGTGCTGGCCAAACCCTCGCTGGCCCTGTCGTGAAGCGTGCAGCGCAGCGGAGGGCGGCCGGCGCCGGGCGGGCGACGGCTTCAGGGCAGCGTTTCCTCGGTGCTCACCCCGACCGCATATTCATACACCAGCCGACCGCCGAGGATGCCGGTGGCCGCGATCAGCCCCCCGGTGAGCAGCGATATCCACAGTCCCCAGGGCAGGATTTGCGATTCCGGTCCGTCGAGGCGCAGCAGCCAGTTGAGGGTGGCCAGGGAGAGCAGCATCACCGCCAGTATGGCGTGGCACCAGGCGGTCACCAGGCGGCGGATGCGCGCCACCGTTGTCAGATCCACCAGCCCCGCCATTCCCGATATCCATCCCCCCAGAGCGCCGACCCCCGCCAGCCAGAGGCTGGCCCTCGCCCAGAAATAATCCCCGCTGAACAGGTAAGCGAGATCCGTTGCCACCAAGCCCAGCAGCGCCGCCACCGGAAAGTGGATCAGCATGGGGTGCAGGGGATGGCCGCGGATCGCCATGTGGCTGAGAATGGGTTCTGTCGGCATCGGGAGCCTCTGGTTTTTGGCCGGACGGGCGCCGGGCGTGCGCGCGGGGTTATCGGGCTGTCGCTTGGGAGAGTAACAGGCCCGGGCGTGGTTATCATCCCCCTGCTGATGGCGGGCTGCGCCGGCCCGTTCTCCACTCTTGATCCGGCGGGGCCCTCCGCCAGTGCCGTGGCCGGGCTGTGGTGGGGCATGTTTGCCGCCGCCACTGCGGTGCTGCTGGCAGTGGTGGGGCTATGGCTGTACGCGGCGGGCCGCACGCAGCGGGAGCTCAATAGGAAAGAGCTCAACAGCGAACTGCCCAATAGTGAACGGCTCGATGGTGAACGGCTCAGCCGTGAAAAGTTCAGCGACGAACAGGCCGTGCGCATCCACCGGCGCTGGATCATCGGTGGTGGACTGATCCTCCCGGTGACCGCTATTGTGCTGCTGCTGACGTTTGGCATTCCGGTGGGGCACAACATGCTGCCCTTGCCCGTGAAGGAGGAGGTGCTGCGCATCGACGTGACCGGCCACCAATGGTGGTGGCAGGTGAACTACCCGGACGGGGGCGTCGAGCTGAGAGATGAACTGCATATACCCGCCGGTGTGGCGGTGGATCTGTACCTGACCAGCGCCGACGTGGTCCACTCCTTCTGGGTGCCGAGGCTGGGCGGCAAGCTCGATATGCTGCCGGGCCGCACCAATATCCTGCGCTTGCGGGCGGATGAGCCGGGCACCTATCGCGGCCAGTGCGCCGAGTTCTGCGGGCTGCACCACGCCCACATGCAGTTCACCGTGACGGCCCACAGCGCCGCGGATTTCGCGGCCTGGCTGGCGGAGGCCCGCACCGATGACTGACCATATCAATCCTCGCAATGAAGAGCTCCATCAGCGTTTCGAGGCGGTGTGGGGCAAACTGCCGGGCTGGGGCACCCTGGCTGCGGTGAACCACACCACCATCGGCGTGCGCTTCATGGTCACGGGGATGGCGTTTTTCCTGTTCGGCGGCCTGCTCGCCATGTTGATGCGCACCCAACTCGCCCTGCCGGGACAGGACATCATCGGCCCCGAGGTCTACAACCAGCTGTTCACCATGCACGGCACGGTGATGATGTTTCTGTTCGCCATCCCGGTGCTGGAGGGCCTGGCCATGTATCTGGTGCCCAAGATGTTGGGCTCGCGGGACCTGGTTTTTCCCCGCATCAGCTCGCTGGGCTATTACTGCTACCTGTTTGGCGGGCTGATTATCGTCTTCAGCCTGGCGCTGGGGATAGCCCCGAGTTCCGGCTGGTTTATGTACACTCCGTTGACCGACGCGACCTATTCGCCGGGGCGCGGGCCGGATTTCTGGCTGCTGGGCATCACCTTCGTGGAAATTTCCGCGATTTCGGCGGGGGTGGAACTGGTGGTGTCGATCCTGCGCTCCCGGGCCAGCGGCATGTCGCTGGGCAAGATGCCGATCTTCTGCTGGTACATCCTCGGCATGTCGCTGATGATCATTTTCGGTTTCCCGCCGCTGGTGCTTGCCAGCATTTTGCTGGAACTGGAGCGCGCCGCCGGCATGGTGTTTTTCTCGGTGGCTGGGGGCGGCGACCCGCTGCTGTGGCAGCACCTGTTCTGGATGTTCGGCCACCCCGAGGTCTATATCCTGTTTTTGCCCGCGGCGGGCATCGTCTCGACGTTGATACCGGTGTTTGCCGGCCGCCCCCTCGTCGGTTACCGATGGATTGTGCTGTCCATCATCCTGATGGGCTTTATCAGTTTCGGGCTCTGGGTACACCATATGTTCACCGTGGGTATTCCACAGCTCGCCCAGGCGTTTTTCTCCGTGGCCAGTATGCTGGTGGCGGTGCCGACGGCGATTCAACTGTTCGCCTGGCTCGCCACCCTGTGGACCGGACGGGTGGTCTACAACCTGCCGATGCTGTGGATCTTCGGCTTTCTGGTGGTGTTCGTCTGCGGCGGGCTGACCGGGGTGATGCTGGCGCTGGTGCCCTTCAACTGGCAGGTGCACGACACCCATTTCGTGGTCGCCCACATGCACTATGTGCTGGTGGGGGGCATGCTGTTTCCGCTGATTGCCGGGTTCTATTACTGGCTGCCGCACTTTTCCGGGCGCATGCCCTCGGAGCGTTTTGGCCGCTGGGGGTTCTGGCTGACCTTCGGCGGCTTCAATCTCACCTTCCTGCTGATGCACCTCACCGGTCTGCTGGGCATGCCGCGGCGCATCTACACCTACGAAGCGGGGCTGGGCTGGGACTGGCTCAACCTGTTGTCGTCGGTGGGGGGATTTGTCATGGCGATGGGGGTGGCGATGCTGATCGTCGACTTTGCGCTGCACTTCCGTTTTGGCCGCCGGGCGGGAGAAAACCCGTGGCATGCCGACACCCTCGAATGGGCCACAACCATGCCCGCCAGCTCCTACAACTTCGTCAGCCTGCCCGATATCCGCAGCCGCCACCCCCTGTGGGACGACCCGCAACTGCCGCACAGCATTGCCGCCGGTGAGCACGGCCTGGCCGACATCGATCATATCCGCCGCGAAACCTGGGGCACCGACGCGGTGACCGGCGAGGTGCGGGAAATTCTTCATCTGCCGTCGAACTCCTGGCTGCCGTTGCAGGCGGCGCTGCTGATAGCGCTGCTGTGCATCAGCCTGCTGCTGCGCATCTACCCGCTGGCGCTGTTTGCCACCATTGCCGCGCTGCTGATCCTGCTGCGCTGGAGCTGGCACAACGGCGCCCACCCGCGCGCCGCGCCGGTCACCGGCAACGAGCCCGCCGCTCCGTCCCTGCATTCCCGCACCTGCGATGGTCCGGGCCTGTGGGGGATGGTGGTGACGCTGATGGCCAATGGCACCCTTTATGCGTCGCTGCTGTTCGGCTGGTTCTATCTGTGGACCGCGGCGCCGCAGTGGTCGGTGCCCGAGGAGGGCCCCATCGCCCTGTGGCCGCTGCTGGCCAGCGGCCTGCTGCTCAGTACCGCCGCGCTGCCTTACCGCTCGGCGCTGGCCGAGTTGCGCATGGGTGGCGACCGGCGCCTGCAGTCCCGCCTGTGGACAGCCGCGGGACTCGGCCTCGGCCATGTCGCGCTGCTCCTGTGGGTATTGCTGGGAGCGTCCCTCGCGCCTCAGACCCTGGCCCACGATGCCGTGCTCTGTGTCATGCTGATCTACCTGCTGCTGCACAGCGGCCTGGCGGTAATCCTCACCGCGCTGCAGGCCTTGCGGGTGCGTTGTGGTTATGTGGGTCGCAAGTTGCCCTATGAGCCGGTGGTGCTGTGGCCCTTCTGGCTTTACACCCTGGGGGTGTTCTGGCTGGGCTTTGTCGCTTTCATCCTGCTGCCGATGGCCTGGGGAGACGCCTGATGTGGTCGCCATTCCATCCGCTGCACCTGGTGCTCGGCCTGATTGTCTGGGCCGCCTGGTTTGTGGCCATGTACGGCGGACTCTCAGTGGTCTGCTCGGTGGCGCCCCCGGCCCCCGCCCTCGGTGCCCGAACCTGGATCAACGCCGCGCTGCTGGCGCTCACCGCAGTGATTACCGCCCTGCTACTGATTCAGGGCTGGCGCTGCTGGCGGGCTTCGGCTCCCGCGGGGGAGGGCAGCCCCAACCAGCGTTTCATCGGCCGGGTGGCCGCCGGCGCCTACCTGCTGACGGCGGTGTCGACGCTGATGATCGGCCTGCCGGTGATCGTGCTGCCGCCGTGCCTCTGAGCGTCGTCCCCAGCCTGCTGATCGCCCTCGCCGGGCTCGGGCTCGGGCTTGGCGAAGCCGCGCTGGCGCACAGCCCCCTCGGTGGCGACGGGCAGGAGCACCGGGCGGCACTGCTCGGCGCCCTGGCGCTGGCGGCATTCTGGTTGGCTTATGTTGTCGGATCCTGGCGCGCGCCGCCAAAGCTGCGCCATGCACTGGCCTTTCACAGTGGTGTCCTGCTGGCCTATCTGGCGGTGCTGGGGCCCCTGGACGACTGGGCGGAAACCAGTGCGGCCGCCCACATGACCCAGCATATGCTCTTTATGGTGGTGATTGCGCCGCTGTGGGTGGTGGGCCGGCCGCTGCCGCAAATCGCCGTTGGCGGTGGCGGGATCCTGGCGCTGTTGTGGCGGCCCATGCTGCGTTTTGCCCGCCACCCGATGCTCGCCGCCTGGCTGCATGGCGCCGTCATCTGGTTCTGGCATATGCCGGGTTTTTATATCCTCGCCCTGCAAAACCCCTGGTGGCATACCCTTGAACACGCCTGTTTTCTGGTCAGCGCCGGCTTGTTCTGGTGGGCGGTGCTGAAAAGCAGCCAGCGCCAGGCGCCCTGGGCGCTGCTCGCCGTGCTGCTGACCCTGGTGCATACCGGATTTCTCGGCGCCATCCTCACCTTTGCCCAGGCGCCGCTGTACGGGGAGGGCCTGGGCCTTCAGGACCAGCAACTGGCGGGCCTGATCATGTGGGTGCTGGGGGCTATTCCCTATCTGCTGGCCGCGGCGTGGGTCGGCCACCGCTGGTACCGCAGGTTGCGATGACCGGCCAGGGAAGACCGGATCGTGCGCCGCAGAGGGTGCGGCAATCGATCCTCAGATCTTCAGGAGCCAGCTTTCAGGGAATCGACCTTGATGGAATCGATGATGGGACAGGGCACTTCACCCGCACAGCGCTCGCAATCCTGCACCAACTGGTTGAGCACCGCTTGTATCCGGGTCAGGTCCGCCAGTTTGTTCTCGATCTGTTCAAGGCGCTGGCGGGCAATGGCGCGGATGGCGGAGCGCTCGACGCCGTCCTCCAGTTGCAGTAGCTGGCTGATTTCGTCGAGACTGAAACCCAGCTCCTGGGCGCGCTTGATAAAGCGTATGCGCCCCACCGCCTGTTGCGGGTAGTAGCGAAATGCCCCGCGCCGCGGCGGCACCGATAGCAGCCCGCGCTGCTGGTAGTAGCGGACGGTTTCCACGCCGACCCCGGCGGCTTTGGCCAGGCGGCCGATGGTGAGTTCTCTGGTGTTCATAAAAAGCCTTGACTCTGGGGTCGGATACAGAGTGTAGGCTCGAACTACCATTGTGAAAAGCAGGAGGAAGAGCGCCATGAGTGATTGCCACGACCAACCGCCAGCGACCGTCGCCGCCGGGCAGTGCTGCAGCCAACATCCGCCGCGAGGATTGACGGACCCGGTGTGCGGCATGGCGGTGACTGACCAGTCGGCGCATCATTTTCGGCACGGCGAGCAGACCTGGTACTTTTGCAGCGCCCGCTGTCGGGAAAAGTTTGTCGCCGACCCGCACGCCTATCTCGACGCGGGGACAAGCCCCGCTGTCGCCACCCCGCCGGGAGCTGTATACACCTGCCCGATGCATCCGGAGATTCGTCAGGACCACCCCGGTGACTGCCCCAAATGCGGCATGGCGCTGGAGCCGGAAATGCCCTCGCTGGAGGAGATGGAAAACCCGGAGCTCATCGATTTCCGCCGCCGCTTCTGGTGGACCCTGCCGTTTACCCTGGTGGTGTTCGTGCTCGGCATGTTCGGCCACCAGCTCCATCTGATGGCCGGCCATGTCCAGAGCTGGGTGGAACTGGCGCTGGCGCTGCCGGTGGTGTTGTGGGGGGGTGCGGTATTCTTCCGCCGCGGCCTGCAGTCGATCCTCAACCGCAGCCCCAATATGTGGACCCTGATCAGCCTCGGCACCGGCGCGGCATTTGTCTACAGTGTGGCGGCCACCGTGACGCCGGGCAGTTTTCCGGCGTCCTTCGAGGCCCACGGCCGGGTCGCCGTGTATTTCGAGGCGGCGGTGGTGATCATCTCCCTGACCCTGCTCGGCCAGTTGCTGGAGCTGAAGGCCAGGGACCGGACTTCCGGTGCCATCCGCGCCCTGCTCGGGCTGGCGCCGAAAACCGCCCGGCGCATCGCCGCTGACGGCAGCGAGGAGGACGTCGCGCTCGAACTGGTGCAGGTCGGCGACCGGTTGCGCGTGCGCCCCGGCGAAAAAATACCGGTGGACGGCGAGGTCATCGAAGGCCAGAGCGCGGTGGACGAAGCCATGCTCACCGGCGAGCCGGTGCCGATCAGCAAGCGCGCCGGCGATACGCTGATCGGCGCCAGCCTCAATACCTCCGGCAGCTTTATCATGCGCGCCGCCAAGGTGGGCGGGGATACGGTGCTGGCGCAGATCGTGCAGATGGTCGCCCAGGCCCAGCGTTCCCGGGCGCCGATGCAGCGCCTGGCGGATGTGGTGGCGGGCTATTTCGTCGCAGTGGTGGTGGCGGTTGCCCTGCTCGCCTTCTTCGCCTGGGGACTATGGGGGCCGGACCCGTCCTGGGTATATGGCCTGATCAATGCCGTGGCGGTGCTGATCATCGCCTGTCCCTGTGCCCTGGGATTGGCGACGCCGATGTCGATCATGGTCGCCACCGGCCGCGCCGCGACCCTCGGCGTGCTGTTCCGCGATGCCGAGGCCATCGAGCAGCTGCGCACCGTGGACACCGTGGTGGTCGACAAGACCGGCACCCTCACCGAAGGCCGGCCGGCGCTGCGCGACGTGGTGTCGGTCGGCCGGCTCGATAAAGACGAGGTGCTGCGCCTTGCCGCGAGTCTCGACCAGGGCAGCGAGCACCCCCTGGCCCACGCCATCGTCACCGCGGCCAGGGAGCGGGGCCTGGCACTCGATGCGGTCGAGGAGTTCGATTCGGCCTCGGGTATCGGGGTGCGCGGCCGCCTTGGCGAGAGCCGGCTGCTGCTCGGCAATACGGCGCTGATGGCGGCGGAAAATGTCGCCACCGAGGGCTCCGCCGGGCAGGCCGAGGCGCTGCGCGAGCAAGGGGTCACGGTGGTGTTCCTCGCTGTCGACGGCCAGCTCGCGGGCCTGCTGGCGATCCATGATCCGATCAAGGAGACGACGGCCAACGCCATGGCGCAGCTGCACCGTGCCGGTATCCGGGTGGTGATGGCCAGCGGTGACGGCGTCGCGACCGCGCGCCATGTCGCCGGGGAGCTGGGCATCGATGAAGTTCACGGCGAGATGAAACCGGAGGACAAACTGGCCCTGGTGGAGCGCCTGCAGCGGGAGGGCCGGGTGGTGGCGATGGCTGGCGACGGCATCAACGACGCCCCCGCCCTGGCCCGGGCCGACGTGGGTATCGCCATGGGCACCGGCACCGACGTGGCGATGGGCAGCGCCGGCGTGACCCTGGTAAAGGGCGATCTCAACGGCATCGTCCGCGCCCGGGCCATCTCCGCCGCGGCCGTCGCCAATATGCGCCAGAATCTGCTGTTCGCCTTGTTTTACAACGCACTGGGCGTGCCGGTGGCCGCCGGCGTTCTGTACCCGGTAACGGGTATCCTTTTGTCGCCCATGGTGGCGGCGCTGGCGATGAGTTTCAGTTCGGCGTCGGTGATTGCCAACGCCTTGCGTCTGCAGAAGCAGCGGCTGGCGCGCGACTGATCAGCGGCGTTCGGTGGACAGCCCGCTGGCACCGGGCTGTCGGAGTGGTGGGCGGCGCACTTTTAGTACCAATAACAATTCTTATTTTCTTATTGATACTGAGTATTGTTTGAAATAATATCCTCGCCTTCAGCGGCCGCCGTCCTGGCCAGCCGCCTTGCTGGAGAAGAGGTTCACAGTGATCAGTCAGCTCAGAGCCATAACGGTCGTCGCCGCAATCGCCGGGTCATTCACCACTATGGCCCAGGCCCATACGCCGTATCTCGCACCCACCAGCTTCGACCC
>JBAZCN010000030.1:0-30839 GCA_041655035.1 Porticoccaceae bacterium | reverse complement strand
TGCGGGATGCTCTGGGCCGGCGCAAAAGCCCCGAAGGGCGCAAGGCCGCCGACATGATTGCGCTCAACGCCGGTGCGGCGATCTACGTCTCCGGAATCGCCCGCGATCTGCGTCAAGGCGTGGTAATGGCCCAGGATGCCATAGCCAGCGGCATGGCCGGTGAAAAGCTCACGGAGCTGGCGATGTTCACTGATTGCTTGGGGGATATAGAATGAACGAACCAACCATTCTGCGCAGGATTCTCGACCGCAAGATCGAGGAGGTCGCCGAGGCGAGCGCGTCCTGCTCCATCGACCAGCTCAAGAGCCTGATTGCCGATCAGCCGGAACCCCGGGGCTTTGCCCGCGCACTTCGCCAACGGATGGCTGCAAGACGGCCGGCAGTGATCGCCGAGATCAAGAAAGCCTCTCCGAGCAAAGGGGTGATCCGGGCCGATTTCGACCCGGCCGCCATTGCCGCCAGTTACGAGGCGGGCGGCGCCGCCTGCCTGTCGGTGCTCACCGATGTTGATTTCTTTCAGGGCGGCAACGCTTATCTGGCCGCCGCGCGGCGAGCCTGCGCATTGCCGGTGCTGCGCAAGGATTTTACTGTCGATCCCTACCAGATTTACGAAGCCCGGGCCATCGGCGCCGATTGCATCCTGCTGATCGTGTCGGCGCTCGACCAGGCGCAACTGGTGGCGCTCCACGATCTGGCCCGGGAGCTCGGCCTCGACGTGCTGGTCGAAGTGCACGATGGCGAGGAGCTCGACCGCGCCCTGGCACTCGATACCCCGCTGATCGGCATCAACAACCGCGACCTGCACACCTTTGCCACGACTCTCGATACCACGTTCGGTCTGCTCGACCGGATCCCCGGTGATCGCCTGGTGATCACGGAAAGCGGCATCCACACAGCTGAGGACGTCGATGGCATGCTGGCTCGCGGGGTGTACGGTTTCCTGGTGGGCGAAGCCTTTATGCGCAGCGTCGACCCGGGCGAGCGGTTGCACGAGCTGTTTTTCGCCGGGCGCTCAGGGAACTGACCGCGCTTCGCGTTAACGGGTACCGAACACCACCATGGTCTTGCCATGGACGGAAACCAGACCCTGGTCCTCCAGGGTCTTCAGCACCCGGCCGACCATCTCGCGGGAGCAGCCGACGATGCGTCCGATTTCCTGGCGGGTCACTTTGATCTGCATGCCGTCCGGGTGGGTCATGGCATCGGGTTCGTTGCACAGGTCGAGAAGGGTGCGGGCGACGCGGCCGGTGACGTCGAGGAAGGCCAGGTCGCCGACCTTGCGGGTCGTGTCCCGCAGACGGTCCGCCAACTGTTTGGAGAGCGCGAACAGGACCTTGGGCTGCGACTGAGTGAGCTCGAGGAATTGCGCGTAATTGATTTCCCCCACTTCACATTCGATCTTGGTGCGCACCCAGGCGCTGCGGTCCTGGTGGCCGAACAGGCCCATTTCACCGAAGAAGTCGCCAGGATTGAGGTAGGCGACGACCATTTCCCGTCCTTCCTCATCCTCGATGATGACGGTTACGGCGCCCTTGATGATGTAATACAGGGTGCTGCTGCTGTCGCCGGCATGGATGATCGTCGTTTTGGCGGGATAGCGGCGGCGATGGCAATGGCGCAAGAATTCATCGACATCGGCTATGTGGGGGGTTATCGGTGTCAGTGCCAAGTGGATCCTCCTGTTTCACCCGGTTGCAGGTCCCTGTAAGATACGACATTCCCCAATGAGAGGGTAGCCGGGGCCGGTGGAAGGGCGGCCTGCGCAACTTCCGCTAGTGTGGCGTCTGGCAAATAATCTGACAATGTGGAGCGGGCTCAAAATCGCAGTCGGTAACGATGTCAGCTGGACGCAAGGCGGGGGATGACCTTTCGGCAGCAGACTTTATTCATGGAAACGGTATGAAAGCAAGAGTGAGATGGGTGGGTGATGCGATGTTCCTCGGTGAATCGGGGAGTGGCCACGCGCTGGTCATGGACGGCCCGCCGGACCATGGTGGTCGCAACCTGGGAGTGCGGCCGATGGAAATGCTGCTGCTCGGTGTCGGGGGCTGTTCCAGCTTCGATGTAGTGGATATTCTCAAGAAAAGCCGTCAGAACGTTACCGGCTGTGAAGCCCTGCTGGACGCCGAGCGCGCCGACGAGGTGCCCGCGGTGTTTACGCGGATCAATCTGCACTTCGTGGTTTCCGGGCGCGGGCTCAAGGATTCCATCGTCAAGCGGGCGGTTGCCCTGTCGGCCGAGAAGTACTGCTCGGCCTCCATCATGCTGGGGCGGGCAGGTGTTGAAATGTCCCACAGTTATGAGATCGTCGAGCTGCCCGGGGAAGCCTGAGCCGGACGAATCGCTGAAAAAAAGGGAGCCTTGCGGCTCCCGAAACTTTTTCAGGGGGATTGGAAATCGTTGAATCAGGATTGCTTGGCGGTGGATTTGCGAATGCCCTTGCGCAGGTCTCCCCAGGCGATGGCCGATCCCACCAGGCCGGTAAAGGCCAGTACGGTGTAAACCAGTGCAGTTGCGATCATGACATCGTCCTCCGTGTTACCGCGCTTCGTTGAACACATAGTAGGTGTTCTGTCCCAATAAATAAAATGTATATCAATCATGCTTGCCATAACCATGGTTCATGCTCGGGTTTTTGTTATCTCGCCGGGTAGGGATTTGTCCGGAACAAAAAAGGGAGCCTTGCGGCTCCCAAAACTTTGTCAGGGGGTTGGAAATCGTTGAGTCAGGACTGCTTGGTAGTGGGCTTGCGAACGCCTTTGCGCAAGTCTTCCCAGGCGATGGCCGACCCGACCAGGCCGGTAAAGGCCAGGACGGTATAAATCAGTGCGGTTGCGATCATGGTATCTTCCTCCGTGTCACCGTGTTTGTTGAACAGATAATAGGGTTTCTGTTCCAATAAACCAAATGTATATTAATCATGATCTGCATAACTTTAATTCATTATTGTTTTTTGAATGGCGTCCAGGGGCGGGGTGGGTTGGCGGGACAAAAAAAGGGAGCCTTGCGGCTCCCGAATATTTCAGGGGGTTAGAAACTTGGTGAATCAGGACCGCTTGGCGGTCGGCTTGCGGACGGCCTTGCGCAGGTCTTCCCAGGCGATAGCCGATCCCACGAGGCCGGTAAAGGCCAGTACAGCGTAAGTCAGTGCAGTTGCGATCATGGTGTCGTCCTCCGTGTTACCGCGCTCTGTTAGACAAATAGTAGATATTCTGTCCCAATAAGTAAAATGCATATTTATTATTTTTATGATAACCGTGGGTTATGGTTTGGTTCGACCCTGTCAGAGAAATTCAACGCAAAAAAAAGAGCCCATACGGGCTCCATAAAACTTATACAGGGGGTAAGAAAAGGGTAATGCCTGAGGCATTGGGAAGAGGCGATCAGTGATCAGGTGCCCCTTCAATGGAGAGAATTCTAGTCATGGGGGTGAAATAACAATAATGTATTATTATTATGCCTGTCATAATCTGAGGTTATGTTATGCCGACATCCGTGCTGTCGCGGGTCGACCTGAATCTGCTGGTATCACTGGCGATATTACTGGAGGAGCGGAGCGTCACCCGCGCGGCGGAGCGCCTGTTCATCACCCAGCCTGCCATGAGCAAGACTTTGCAACGTTTGCGGGACTTGTTCGACGACGAATTGTTCATTCGCAGTGGCCGGGAACTGGTGCCCACTCCCAGGGCACTGGAGATGCAAGAGTTGCTGCCGGAACTGCTCGGCGAGTTGGAGGGAATCGTCAAGCCCCGCGAGTTCGATCCGGCTTCGGACAGCGGCGTCATCTACCTGGCCACGCCGGAGTTCATCGCGGTCCAGCTGGTGCCGATCCTGACTTGGGAGCTGAGTGCCGAGGCGCCGGGCTTTTCGCTGTCTGTGTCCAGCAATCTGGAGAACTTTCCCGACCAGATGCGCGATGGTGAGCTGGATTTTGTCCTGGGAGTGGACCGGAAAATGTCAAAGGAATATACCGTGACCCCGGTCGGCGGCTTTTCCCCCGCGGTGTGGATGCGTCATGGCCACCCTCTTGCAGGCGAAGAACTGACTCTCGAGAAAGTGCTCAAGTATCCGTTTATCCAGTACTTCCTGCTGCTCGCCCCGGAGCGGGCATCGCCGGCGGTGGAGACGCGCTTTGACAAAACCATTGCCAAGCTGGGCCTCAAGCGGAAAAAGGCACTGGTTACCGACCAGTTGATGACAGCCCTCAGTGCCTTGCAAACCAGCGATTGCCTGATGCTGAGCACAGAGGACGATCTCAAGGCCGAGGCGGAATTCTATGAAATCGTCCGCAAGCCCTATCCGCCGGAGCTGGAAGTGGACGACTTCATCCCGGTGATGCTCTTCCAGCACCGGCGCACACAAAAATCACCGATGCACGAATGGTTCAAGCAGCGGCTGATCGCCGTGGTGGAACGGGTGCGCACCAGCTATTGACCCGACCTGGCTCCCAACGGCTCAGTTGCCGGCGCTGTTGACCTGGCCTATGTCGCGCTGGGTCTTGCGGGCGAGATCGGCCATGTCGAGATATTCCCGCCACGCGCAGATCAGTCCATCGTCGTCGAGTTCGTAGACCGCCACCATGCTGTGTGGCGCCGGCAGGCCGTGGATCACCGCCTGGTCGGCGCGCTCGGTCATGACCAAGCGGTCGGAGGATAAGATATTGACAATATTGCATTTGTTGTTGGTGGCATACTGCATCTGCTGATGGATTTCCTTGCGCAGTGCATCGCGCCCGCGGATGATGGGGCCGCCGGGAATCCACAGCTGCCACACGGCGTCTTCAGACATCATCGACAGGATTTTTTCGACGTCGGGGCGTGAGGTGTCGGAGCCGTCGCCCCAGGCGTCGCAGAATTCGCGGATAAAGTTTTCTTGGGCAATACCCATTGTTATTCTCCTAGTATCTTCAGGTTGGCTGGTCCCCCGCGGGCGACGGGGCCGGTGGATCAGTCGGTCAGTAGAGCGCCGCGGATGTCGCGTTTCATGGCGTCATCGACGCCAAGCATCTCGCGGATATAGTTATCGACCGAGCCAAAGTCCTGTTCGGCCTGATCCAGCGCGGCGACGAGATAGGCGGGGTCGGCAAGCATCAGCACGTCGCGCACGCCGGGATCCATGGTCTGCAGTGGATGGTCGCCGTCAGTGAGGCCCAGCGCGGCGCGGTGGTGCTTGAGCATGAAGGCGCCGAGATCCACCGCCCGGTTGGTGAATTCATAATCGGCGATGATGGTCTCCCGGGGCACGCCGAGGGTATGCAGGATCAGCGCGGCGGAAAGCCCGGTGCGGTCCTTGCCGGCGGCGCAGTGGAACAACAGCGGCACGTTGCCGCCCGCGAGTTGCTCGAAGATGCCCCGAAGGCGGGTGTTCAGCCAGCCGGGCATGGCGCGATAGAGACTGGTGATTACCGTGCGGGCGTGCTCACCGTCGACCGAGTCATTCCATGACAGTTCGCTTTGGCTGTCGATATGGGGTTCTTCGTCCCAGAACAGGATCTGGGTGTGCTCGCTCGGCCAGCGGGTGGGCTCTTTGTCCCGCTCGTCGGCGCGACGCAGGTCGCAAATGATGCGCAGCCCCAGTTCGGACAGGTGCGGTTCGTCAGCTGGACTGAAATAACTCATTACCCCCGAGCGATAAAGCACGCCGGGGCGGATCTGGCGACCGTCATCGGTTCGGTAACCGCCAAGGTCGCGAAAATTGCAGCCGCCTTCAAAAGGCAGCACACGGGGCAGGATGTTGGTCATGGTGGCCTTCCATTACATTAATGCAGATGCGTTAAGTGCGGGCAGCGTATGACGAGCACGGGCCAAAGGTCAACCGCTGATCGCCACTAAAGTGGGCTGGGATATGAATCGCGAGCTGAATGCCGGGCCTGTGCTATGGGGTCATGTGCTATGGGGTCAGATCCGATAGCTGGCCCCGGTCATCACCCGCGACACCAGCGCCATCAGGTTCCTGGCCGGCGCAGGGAACGGCAGGCCGCCGGCCTCGAGGGCCTTGTCGGCGTGCCTGGCCTCGTCTTCGAGCATCTGGGAGACCACGGCGCGGCTTTCGGCATCGTCGTCTGGGAGTTTTTCCAGGTGATTTTCCAAGTGCCGGCAGACCAGTTGCTCGGTCGCCGCGACAAAGCCCAGGCTGAGCCGATCGCTGATCAGGCCGGCGCCGGCGCCGAGCCCGAAGGACAGCGCATACCACAAGGGGTTGAGGACGCTGGGATGGCTGTCGAGGGAGCGCAGCCGCTGCTCGCACCACGCCAGGTGATCGATTTCCTCCGCCGCCGCGGCTTCCATTTCACGGCGCACGGTGGGCAATTTGGCGGTCAATGCCTGACCCTGGTAGAGAGCCTGGGCGCAGACCTCGCCACTGTGGTTGACGCGCATCAGGCCCGCGGCGTGACGGCGCTCCCGATTGTCCAGCTCGGCGCCCTCGAGGCCCTCGGCGGGGGATGGCCGCTGGGTGGTCCGGGAACTGGCGCCGGCCAGGGTCCGCAGGGCGTTGTCGGCGGTGGCGATCAGCCTGTCGAGGGGTGAAAGTTGTCTGCTGGCCATGGTATGGCTCCGCGGTGTAAAAGATGATTCTAGCCAAAATCAGCGGATGATGCGATTGGTGCAGCGACCGTCGGCCCTGCCGGCCACCGGCGGCGTCGCCGCGGCGGGCTTAGCGGCGGGGGCCGCGCCCAGCCAAGCAAAAAGCTCCTCGCCGTGGCATAATAGCTGGCCATCTGGCTCCTCGATCCCGCAGGGGCCTTCCATGAATTTGCCGGACCTGTCCCAGAGCCGGCCGCTGCCCCAGGGTGTGCGGAAATGCAGGAGATCACGAAAATGCAGCAAAGAGAAGTCGTCGTAGTCAGTGGCGTACGCACCGCGATCGGAGATTTTGGTGGCAGTCTCAAGGATGTGCCGCCGGGCGATATGGGTGGCCAGGTCATCGCCGAGGCGGTGAAGCGCGCCGGCGTCACCGGCGCCGATATCGATCACTGCGTGATGGGCAATGTCATCCATTCCGAGCGCCGCGACATGTATATCAGCCGGGTCGCCGCCCTGCGCGGAGGTCTGCCCGAGGAAACTCCATGCCTCACCGTCAACCGCCTGTGCGGTTCCGGGCTGCAGTCCATTATCAGCGCCACCCAGCTGATTTTGCTCGGCGACGCCGATACCGCGGTCGCCGGTGGTGCCGAATCCATGAGCCGCGCCCCCTACTGGTTGCCCTCCGCCCGCTTTGGCCAGCGCATGGGCGACGGCGCCATGGTCGACCCGATGACCGGCGCGCTGACCTGCCCCGTCGGCGACTACCATATGGGTGTCACTGCCGAGAATGTCGCTGAGCGGTGGGGCGTCAGCCGTGAAGATCAGGATGCCCTGGCGGTGGAAAGCCACAACCGCGCCGCCCGCGCCATTGCCGAAAAGCGCTTCGAGAGCCAGATCCTGCCCATCGAGCTCAAAACCCGCAAAGGCACCACGGTGTTCGAACAGGACGAACACGTGCGCCTGGAGGCCAAGATCGGCGACATGGACAAGCTGCGCCCGGCATTCAGGAAGGACGGCACCGTTACCGCGGGCAATGCCTCCGGCATCAATGACGGTGCCGCCGCCGTGGTGCTGATGGAAAAATCCCTGGCCGAGCAGCGCGGCCTGAAGCCGATGGCCAAGGTTGCCGGTTATGCGTTCGCCGCGCTCGACCCCAGCATCATGGGCATGGGCCCGGTTCCGGCGGTGAAGGCGTTGCTGAAAAAAACCGGTCTCGGCGTCACCGATATCGACGTCTGGGAAGTGAACGAAGCCTTTGCCGCCCAGGCGCTCGCAGTGTGCCGCGACCTGGAACTGCCGATGGACAAGGTCAACCCGAACGGCTCGGGGATCTCGCTCGGCCACCCGATCGGTGCCTCCGGCACGATCATCGCGGTCAAGGCATTGTACGAACTGGAGAGAGTCGGCGGTCGCTACGCCATCGCCACCATGTGCATCGGCGGCGGCCAGGGTATCGCGATATTGTTCGAGCGAATCTGATTTCGGTCAGCGCTACCGGGAGCCACCTGCAGGTGGCTCCCGGCAAGCCGGTACCTTGCCCGGACAGATAACAAAAAGCCCCGCTCTAGGGGATGGGTATGCAACGGAACAAGAGGGCTGTAGTGGATAGCAGACCAGATGATGGTGCGTCGGCACGAGGAATGAGTGCCACTGCTCCAACTTGCCGTCGCCGCCCCGCGCGGCGGCGACGGCTGCCCGAATGACATGTCCATCTATCGGTTTTCCTGCCGCTCCATGGATGGCGAGCTGGTTTCGCTCGAAGCGTTCCGCGGGCAGGTGGTGCTGATCGTCAATACCGCGAGCAAGTGCGGCTTCACCCCCCAGTACCGCGGCCTCGAAATGCTCTACCAGGACTATCGGCACTGGGGCTTTACGGTGCTCGGCTTCCCCTGCGATCAGTTCCTCCGTCAGGAGTTCGCCGACGACGAGCGGATCGAGCGGTTCTGCGTCACCAATTACCAGGTGAGCTTTCCCCTGTTTGCCAAGGTGCAGGTCGTGGGCCACGATGCCGAGCCGCTGTTCCGCTATCTGAGACGCACGGCACCGGGCTGGTTTGGCATGACTGGCATCAAATGGAATTTCACCAAGTTCTTGATCAACCGCGAGGGGGAATGTATCCGGCGATTCGCCACGACTACCTATCCCAACCGGTTGCGCCAACCCATCGAATCATTATTGACCTGAAAAAGACGACCCCGGGTGTTCCATGGACAAGGTGCGATCTGGAAACAACGAGAAGGCTCTGTTGTGGAGAATTTTCGATCTGCTGATCCCCAGGGATCTGCAGGAATTCGACCACCACGAAATCCTCTACAAGGCGAGGGCGCTGGTATCCGTGCTCTTGGTGGGCGGCGTCAACCAGATAGCCAACACCCTCGTGCTGTTCGCCCTGCGCCACCGCTCGCCGTCGATCGATGCCATCGCCATGGTTTCGACCATGATCGCTGTAGGGCTGTTCGCCATTCTCTGGCTGTTCCGGCGCACCGGCTCCTTTGTCCTGGTGGCCAATCTCTACGGCCTGATCGCCACCCTGTCGACGCTGTGCCTGATCATGGTGAGTGGCGGATTCCAGCACTCTCCGCTGCTTCCCTGGTGGCCGCTGATCGTCATCTTCACTTTCATCATGGCCGGCTGGCGGACTGCCGCCTGCTGGGGGCTGGTCGGCATGATGCTGTGGCTTTGGGGCAGCAAGCTCGATGAGGCTTATTACGTATCTATCTTCAGTCACGATACCCTCGCCCAGAGTTACCGGTTCTCGACCGTGCTGGCGGGTGGCGCGCTGTTGATGGTGATGTGGTTCTTCGATTTTTTCCAGCGCCAGTTGCTGGGCCGCCTCCAGGTGGAGCGCGACAGGGCACTGTTCAGCGCGGCGCACGACCCGCTGACGGGCCTCGCCAATCGCAAGACCTTCGAGCAGCGGCTCGAGCATGTACTCGCCCATAAGCTCGGCGACGAGAGCGTGGACGGTGTGTTGATCATCGACCTCGATGGCTTCAAGGAGGTCAACGACAGTCTCGGTCACCAGGCGGGGGACGCGGTACTCATGGCGATCGCGGAGCGCCTGCGCTGCAATGTCAGGCACAGCGACCTGGCGGCGCGGCTCGGAGGCGACGAATTCGCGGTGTTGTTGCGCGGCCTGCGCGCGCCCGGTGATCTCGACATCATCGTCGGCCACCTCCACCGGGCGATCTCGGCTCCGATCGAGCTGGCGGAGGGCCCCGCGGTAGCGGTGGGCGCCAGCATCGGCGTGGCTCTCGTCAGCGGCGATGGAGACGATCTCGAATCCCTGCTCCACAATGCCGATCAGGCGATGTACCACGCCAAGTCCCGCGCCAGGCCCTTTGTCTTTTTCCATGATATTGCCGCACCTTCACCTCCATGACCAGGCGACCCATCGTTCGGCGACAGGGTGCTTCGAGGCACGAAGCGCATCGCGGGAACCGCAACGGTAAAATTTGTTTGTAACCTATAACGAAACATCAGCCGCCCCAGGGCTCATGTCGGCCGGTGACGTGGCGGCGATGGCGTGCCGCAGCGGATCGCCATCATCGCGCCGGCCCCAGCATTCATCGAACACCAGATCGTCCAGCGGTACACGGCTGGCCCAGCCCCTGGCCTGCAGTTCCGGCTCGTCGTGGAAGTAAGCCACCCGGCCAAGGCATACATAGGCCACCGGCACCACGCCCTCCGGTAACTGGAAAATGGCGCTCAGTGCCGCCGGTTCGATGATCGACACCCAGCCGAGCCCCAGCCCTTCGGCCCGTGCCGCCAGCCACAGGTTCTGCACCGCGCACACCGTGCTGTACAGGTCGGTATCCGGTTGCCGGGTCCTACCCAGCACCACCGGGCCGCCGCGGCGCCGGTCGCAGGTGATGCAAAGGTTCACCGGAGCGTCGACAATGCCCTCGAGTCGGAGGCGGCGGTAGGCGTCGCGGCGCTCGCCGGCGAACAGCCCGGCTTCGGCGTCCCGCGCCCGGCGGAAGGCGGCGTGGACCCTGGCCTTCACCGCCGGGTCGCGCACCAGGATGAAATTCCACGGCTGGGAAAACCCCACCGATGGCGCGTGATGAGCAGCCCACAGCACTCTGGCCAAGGCCTCGGGATCGACAGGATCCGCCAGAAACTGGCCGCGCACGTCGCGGCGGCTGAACAGCACCTGGTAGAAGTGCTCGCGGGCGGCGGTCATGGCGTCTGCTCTCCCACCAGGATCAGCTTGCCGGTCTGGGGGTCGCGGTAGACGGTGCCCACCGACTGGTAGCCGCTGCCGGCCTCGCCGATACCCCGGGGCAGGTCCGGCATCTCGGTACCCTGGATCACCTCCTGGCCGCCGCTCGGCTGCTGCTGTTCCGGCAAGGCGCCGTAGCGCACGGCGAGGGCGGCGATCAGGCCGCAGGCGAACACCAGCATGATATCCACCAGGTTGGCCAGCCCGCCCATGGGCTCTTCCCCGGATTCGTCAAAGCGGCTGTGGAGCAAGGGGCGTCTAGCCATGGCGCTGATTCCGCGGGTTGGGGTGGCCGCCGGCAAGCGGTGTGTCGCCGCGCTGCTCGATATCGTCGAGCACCCGGTCGTACCACTGGCGTCGCAACCTGCCCAGTACATAGCCGGCGATGCCGGCCAGCAGGCCCAGCACCGTGGTGTCGAAGGCCACGGTCATGGCGGTGGCGAGAATCTCCAGGTTGCCCTGCCCCAGGGCGCTGAGCCCCGGCCCGAGGGGGATCAGGGTGCCCATCAGGCCGAGCATGGGGCCGATGCGGGTGATCACGTCGGCGCGCTGGATGCGTCGCCGGGCCAGGCGGGAAACGCTGTCCACCGTACCCGTCGAGGCCAGGCGGGGCAGTGCCACCAGCCGTTCGCTCACCGCCACCCCGCTGTCCCACAGAACGACGGCCACCACCGCGAACAGGGCGGCGATCACCGGTTGCAGCAGCCCGTTCACCAGCGGGTGCATCAGGGCGATCAGTCCGGAATCAAACATGGTTGCCTCCCGCGCTGCGGGCCCGGTGGCGCAGGCCGGTGGCCATGCCGGCGGCGACCAGGGCGAACGCCGCCAGCAACAGCCACAGCCCGCGCGATGGCGCGCCGTCGGCGCCTTCGCCAGGTTCGCTGGCCTGGTCGTCATCCGCGCCCTGTTGTTGATCCTCCGCCGCGTCGCTCAGTTCGCTGATGGTGCTGGCCGCCGCGCTGTCGGGCCGCCGGGGCGCGCCCCGGGCATTGTCGATGGCCCGTTGCAGGGCGTCGCGGAGCTCGGCGGACAGTTGCGGCTGGATCCATTCCAGCATCGGGTGGTCCGGGGTGGTGTGGCCGCTGCCGGGCAGGCCATTTTCCGTCACCAGGGTGGCGAATTCGCCGGCCACCTCGGCGAGGGTTTCGGGGCTCGCTTCCCAGAAGCCCTTGTGGGCGGCCACCAGCAGAATGGCCAGCATATTGGCCTTGACGTGGGCGTTGTTGCCCTCGGCGAGGAACTCGTCCAGGCCGAGTTCGTAGCGGTCGTCGAAATAGACCGCCTTGACCTCGTCCCAGGCCCAGGAGCGCACGATCTCCGGGTTGGTGACCTGCCAGCCCCACAGGTATTCGAGGAATTCACTGCCCATGGTGCGCGCCCCGGCGTAGCCGTGGGCCATCAACGGCTCGATCCAGGCGGGGTTCAGGTAGCGCCCCCGCAGTTCGCCGAGCAGCGCCGTCTGCAAGCGCTCGATGCGGGCGTTGCCGGGGTCGGAGTGATTGATCACCCGATTGTCCGGCGCCTGTCCCGACAGCTGTTCCACCGCAAGGCTGAGGCCCCCCAGATAGTCGAAGGCGTCGTTGTTGTCGAGCAGGCCGTAAAGGTTGCTGGCGCGGCCCAGATAGGTGCGGGTCACGCCCTTGAGGCGCGCCTCGAAATCCCCGTGCCGGGGCTGGCCGTGGACGTCGGCGCCATAGGCGTGGCCGAGGCGTAGCACATAGGTGCGGGCCAGCTCGCCGCGCTGCTGCCAGGCGCCGGAGCGCTCCACCAGGCGGTTGACCCCGGCGCCGTAGCTCCCCGGGGCATCGCCGAAGACGCGGAAGATGGCCGCGCCGCCGGCGTCGGCGGCGTCCCTGCCCGCGGCCAGCGCCGCCCGCACATCCTCCACCCAGAGGCGGGCCACCCGGTTGTCCGCCAGGGGCTCGTCGCCGTCCTCCGCCAGCCCTGCCACCGGCGCCAGCGCCGCGGCGAGCGCCGGTTTCAGCGCCGGGTGGTCGCGGGCGATGGTGGCGGCGGAGCCCTGCAATGCCAGGCGCACGCCCTTGTCGAGCCACACCAGCAGTTCGCCGTAGAGGTCGCGGAACAGCCCCGAGGTGGTGAATACCACGTCGCGTCGCGCCCGCTCGCCGCCGAGGGGCAGCCGCTCCAGCCCTTCGACGATGCCGCGGCTGTTCCACACCGGCCGCACCCCCAGCATATCCAGGCCGAAGGCCACCACCGCGCCCTCATCGCGCACCGTATCCGAGGCCCACAGCACCACTGCCTCGCTGCCTTCGCCGCCGGGATCCTTGGCCCGCGCCTCGGCGGCGAGCCTGGCGCCCAGGTCGTAGCCGACCCGGGTCGGCAGCAGGCTGCCGTTGAGGCCGTGGAAGTTGCGCCCGGTGGGCAGCACTTCCGGGCTGCGTATCGGGTCGTTGCCCTTGCCCGGGGCCACGAAGCGGCCGTCGAGGGCGGCGAGCAGCGCCTGTAACTCCCGCGCCGGGGAGCCGGCGAGGTCGTCCCGCCACTCCCCCGGTGTGGCGTCGCCGGCCATCGACGCCAGCATGATGTCGATGGCGCTATCGCGCCAGTCGCGGCCGAACACGTGCAGGCCCTCCGGCATGAAGGCTTCCTGCAGATGGGTCAGGTAATGGCCCACTTCGTGGACCAGCAGATCGTTGGCCACCTGGTCGAGGCTGATGCTGTCGACCCCCTGCTCGGCGGCGATCTCGCCGGCCAGTTCGTCCTCCAGATTGAGCGCCGCCAGTTTGGCGCGAATCAACACTATCGCCTGATGCTGCGCCGGAGAATCCTTGCGGGGGCTGGCCTCGAAGGTTTCCACCAGCTGGCGCAATTGCAGCAATTCGTCGTACAGCGGGGTGGCGCGCAACGGCGGCGTCAGGTGGTCGACGATCACCGCCAGGCCGCGGCGCTTGGCCTGCAGGCCCTCGCCGACGCCGTCGACGATGTAGGGATAGATACCGGGAATGTCGCCGGCGATCAGCGACGGATAATCGCTCTCGGTGAGGCCGAGGGCGCGACCGGGAAGGAACTCGTAGGTCGAGTGGCGGCCCAGGTGGATCAGGGCGTCGGCGCCGAAGTTGCTGTGCAGGTAGCGGTAGAAGCCCAGGTACTGGTGGGGCGGCGGAAACGTCAGGTTGGCGTGGAGCAGTTCTTCGTCCACGTCCCAGCCCCGCGGTGGCTGCGGACCGATGAAGATATTGCCGAAACGGACGCCCGGCACCAGCAGCTTGTCGCCCTGGGTCATCACCCAGCCCGGCGGCTCCCCCCAGCCGGCGAGGCCAGGCACGCCGCTGTCCCGCAGCGCCCTGGCGAGTGTGTCGATGCGATCCCACTCGGCGCTGCCGGCCAGCGCCGCTTCCAGGGCCTGGTGCAACTGCGCCAGGAGATCCATGGCGCGCCGGGTGGCAGGGTGGCGGGAGCCTTCGAGCATATGGTTGAGATCGGCGACGGCGCTGTCGAGCAGCTCGGCGCCCACTGTCGCCTGGTCGAGATCGAGGGCCTCGCGGACCCGCGCCACCAGCAGCGCCACCGGGCCGTGGCTGACCCCGGCGCGGGCGGTCTCGGGCAGGGTGTCGAACCAGGCCTGGTAGGCGGCGTTGTCGAGAGCGGCGATATGGGGCGCCATGTCGCGCAGCGCCTTGCCGTTTTCCGGCAGGTTGATGCCCCGCGCCTGGATCAGTTCGAGCAGCGCCTCGGCGCTTTCCGGCAACTCGCCGGTGGTGTAGCCGGCGGCCTTGAGCTCGCCGAGCAGATGCCACAGGGAGGCCGGCACGTCGAGGTTGTCGGCGCCGATATTGTGCCGCCCCGGCGGATGGTTGTAGTAGATCACGGCGACTTTCTTGTCGGCGTTGGGCTTGGCGGCCAGGGCGAGCCAGTTGTGGATGCGCGCCGTCAGCCGCTCCACCTGGGGCGCGATCGGCCGGGTGGTGGCGAGGCGCAGCCCGGTCAGCGGGTCGATGGCGGGGGCGGTCGCGGCGGCCACCACCAGAGGTTGGCCGGCGCCCTGGAATTCCGGCATGCCCACCCGGTAGTGGGTCTCCTCTACCGGGATGCCGTCGGCCGACAGCCGCCACTGGGCCTCGGTGCGACTGCCGAGACGGATGGCGGTGAACACCGGCACGTCCAGGGCGGTGAAGGCCTCGGTGGCTTCCACCCAGCCCTCGCCGCCGCCGACCACGAAGCCCTGGAGGCTGACGACGGCGGCGAGGCGCGCCGGGGCGATCGCCTGCGGCAGCGCCTCGAGGGCATCGAGACTGGCGTTGCCCCAGCGGGCGAGCATGGCGAAGCACTGGGCGCCGCCGTTTTCCAGTTGCCGGCAGAGATCGTCCAGCACATCGCGGTCACCCAGGCGGTCGCCGGTATTGGTGTCGAGAATGGCCACCACCGGCCGGTCGGCGCGCAGGCCGAGATCGGCGGCGGCGACCTCCTGCCCGTCCCGGTAATAGCGCAGCGGCGCCTGGTGGCGGGGCGGTGCCACCGTCAGCTCGACGCCGGCCCTGGCCATCATCCAGGCCAGCAGTTGCGCCATGTTCTCGCTGCCCCGGCCGTTCCAGTAGGCGTGGCCGTCGAGCCAGGCCTTTTGCTGCGGGAAGCGCAGGGCCAACTGCCGGTAGTGGTCGGCCGGATCGCTGCCGGCATCCGGATTGGCGGTGAGCTGGTCGAGGGCGGCGGTGGCCAGCCCCGCCAGTTCGGCGCTGCCGTCCAGGCGGGTCAGGGCCAGCAGCGAGCGCTCGCTGTTGACCGCCAGCACCGGCACGGCGTGATCGGCGGCGAGGCGCTGGAGGCGCGGTGTCAGGCTGTCGCCGAACACGGCGCCGAGCAGAATGGCGTCGGCGCCGTGCCAGTGCTCGCGGAGTTCGGCGTCATCCATGGCCGCCACCTGAGTGGTGCTGCGCATCACCAGGCGGTGGCCGGGGTGACGCTGGTCGAACAGCGCCGCGCCCGCCGCCAGCTCGGCGGCGGAGCCCTCCGAAACCACGGCGAACAGGGTGGCGGCCTGAATGCTGGCGGCCCAAACCATGCAAAGTGTCAGGGCGGCACAAAGCCAGGGGCGAAAAGGGGTCATGGTCGCGGCTCCTCGGTGGCGGAATGGCGGGCCTGGTTTAGGTAGCGGCACATCAATTCCGCACCGTCGAGAATACGGGTGGAGTTGCGCTGCACCAGGCTCGGGGGAATGAAATAGAGCTGATCGTTCTGTGCCGCCCGCAGGCTCGGCCAGCGCCGCCAAGCGTCGACCCAGTCCGGGCGCTCCTCGCCCATGCCGCTGGCGATGATCACATCGGGGTCGGCGCGGAGCACGGTCTCGGTATTGACCACCGGTACCAGCGGCCCGGCGTCGGCGAAGATATTGACGCCGCCGCAGAGGCGGATCACGTCGGCGATCAAGTGCCCGTCGTTGAGGGTCAGCAGGGGCTGGTTCCACACCTGGTAGAACACCGAGACGGGTTCCGCGTCGCTGTAGAGGCCGCGCAAATGGTCGAGCCGGGCGGTGAAGGTGTCCGCCGCCTGGCGCCCCTGGGCGTCGAGGCCGGTGAGAGTGGCGAAGTTCCGCAGCAGGCTGGCGATATCCTCGAGCCGCCGCGGCTCGGTGACGAATACCGGCAGGCCCAGGCGCCGGAGGTGGTCGATGACCTCGGGCCCGTTGCCGCTTTCCCAGGCGATCACCAGGTCCGGGTCCATGGCCACCAGGCTCTCGCGGTTGATCTTGTCATAGGTGCCGATACGGGGAATGGCCAGGGCCGCCTCCGGGTAGTCGCTGTAGTTCACGGTGGCGACGATAAGCTTTCCGGCGCCCACCGCGAACAGGGACTCGGTAATGTTGGGCGCGAGGCTGACGATGCGCCGGGCGGGCTCGGCAAGCACCAGGGTGTGGCCGAGGTCGTCGACCAGGCGGATCTCGGCGCGGGCGGTGGCGGCAACTGCCAGCAGCAGGATCGCCAGCAGCGCGAGCCAGGGCCTTGGTGAGGTGGTATTTCCGCTCACGGATGCATCTCCTTTATCTGTTGAAGGGTATCCACCGACCGCGACCACTGCTCGCTGGCCGGCAGGCCGAGGCGCAGTACGCCGCGCTGGTCGACCGGCCCCATCAGCCGCAACAGCAGGCCCAGGCGGCCCGCCGCCCGGTACAGGTCGCGCGCCTGGGGCCAAGCGGTTTCGGCGCTGATGAAATGGGCGGTGCGGCGCCAGGGCAGGGCTGGAAACAGCGCCGCCAGAGTATCCAGCCAGCGCCGGGAACAGTCCTCCAGGCGCTGCCGTTGCGCTTGTTGCCAGGCGCTGTCGGCCAGGGCGCGGCTGCCGATCCAGCGCGCCGGGTGGCTGACGGACCAGGGGTTCATGCCGTCCCGGAGGGGGGCGATCAGCGCCGCTTCGGCGGCGACGAAACCCAGCCGCACACCGGCCAGGCCAAAGAACTTGCCGAGGGAGCGCAGCACCACCGCGTTCGCGGGCCGGTGCGGGATCAGGCTCAGCCCGGGGTCGGCATCGATGAAGGCTTCGTCCACCACCAGCCGGCCATCGCGGCTGGCGAGCCCGGCGGCGAGCTCCGCCAGCAATCTGGTGTCCGTCATCTCGGCGGTGGGGTTGCTGGGGTTGATCACCAGGGCGTGGTGCACCGCGCCGGTCGCAACCAGTCGCCGCAGTTCGCCGGCGTCCCGGTAGATCAGCGGGCGGTGGCCAGCCAGTTGCCAGGCGTGGTGGTGTTCGCGGTAGCCCCACAGGGGCAGGGCCACCGGTCCTGGCGGCCACAGGGTGGGCAGCTGACGGATGGCGTGCTGGGAGCCGGGCACCGCGAGCAGGTTGCCGGCAGCGCAGCGGTAATAGGCGGCGGCGCTGTCCAGCAGGCCGTCATCGTCTTCCGGCAGGCGCTGCCACACCGCGTCCGGCACTGGCGGCACCGGCCAGCTCCAGGGGCTGATGCCGGTGGACAGGTCGATCCAGCCCGCCGCCGGGACGCCGAATTCCCGGCTCGCCGCGGCCAGGTTGCCGCCGTGGATCAGACCCATGGTGAGTTTCTCCACGACAGCTCTACACACACCAGAACCGCGAGCCACAGGGCGATGGCGCGCCACAGCAGCTCAAGTGCCCGGCCGATGTCGGCGGGTTCCGCGTCGCGGCCACAGCCGAGTTCCGGCCGCCACTCCTCACGGCCGCGATAACGGGCGGGGCCGCCCAGGCGGATACGCAGGGCGCCGGCGCCGGCGGCCATCACCGGCCCGGCGTTGGGGCTCGCGGCCTGTGGCGCCTGGGTGCGCCAGCAGCCCAGGGCGGCGGGCAGCCGGCCCGCCAGGCCGTAGGCCAGGGCGCACAGCCGGGCGGGAATCCAGTTGAGCAGGTCGTCGAGGCGCGCGGCGGCGCGACCGAAGTACAGGTATTTTTCCGAACGGTAACCCCAGCGGGCATCCAGGGTGTTGGCGAGGCGATGGAGCAGCGCGGCGGGCGCGCCGCCCACCGCGAACCACAACAGCGGGGCGAACACCGCGTCGCTGCCGTTTTCGAGTACCGATTCCACCGTGGCGCGGGGCGCGCCGGATACGTCCAGTGCCGCGGTGTCCCGGCTGACGATCATGGCGACCGCCCGCCGCGCCGCGGGCAGGTCGCCGGCCAGCAGGGGCCGGGCCACGGCCCGGGCGTGCTCCGCCAGGCTGCGGTTGCCGATGCAGAGGTACAGAATCAGCACCTCAACCGCCACCAGCGGCGAGCCACCTAGGCCGGTCAGCAGCCACCACAGCAGCAGGGCGGGCAGCGCCGCCAGCAGCAGCCAGCCCACAAATCCCGCCGCGATCTGGCGCCGGGGAGAATGCCCATCCCGGCGCAGCACGGCTTCCACCCGGGTGACGAGGTGGCCAAAACCCACCAATGGGTGCCAGCGGCGCGGCTCCCCGAGCAGGGCGTCCAGCGCCAGGGCGAGCACCACGCACAGGCTGATCATTGCGCGAACCCCGAAATAAAGAATGCGCTGGCAACCAGCAGGGCCACTTCCACCAGCTCCACCAGGGCGCCGGCGCAATCCCCGGTAAAACCGCCGAGGCGCCTGCGCACCCCGTGGCGCCACAGGGCGAAAGCCGCCAGGGCGACCGCCAGCCACAGGGCCGCCAGCTGAACCGGCAGTCCCAGCACGAGGATGCCCAGCACCAGTCCCGCAGCCAGGGCGAGGCCCGGTTTCGAGGCGTTGGCGGCGAGGCCGTCGCCCATGCCGCCCTGGCGCACATAGGGCAGGCCGATAAACGCCAGGGGCAGGAGGGTGCGGGCAGCCAGGGGAACCAGCCACCAGGCAACGGCGGCGGGGCCGGCCAGCAGGGCTGCGAGGGCCGCCACCTTGAGCAGCAGCGCCAGCGCGATGGCGGTTACCCCCATGGGACCGCAGGCCGGGTCCTTCATGATCGCCAGGGTGCGCTCCCGGTCGCCCATGCCGCCGACCCAGGCGTCGGCGCAGTCCGCCAGGCCATCGAGGTGCAGGGCGCCGGTGATGGCCACCCAAGCCGCCACGATCACCGCGGCGGCCAGCAGACCGACATCCGGCAACAGGGCGGCCAGCAGCATCAGGAGCAGCCCTATCGCCAGCCCCGCCGCCGGATACCAGTGCAGCGAGCGTCCCAGGGTCGCGGCGCTGATGTCGCCCCGCACTCGCACCGGGATCCGGGTCAGCAGACCCAGGGCAATCGCCAGGGCGCGACACTCTTCTCTAGGGCCGGCCATCAGGCGCTCCCCGGTGATGTCTGAACAGGCCCGGTGCGACCCTCAGTCGCATGCATAGGGTGGCGTTCGAAACAGCGCTGGTGCGGCTCCTGTCGTCGGCGCACCTTGGGGGATGGGGAGAGTGGGCAGCAGACCATAGGGTGTGCTGAGGCAGGAAGCCCACCATCAACAGGTGGTGATGCTGATAACGCAAAGCCATCAGCTGAACGGCACGTCCTAGGCATCCGCTGTCCCCGGCTGGTGGAAGATCAGTTGCGGCACGTCGCCGTCTTCCAAGTGATAAATCCGCAGCCGGGTCAGGCCGCCGAGGGGGATGCTGAAATGCTGGCTGCTGGCGAGGGGCGCTCCCAGCAACTGACATAACAGCAGGCGGATGACGCCGCCGTGGACCACCAGCAGCAGGTGTTCGCCCCGGTGGCGGTCGAGCAGTTGGCGCCAGGCTCTGGCGAGGCGGTCAGCGGCCGCCGCCAGGGGTTCGCCGCCGGGGGGCGTCACGCTGCCGGGAAAACGGTAGTAGGGTTCCAGGGCGGCACTGTCCTCCCGCCACAGGGTGGCGATATCGCGGCCCTCCCAGGCGCCGAAATGGATTTCCCGCAGGCCTTCTTCTATGGCGAAGGGCAAGTGGCGATCTTCGGCAAACCCCTCGGCAAACCGCCGGCAGCGTTGCAGGGGTGAACTGATCACCCGCTGCCAGCCGGAAAATGGCCCCAGGGCACTGGCCATCTGTTGCCAGCCTTCAGCGGTCAGGGCGGAATCCGTTGCGCCGCGAAAGATCTGGCCCCCCTCGCAGGCCCCGTGGCGCAACAGGTCGATGGTGGTGGGAGCCGGCGCAGAATCGGTCATGTCTGGCCCCCGCTATCGTTGCCGCTGACACCGGCCTCGGCGAAGGTGGCCATGCCGCTGTGCAGTGCGCAGGCGGCGCGAAGCAGCGGCAGGGCGATGGCGGCGCCGCTGCCCTCGCCCAGATGCAGGCCGAGGTCCAGCAGCGGCTCCGCGTTCAGGGCGGCGAGCAGATGGCGGTGGCCGGGCTCCTTTGAGCGGTGGGCGAACAGCAGCCACTCCCGCACACCGGGATTGAGCCGGCACGCGACCAGGGCCGCGGCGGTGCAGATATAGCCGTCCACCAGGCTCGGGATGCCCCGCTGGGCGGCGGCGACATAGGCTCCGGCGAGGGCGGCGATTTCCAGCCCGCCGAGACGACGCAGGGTTTCCAGCGGCGACCCGCAGTGGGGCAGGTGGCGATCGAGGGCGCGGGCCACCGCCTGCCTTTTGCGCTCCAGACCCCGGGCGTCGACGCCGGTGCCGGCGCCCACGGTGTCGGCGGCGCTCAACCCGAGCAGGGCGCTGGTCAGCGCCGCGGTGGTGGCGGTATTGGCGATGCCCATCTCGCCGCCGATGAACAGTTCGCAGCGCTCGGCGCCGCGGATTTCATCGGCCCCGGCGGTGAGCGCGGCGGCCAGAAGGGTGTCGTCCATGGCCGCCGCCACGCAGATATTGGCGCTGCCGGGCGCCAGTTGCCGGTCGCGGATTGCCGGGTGGTGGCGCTCGGCATCCGGCAGCGGCTGGACGGTACCGAGGTTGACTACCCGGAAGTCAGCCCCGTAGCGCTGCGCCAGCACCGAGATGGCGGCGCCGCCCCGGGCAAAGTTGCGGATCATCTCCACTGTCACCGCCTGGGGAAAGGCCGAGACCCCTTCCGCGGCGATGCCGTGGTCGGCGGCGAATACCCGCACCCGGCAGCGGTCGAGAACGGGCAGGGCGGTGCCCTGCCAGCCGGCGAACGCCACCGCCAGATCCTCCAGCCGCCCCAGGGAGCCGGGGGGCTTGGTGAGTTGTCGCTGGCGTTCGCCGGCGGCGTCGCGCGCGGTTTGCGAGACCGGCGCCACGGGCCCGGCGAGTTGCGTGTAGCCTGTTTCGGGTTGCACATGGAGTGCGGTACTCGGCTGGCTGGTGCCGGCGGGCGGTCGCAGGTCGTTCATGATCGCGGGAAACCTCTATTGCTATTACACGATGGCCAGTACACAAAACGCGCTAGGTAAAACTCGATATACCCGCTCAGCCTTTCAGCTCGAGCGGCAACCCCGCCACCACCAGTGTCACCCGCCGCGCCAACTGGGCCAGTTGCTGGTGCAGCCGGCCGCTTTCGTCGGCGAAACGGCGCGACAGCTCGCCCAGGGGCACGATGCCGGAGCCCACTTCGTTGCTGACCAGGATCACCCGGCCCCGCAACTGGCCGGCGGCCTTGAGCAGGGCCTCCCGCTCCTCCGGCCAGCAACCGTGGTGCAGGCAGTTGCTAAGCCACAGGGTCAGGCAGTCGACCAGCAGGCAGCGGTCGTCGCTGTGGAGGTCGAGCAGGGTGTCGGCCAGGCGCAGCGGTGATTCGACGGCGTGCCACTCGGCGCCGCGGCGGGCCTGGTGGTGGTGGATGCGTTCGGCCATTTCGGCGTCGCCCGCGGTGGCGGTGGCGATGTAGTGCGGCGGCCGGCCGCTCTCCAGGGCGCGGATCTCGGCCAGGCGGCTCTTGCCGGAGCGGGCGCCGCCGAGGATCAGTTCCAGGCCCTGATCGGGATAAGGAGTGGGGTTCACGGGGATTCCTCGAGGTGGAGGTCGGCAGCGAGGGGGCCGAGCTGGCGGATGGAATCGCCGATCGCCGCCAGGGTAAGTCTGGCCAGTATCTCGCCGGGCAGAGTGTGCTTGCCGGCGTAGGGGATGGTCAGCGGCCCGGGGCCGGAAAACACCGCGATGGCGTCGGTGCCGGTGCCGGTGGCGATGGCGCCGGAAACCGGGCTGCGGATGTCCATCTCCTGGAGCACGGCGGCCTTGGCCTCGGTGGCGGTGATGATCATTTCGACCATCACCGCCGGCTCCAGCCGGGCGCCGGTGACCACCGCCAGGTTGATGGTGCCGGCCGCCAGCGGCGTGTCGCCCAGGCCCCGGTATTCCGCTCGGTCGCCGGCGCGACGGGCATTGGCGAGGCCGGTGGTCGCCAGCACCGCAAAGTCTTCGCCAGCGACGCTGGTGTGGCGGATGCGCAGGGATTTCATCGACGCGGCGGTCAGCATGCCCAGGGTGGCCTCCTCCCAACGGCGGACGCGGCACAGGCCCGCCACGGTCTCGGCCGGGGATTCGGCGCAATCCGCGCCGTCGCCGCTCACCCGCAGGTTGAGCCAGCGGCTCGCCGCCTGCAGCCCGCCGCCGACCACGGCGGAGCTGAGGGCGAGGCGCGGGGCGTCGAAGCGCACCGTCACCCAATCCGCGCAGTGGTGCAGCCAGGCGCCGGGCAGCAGCGGGGTTTCGCCGGCGGATGCCAGGGCGAGGCTCATGGCGCCGCACCCGCGAACAGTGTCGCCGCCACCCGGGGATTGGAGGGCAGGTACCAGTGCATATAGGAGGCGGTGAGATTGCCCTGGCGGATCACGCCTTCGCCATCGCTGCCGCCGGGATGGCGGGTTGCCCTGAGCGCGAAGGCGGGGGTGTCATCGAAGGTGGAGTAGTGAAAGGTGTGGCCACGCAACTGGCCGCCGGGGAAATCGGCCCCTTGCAGGCCGAGGCCGCCGAGGCGCTTGCCCATGGTGGCGCTGGCGGGAATCAGGCCGGCCAGAGGTCGCCGCTCGCCGTCAGCCCGGCCCAGGGATTCCAGCAGGTACAGCATGCCGCCGCACTCCGCCACGATCGGCTTGCCTGCCCGGTGGTGACCGGCCACCGCGGCGAGCATCGGGGTATTGTCGGCCAGTTGATCGAGATGCAGTTCCGGGTAGCCCCCCGGCAGGTAGAGGCTGTCGGCATCCGGCAGTGCCCGATCCTTGAGAGGTGAGAAAAACCGCAGATCCGCCCCCATGGCTTGCAACAGGTCGAGGTTGGCCCGGTAGACGAAACAGAATGCCTGGTCCCGGGCCACGGCGATACGCAGGCCATCGAGCAACGGCGGCACAGGTTCGCGGGCGGGAGCGCGAAAGGCTGCGGGTGCCGGCAGCTCGGCCAGGGCGGTGGTGGCGATCAGATCGGCGGCCCTGTCGAGCCTGGCGTCCAGATCGGCGATGGCATCCGCCTGGTGCAATCCGAGATGACGTTCCGGCAGGGCGATATCCGCGCTTTTGGGCAGCCCGCCAAGCCAGGGCAGGTCGGCGGGCAGGCTGTCCTTCAGCATGCCGCCATGGCGCTCGCTGGCCACCCGGTTGGCAATCACACCGGCAAAGCGCAAGTCCGGGTTGTAGTTGGCCAGGCCCAGGGCCAACGCACCGAAGGTCTGCGCCATGGCGCCGGCGTCGATCACCGCCGCCACCGGCAGGCCGAAGCGGATGGCGAGGTCGGCGCTGCTGGGGGTGCCGTCGTAGAGGCCCATCACGCCTTCCACCAGGATCAGGTCCGTCTCCCCGGCGGCGTCATACAGCAACTGCTGGCACTGGGTGTCGCCCACCATCCACAGGTCGAGGGGATAGACGGCCTCGCCGCTGGCGCGCTGATGGATCATCGGGTCGAGAAAATCCGGACCGGTTTTCAGCACCCGCACCCGCCGCCCCTGGCGGCGGTGATGGCGGGCGAGGGCGGCCACCACCGTGGTCTTGCCCTGGCCGGAGGCCGGGGCGGCGATCAACAGGGCCGGGCAGTGGCGGACAGGGCCTGCGTCGGCCGTGAGTGGCTCAGAGGGTAGCGTGTTCATGTCGGGACTCCCGTGGCGGCGCCTTTCGGAAAAGAAACAGCCAGACCATAGGGTGCGCTGAGGCACGAAGCGCACCGGGGGCTTGTCGAGGCTGTAACGGTGCGCCTCCTGCCGTCGGCACACCCTATGGGATTGGTAGAGCGGGTAACCGTCATGCGATCTCCATGGGGCAACAGGCCATAGGGTGCGCTGAGGGACGAAGCGCACCGGGGGTTTGTCGAGGCTGTAACGGTGTGCCTCCTGCCGTCGGCATATGGGATTGGTAGAGCGGGTAACCGTCATGCGATCCCCATGGGGCAACAGGCCATAGGGTGCGCTGAGGGACGAAGCGCACCGGGAGCTGGTCGAGGCCGCGACGGTGCGCCTCCTGTCGTCGGCACACCCTATGGGATTGGGAGAGGGTGCACCCATCATCCGCGATCTCCATCGGGCCACAGGGCTGGGAACAACCGTGCCAGATCCAGGTGCTGTTCCACCACGTCCGCCAGTCGCTCTATCTGTTGCTCCCGCAGGGCGAAGTAGTCGAACTCCGGGCAGTGGCCGAGGCCCGCCCAGGCCAGCAGTGCGCGGCTGGCTTGCGGGTGGTCGAACAGCCCGTGGATATAGGTGCCCATCACCTGGCCATCGCCGCTGCGGGCGCCATCCGGGCCCCGGGGGAGCCGGGCGACGGGGTTGTCGAGGGCGGGGCCGGTGGAGATGCCGCAGTGAATTTCGTAGCCTTCCACCTCTATGGCCGTTGCCCCATTGCCCTCCAGGGGAAAGAGAGTGCCGCTCACCCGGCGCAACTGCTTTTCCGGGTAGAGTCGGGTGGCCATGGCCAGTAGGCCGAGCCCCGGGCTTTCCCCGGCGTCTCCCTCGATACCATCGGGGTCGGCAACGGTCTCCCCCAGCATCTGGAAGCCGCCGCAGATGCCCAGCACCTTGCCGCCATAGCGCAGATGGCGCTGCATACCTCGGTCCCAGCCGTTGGCGCGCAGGGCGGCGAGATCGCCGCGCACATTCTTGCTGCCGGCCAGGATGATCAGGTCGGCCCCCGGCAGAGGCTCCCCGGCGCGGACGAAGCGCAGATCCACCGCCGGGTTGAGGCGCAGGGCGTCGAAGTCGGTGTGATTGCTGGTGCGCGGCAGCACCGGCACCACCACCTTCAATTGCTCGCCCTCGCCCTTCACCTGGCTGGCGTCGATGGCGTCCTCCGCCTCCAGGTGAAAGCCGTGAAGGTAGGGCAGCACTCCCAGTACCGGCACTCCGGTGCGCTGCTCCAGCCAGTCGAGCCCCGGTTGGAGCAGGGAGATATCGCCGCGGAAACGGTTGATCACAAAGCCCGCCACCCGCTTGCGCTCGCTCTCCGACAGCAGTTCCAGGGTGCCGACCAGGTGGGCGAACACCCCGCCGCGATCGATATCGGCGATCAGGATCACCGGGCAGTCCACCGCCTCGGCGAAACCCATATTGGCGATATCCCCCTCCCGCAGGTTGATCTCGGCGGGGCTGCCGGCGCCCTCGACGATCACCGCCTGGTATTGTTCCTTGAGCCGCGCGTAGGATTCCAGTACGGCCAGGCGCGCCACCTTTTTATAGCCGTGATAATCCCTGGCATTCATATTGGCCAGCGCCCGGCCCTGGATGATCACCTGGGCGCCGGTATCGCTGGAGGGTTTGAGCAACACCGGGTTCATATCCCGGTGTGGCTCCAGAAAGCAGGCCTGGGCCTGCACCGCCTGAGCGCGGCCGATCTCGCCGCCGTCTGTCGTCACCGCGCTGTTCAAGGCCATGTTCTGGGGCTTGAACGGCGCGACCGTGGCGCCGCGCCGCGCCAGTACCCGGCACAGACCCGCCACCAGCACGCTCTTGCCGGCGTCGGAGGTGGTGCCTTGTACCATTACGGTCAAGGTGCCCTGAACCATCAGGGTGATGGGTGGTGCCATGGCTTTTCTTCCGGTTCGGTGTCGTTTACGGGGTGCACCTTTTTGGTCGGGGCAAATCCATAAGCTGTTGCGGGCGGCATCCTGCACGAGCCGGGCTCCTGCGGAAGGCGGCGGGGCCGGGTCACAGCCGGTAGGTCATCCCCAGTTGCCAGGTGCGCCCCTCCTGGTTGTAGCCGCGGTTGAGCTGGTAGTCCCTGTCGAACAGGTTGTCGAGCTTGAGATTGGCTTCCAGCGCCTGGGTGATCTGATAACCGAGGCGCAGCGCCACCGTGGTGTAGCCGCTCAGGGACTGCGTATTGGCGGCATTGTCGTAGCGGTTGCCCTGGCTCTTGACCGACAGGCCGGCGGTCAACTGGTCGCCAAAGCGTTTGTCGGCGTTCAGGGTGAGGTTGTTGCGGCTGCGGCGCGGCAGCAGGTTGCCGTTGCCGGCGTCCTTGGGCTCCAGGTAAGTATAGGAAGCGCTCAGGTTCCAGCCCGCCAGCGCCGCGCCCAGGGCCAGCTCCGCGCCCTCGATCTTCGCTTCGCTGACATTGTAGGGCCGCAATACCAGGTCCGGACCCGATGCCCAGGCGATCAGGTTTTCGACCTTGTTCTCAAAGTACCCGATGGACCAATGCCAGAGATCGTAGTGACCCCGCAGGCTGACTTCGATATTTTCCGATTCCTCCGGTTTCAGGTCCGGATTCCCCGCGCTCCAGGCGCTGGCGGGCCAGTACAGGTCGTTGAAGGTGGGCGCCTTGAAGCCTTCCGCCCAGGTCACCACCAACCGGTGGCTGTCGTCGAGGCGAAAACCCAGGGAGACATTGCTGGTGGTGTGGCTGCCGAAATCCTCGTTGTCTTCCTCCCGCGCGCCGAGGACGAGGTCGACGAACGACCAGTTGCCCTGGTACTGGGCAAAGACGGCGCTGTTGTCGCGCTTTCCAACCGCTTTTCCGGCGTTGTTCACATAGGTGTTGCTGGACTTCACCTTGTCCTCATAGTAGTCATAGCCGACGGTGACGGTGTGGTCCTCGGCGATGGTAAAGTCGTTCTGCCAGAACAGTTGCTCGCGCTCGGTGCGGAAGTGCCCGGTGTGGAGGCCGGTGGTGCCGTCGTAGTTGTCGCTGTCGTCGGTCGATACACCCAGGGACAACTGGCTCAGCCAGAAATCCGCAATCGGCAGGGAGCCCTTCAGGTTGATGTTCTGCAGCCAGGAATCGCTGTAGGGGCGCTCGCCGGGGGTGGTGCTGTCGTATTCATTGCGGTTGTTGCTTTCCAGAAAGCGCAGGGCCAGGTCGGCGTCGTTGGCGAAGCGGTAGCCGACACTGGCGTTGACGGACTTGTTGCGAAAGCCATCCTTGTCGCGGGCGGGGTCGGCTTCGCGGTTGTTGATGCCGTCGGTATCGAGGTAGGAGGCATGTACGCCATAGCGCAGGTTGCCCGAGTTGCCACTGGTGCCGACCGCGGTCTTGCGCAGGTCATGGCTGCCGGCGGTGGCATTCACATAGCTGCCGGTGCTGGCCGAACCGTCGCGGGTGAAGATCTGCACCACGCCGCCGATGGCCTCGCTGCCGTAGAGGCTGGAATAGGCGCCGCGCACCACCTCGACGCGCTCGATCTGGTCCGGGTTCAGGAACTGGATGCTGGTGCCGCCGGAGGTGGCGCTGCTCAGGCGCTGGCCGTCCACCAGCACCAGGGTGTGGTCGCCGGAGGTGCCGCGGGTGAACAGGCTGGTGGTGGAGCCCGGCCCGCCGCTGCGGCTGACTTCCAGACTGGGCACCTGGCGGAGCACATCCGTCAGCTCCAGGGGCCGGAAGATGTCCAGCTGTTCGCGGGAAATGGCGGTCACCGATGCCAGGCTGTCCACCAGCGCCACCGGGGTGCGGGTGGCGGTGACGACGACCTCTTCATGGATGATGTCGGCAACAGCGGGCAGGCCGAGACCGGCGGCAGCCAGCAAAATGCTCTGGGCAAGAATGGACTTTTTCACGGAAATTCCTCAATCGGGTCAGGAAACAAGGATTGAGGGAGGGGTAGGAGTGGCGAGCGCCGATAAGGACGGGCAGATAACCACCGACAAAGCCCTCCGCTTCATCGTTGCAGCTACTGCACACCGTGATGACGGAGGCTCCGTCATCACCAGGCCGGTTTCGGGCTTGGGAGCCGCTCGACAATGAGCGCGCTCCTTTACCGTTGCGGGGGCAGCGGTGGTCTTGTCACTGGCAGCCGTGGATATGGAAAAATCTTGCCGTGACGCACCACACTTCCCGTTTAACCTGCTCCAGCCCACCCTGGCGAAGGATGGACGAGCAGGCACCTGATGCAGGGTGCGGATTGTATAGCTGTGGTTGGGGGATGGCAAACGGGGCGGCGACCGTATGCGGGCGGCACACAGTGGCTATGCTTGTCAGTAGTGATACTATAGTGCCACTGTGTTTGGGTGGAGTACTTACATGAAAGTAGAGCTGGTAACGAGCCTGAAGCGCCAAGCCACCAAAATCCTTGCCGAACTGCACGAAACCAAGGAAGCGGTACTGATCACGGAGCATGGCCAGCCATCAGCTTACCTGGTCGATGTTCAGGATTACGAATTCATGCAGCGCAGGCTGGCGCTGCTTGAAGGGCTGTCCAGGGGGGAAGGAGCCGTTCTGGAGGGAGGAACGACCTCCCATGACCAAGCCAGGGAGCGGATGCGGAAGTGGCTGAAATAATCTGGGCAAATCCGGCCCTGGACCAGTTGGAAGATATCGCGGAATACATCGCCCTGGACAAGCCGGGCGCCGCCTCCCGTCTCGTGCAGGAGATATTCTCCAGTGTTGATCGCCTTGAACGATTCCCCGATTCCGGCCATGTGCCACCCGAATTGCCACAGTCGATTTACCGCGAGATTTACGTAAGGCCGTGTCGCATCTTCTACCGGCGGGAAGGCAGTACTGTTTTGATCGTTCACGTAATGAGAGAGGAAATGCAGTTGCGGCGGTTTCTTTTGGAGGTTGAGCTGGACAGTTGACGTGGGGCTGCACCAGAAGGCAAAAGACACCCATTTCGTAGTCCTCAAATTGATGAGTGTCCCGAAGTTTGCGTAATGTAGAAAGGTAGATTGTAGGCAAGAGCTGGTTATTGAGTTGCTGTATTTCAAACCTTCAACATTAGGTGTGATTATAGGTCGGGGTGAATTATGAATGTTAAAATACTTAGGTTTATTTCAATCTCTAAAATTTTATTGTTATGCTAACTGGTTTCCTCGTATTCATACGCGTTTACAATTGGAGAAGGAAGGTCATCTCCATCACCAAATATGGAAATTCAATTTGACTGTAGAGTGTATACTGCCATTATGGGCCAGAAAGAATGTAAAAGAATTAAAGACCTTTCCAGATTAGAAATTATCCCTAAAAATTTCACTATTCGGAGCCGAGGGTAACCCCCCCCCCCTTTTTTTTTAGCGGAGCGCAAAAGTAGAGTTCATTGAGACAAACCAACCACTATGATAGAGTCGCCGCAAAATACAAGGTTGAAAAAACATGGATAAAACAAAAAGGCCATCAAAAAATACACTCATCCGATCCAGGCTACCCCCGAAAATACACACCGGTTTTTTTTCCACATTTGGCCTCGCAACCTCGATCTGTGCACTCGCGCTGACCGCTGGCTGCTCTCCCGCGGAGGACGCCGGCGCGCGTTCCTCTGATCAGCTCGGCGTAGCCAAGCAATACCAGGAGCCCCTGGAACAAGCCTGGCTGCGGGCTGAAGAAGGAAAAGCTCCTTCTTGCGCCATTATCTTTGGCCACGCCAATGTCGCCATCAACATCAGCGAGGATGGCAACACCGACGAAGCCATGCAGGCCATTGAAGCCTGCTATGTCCAGGCCACGGCCCGCTACATCGCCAAACTGCTGGAGCCGGTCAAGGCAGGAGATGGCAACTGTAATGTGCTTCTCGCACAGGGCTCCATCCAACGCCACGCCATGCGCACTGTTCTGAAAGGCATGAATGTGGAAACAGAGCCGCTCGACCAACGGCTAAATACCCTCATCGCCCCCGATGTAGAGCAGTGGTGTCCACGGAATGCGGCCAGCGCCATTCTTCAATACTAATTTGGGAGCAGAACAACAGCTTGGGTATTTGTAGCGGTCAGGTATTTTTGTTCTGGCCCGCACTGACTTTGGTATTGTCGGGCTTATAGGTGACCTTCCCCCTGTTTTGCCCTTTTTACTCCAGTTGACGAGGAAATTGTCTTGAACCGAAAAATAAAAGTCGGCTTCGCCAAGTGTAAAACGCCCCTGGCTTTTGCGCTGGTCAGCTGTTTTGTGATGCTTGCCGGCTGTAAGGAAGATACTGCGGCAAGCGTAGCGCCGGGCAGCCAGGCGTCAAACAGGAGCGGTGTCCTGAAAACTTCGGTGGGTAACTATGAGTTCACACCGACGACCTGCGGCCTTCACAGGGAGGATGACTTCGACGATATCGAAATCCAGGGGCCGGGAGTTGCGCCCGACGGCGAGGTTTTTTACTTCGAACTGAGTTCGACCGGCGAAGAGATGTCGGTCAATCTGGGGGTCGACAATTTCTTTTCCAGTTCTGAGCGGCGCCTGACAGCCGGGCGCTGGACCTCGGAACCTTACACCATACAGACTTCCGGGAAGAAGTTTACGGTGTCGGACATCGTTCTGGTCGATGGCGATGGTGCACGGATCGACGGGGCGGCATCACTGGAGATCGATTGCGAAACTCCCTGAGCCTGGAGCAAGAACAGCCCCAGTTTCGCTCAGCGGTACTGGGTCGCCGCCTCCTGTACTCCGGCCCGGGTTGTCGGTGATGATGCGCGCACG
>JBAZCN010000029.1:0-30943 GCA_041655035.1 Porticoccaceae bacterium | reverse complement strand
TGAATGGGGGCGAAGAAAATCCGCGGGCAGATGCTCTGGGGCGCTTCATGGCAGCGATGAACGCGAAGGCCGCACTGCTCAGAATGACCAATACGCACTTCAATAACCCAAGCGGGCAACCCGCGCGTGGCCAGGTGACGTGCGCTGCCGATATCTCAGTCCTCATGGCGGCCGCGATGGCTTATGAGGGCATTGCGAAGGTTTGGGGAAAGGCAAGCCATGTGATGAATATTCTGGGCCACAGGCCGCGAGAGAAAAAGATCATTTCGAGCGTCAAGACCATCAACGACTATGATCTGCTCGGAGCGAAAACGGGCACCTTGTTGCCCGGATTATATAATGTCGCCGTGCTTACCGAAGCGCCGAATGGCAACCGCATTATCACCGTGATATTGCGCGCACCCACCCCGATCTCGCTCTATAGCGATCTGCGTACAGTGGTGGATGCGGTGAAGCGCGGCTACGAATGGTTCGGTGTTTAGGGGCGAATGGCGTATCGCAGCAGCTTTGAGGGATTCTTTGCCCATCTCATGAAATCTGGGTGTTACTGTTCCCTGAACCGATGATGTGAGACACCGCCTCCCGGGTTCTGGTGATTGGGAATGTAAGGTTTGGGATCTGGGACCAGATACCTGGAAAACCCGTTCCTCGGCCAGGCCAGGGTTCCGGCAGGCCTTTTCGCGGGAAGTCCGGCGCTGGCATAGCGGTCAATCGGGACCGTCAGGCGGATTTTCGCGCCGGCTCAACAGCCAGGCCAGCACCGCGGCCATCGTCGACAGGATCAGCCACTTGACCCAGGGCTGCTGGGGGGAGAGAACGATCAGCACCGCGCTCAGAGACATGCAGGCCAGCGCCATCCATTTGGCCCTGCGGGGGATGACGCGGTGCCTGTGCCAGTTGTCGATCGGCGGGCCAAACCTGGGATGGTTGATCAGCCAGAGGTTAAGCCAGGGCCAGCCCTTGGCGGAAGCCCAGGCGGCGAGGATCATGAAGATGGTGGTGGGCATTCCCGGCACCACCGCGCCCACCAGGCCAAGGGCGACGAACACCAGGGCCGCTACCCGCCAGAAAAACACCGCCAGCATTATCGTGGAACCATGACCTGCTCATCGCGCATCAGCTCCTCGACAGCGCCGCGGACAAATGAAAAAGCTTCCCGCGCTCCGGCCAGCGCCCGCTCGCGCTCTCCGTCACATAGCGCTATGTCGTCCAGCGCCGCCTTGAAGTGCCGCCAGTGTGGCGCCCGGCCCGCCGGGTGGCCGGCGAGGTGACGCGCGCCGAAATGCTCCGACAGGCCCAGCCGGTCGCGGGCGACTTTGAGCAGTATGGCTGCGCCGAGGGTCGATCCCTCGCAGGTATAAAGCCAGCCGAGGGCTTCGGCGTTGTCCTCGACGCGCACCGTTGCGGCAGTCTTGTCGTGTTCCAGCAGCGCCCGATCCACGCCGAGATCCTCGCAGTCAGCCACCACGGCGTCCAGGCGGCTGCGCTCCCACAACCCTGGCAGGAGCCTCGCCAGCACCGGGTTCTCTCTGTAGAGGGGCGCGGCCGCATGGTGCAGGCGAACCTGCACGCGCAGGAAGCGCGCGAAGCGCTCGCGGTTGGCAAATGGCGCCAGCTCCATGATGCGTTTGTCCAGGGTGTCGTGTACCGAGGCCGTGCCGTGTTTGAGGAATGCCGAAAGAGGCAGGTGGTGGGAATCGCTTTTCGGGTTCATGGGGTTCCTGCGGGGAAATCGGTTGACAGTCTTTTCTGAAATCACCGGCGCGCATATTGCCGCGCCCTGTGAACAAGAACGAGTCAGATGCCCGAATACAGTAATCCCTGGAAAGAAGCTGTTCGGTGCCGTTTTCGCCGCCGGTTTCACGTTGCGTCAAAAAGCCCTGCCATCGACGTGCTTGACGGCGATGGCGTCGAGGTCGATAGCGTCGAGGCAGCGGATATTGATGGCGGCCATCCGGTTGCCGGCGGGGTCGCTGCCTTCGCCGTAGGGATGAATGCCGCACTCGGCACAGAAGCGGTGTTTGATGACGTGTTTGTTGAACGTATAGGTGGCGGCGTTCTCCTCCGGTGTCAGCAACCGCAGGCTGTCCCGCGGCACGAACCAGAGCAGGGATCCTTTCCGCTGGCAGATCGAGCAGTTGCAGGCCACGGCGCCGTCGATGTCGCCTTCCACCTCGAAGAGGATGTTGCCGCAATGGCAGCTGCCGGTGTGTTTCATGTCTGTTCCTCCGTGGGATGGCGGATGGGGGCGTATCGGCCCGGTCGGCCGATACCGATGGTGTGAAATAGTATAAGACTTTTCTCCCCGCCCGGAACGACAGGAGCATCGTTCCGGGCGCAGCGGCTGGTTACCGCCGTTTGCCGGCGATCATTACAATTCCACCATCGTCTTGAAGCCGCCCCAGATCATTCGCTTGCCATCGACGGGCATGGTATCGGCGGTCATCGCCTCCGTCAGCCGGGGGTCGTTCATGACCAGGGCGTTGATCCGGTCGCGGTCTTCGCGGGATTTGTAGACGATCCACGAAAAGACCACGGTTTCACCCTCTTCGAGTTTTACGCTTTGGGGAAAGGAGGTGTGTACCCCCGGCTTGACGTCGTCGGCGACGCATTCGATATATTCCAGGGCGCCGTACTCCTTCCAGATTTCGCCGGCCTTGCGGGCCAGGCGGAAATAGTCGTCGAGCCTTGCGGTGAGTACCGGCAGGACAAAACCATCGACATAACGCATAGCAGCTCTCCTCTGTTCAGGTTCAGGTGTTCAGTTCGGGTTCGGCTTTCAGGCAGTTGATCATCCAGGGAATGGCAAAGCGGTCGATCAGCATGCCGAAGCGGTGCGCCCAGAAGGTTTCATCCATGGGCATCTGCACCTCGCCGCCCTCGGCGAGCGCGGCGAAAACGCGCTCGGCCTCTTCGGGGGTGTCCACCGCCACGGCGACACAGATGCCGGTCGGCTTCTGGTACATGCCGGGCGGCATGTCGGCGCCCATCACCAGCAGGTCGCCGGTGGTGAGCTGGGCGTGCATGACGCAGCCGTGCATTTCCGCAGGTATCTGGTCGCAGGCCGGGGATTCGCCGTGGGTCACCATGTCGGCGTTGCCGCCGAAGATGGCGGAGTAGCGGGCGAAGGCTTCCCGGCAGTTGCCGTCGAAGCCCAGGTAGGGGGTTGCGGTGGTAGACATTGTTGTTTCCTCCTCGGTGGTTGTCTTGAGTATGGTCTTGGGGGGTTATTCGTAGTCGAAGCGGAATCTGGAAAATCGACAGAGGGGGAGTGTTTTTATGGCGCCGATCTCCATGCCGGCATGGGCTGGTCGGAGGCGGCATGGCGCGACGCCCGCTGTGAATGCTGCTGATGGCATGGTGACCCTGCCAGGTATCAGGGCTGCAGTTCGCGGATCGGCCGCACCTCGATGCTGCCCACCCGCGCCGGGGGAATGCCGGCGGCGATTCGGAGGGCGTCGTTGAGGTCCCGCGCCTCGATCAGGTAGAAGCCGGCGAGCTGTTCCTTGGTTTCCGCGAAGGGGCCGTCGGTGATCGACAGCTGGCCGTTGCGCACCCGCACGGTGGTGGCGGTGGCCACCGGCTGCAGCGCCTGGCCGGCGATCATCTGGCCGCTGTTCGCCAGGGATTCGGCGTAGGCCATGCATTCGCTGTCCGCTGGGCTTTCCGGCAGGCTGTGGAGTCTGTCTTCTTCGCTGTAGACGAGGCACAGGTATTTCATCGGTATTCTCCGTGTTGGGTTTATCCCTTGTCGTCCGGCGGCGGCGAAAATCGACAGCAGGCCGGAATGGCAGTTACTCAAGCTCGATGACGCGGTGGCCGGGCCTCGATCGCGGTGCGCTTCGTGCCTCAGCACACCCTATGCGGGGCGATATCGCGCATCCCGGGAAGCCCCATCGGCTGCGTTTGGGGGAGGAAACGCACCGGAGGCTGGCTGCGATCGCGGTGCGTTTCGTGCCTCGGCACACCCTGTGCGGGGCCATATCACGGATCGCGTGAAGCACCATAGGGTGCGTTGACGAAGGAAACGCACCGGGGCCGGCCTCGATTGCGCTTCGTGTCTCAGCACGGCCTGCGCGGGGATATCGCCTGTCATAGCAGGCGGTCATTTTCAGCCGTCCAGCTCCGCCAGCCGCCGTTGCAGGAAGCGCCGCTCCGGCTCCTGGACGGCGAGTGCGAGGGCCTGGCGGTAGGCGGCACTGGCGTCCGCCCGGCGGCCCAGGCGACGGCACAGATCGGCGCGGGCGGCGTGGGCCAGGTGGTAGCCGGCAAGTTCGCCGCGGGCGAGCAGGGCATCGACCAGTCCCAGGCCGGCCTCGGGGCTGTCGCGCATGGCCACCGCCACCGCCCGGTTCAGCTCCACCACCGGCGAGGGATTGACCTCCAGCAACAGATCGTAGAGGCCGACGATTTCGGCCCAGTCGGTGTCGGCGGCGCGGGCGGCCTCGGCGTGCACGGCGGCGATCGCGGCCTGGATGCCGTAGCGGCCGACGCGCCGCGACAGCAGGGCGCGGGTGACCAGGGCGGCGCCTTCGGCGATCTGTTCACGGTCCCACAGGTTGCGATCCTGCTCGTCGAGCAGGATCAGGTCGCCGTCGGCATTGGTGCGCGTGGAGCCGCGGGCATTGTGCAGCAGCATCAGCGCCAGCAGGCCGAGGGCCTCGGGTTCCGGCAGCAGGTCGACCAGCAGCCGCGCGAGGCGGATCGCCTCGGCCACCAGGCTGTGGCGGGTGGCCGATTCCCCGGCGGTGGCGGAGTAGCCCTCGTTGAAGACCAGATAGATCACTTGCAGCACCGAGTCGAGGCGCACCGGCAGGTCGGCGGTGGCGGGTACTTCGTAGGGAATGTTGGCGGTGCGGATCTTGGTTTTGGCGCGCACGATGCGCTGGGCCAGGGTGGCGGGCGCGGTGAGAAAGGCGCGGGCGATCTCCTCGGTGGTGAGGTCGCAGACCTCGCGCAGGGTGAGGGCGATGCGGGCGTCCGCCGACAGGCTGGGGTGGCAGCAGGTGAAGATCAGCCGCAGGCGGTCGTCCTCGATGGTTTCGTCGGTGATGGCCGACTCGCTGTCGGCGTACAGTTCATCGGCAATCAGTGCCTGGGAGGCGTCGAAGCGCGAGCGCCGGCGCAGCTGGTCGATGGCCTTGAAGCGCCCGGCGGAGACCAGCCAGGCGCGGGGATTGGCGGGAATGCCGCTCTGCGGCCATTGCTCGAGGGCCGCCGCGAAGGCTTCGTGAAGGGCCTCTTCCGCCAGTTCGAAATCTCCCAGCAGGCGGATCAGGGTGGCCAGTACCCGGCGGGATTCGTCGCGGTAGAGGGTCTCGACAGTGTCCTTCATCGGTTATCTCGGCGGTATGATGATGGCGCAGCACGGGTGCGCGGGACCGGGCAGCGGCGAGCTCTTGTAAAGATCGATCACGGTGCTGTCCTCGGTCATGAGCCTGGGCGACGGGGTGCCTCTATGGCGGCCTAGAGATGGTCGAAGGCCGGGTGATAGCGGATGGTCCCACTGGCTTTGGCCAGATAGCCGGGTTGCAGTTCCATCGCCATGAAGGCCTCCGCCGGCACGTCGTATGCGCAGCCGATGCCGAAGCGGGTGGCGGGGGCGAAGCCAAAGCGCGGGTAAAAGTCCGGATGGCCCAGCACCACCACCGCGCCGAAGCCCAGCCGACGGCAGCATTCCAGCCCCGCCGCCACCAGTTGCGAGCCCAGTCCGCCGCGTTGCCGTCCCGGGGTCACCGCCATCGGTGCGAGGCCCATGATCTTCAGTTCGGCATGGCCGGGGAGCGAGACCGGCGTAAAGAGGATATGGCCGGCGATGGTCCCGTCGTCGTCGGCGACGAGGGAGACGATGGGCTGCGCTGCGCCGCGCAGGGCATCCACCAGGTCGGCCTCGGCGGGGGTGTCGAAGGCCAGCGTGTTGAGACGGTGAACGGCGGCGCGGTCGTGGCGTTGTTCGTCGCGGATATGCATGGCGATTATCTGTCTCTCGTTGCGTGGTCGTCCGCCCTGGCGGTCAGCGAGGTGGCGGCGAGGGGTATAGGGTAACCCCGGCTGTGTCATCCACCTGGATGGCCGCCCGGGGGTAATTATCGACGGCGGATTTCAGCGCCGCGAGGAAGCGCATCCGGAAATGGCGCGGCTGTGCGTAGGCGACGCCAAAATAATTGTGTAAGGCCGGCCAGGCAAAAGTCACGGGCCCATCGAGCCGGTGCAGGTGGGCGGCAAGCCAGCAGTACAGGTCGAGGGCAAAGGGCTCCCGGGCCAGGCTGCGGATGGCTTCGTCGGCAACCGGCACCGGGTGGTTTTGCACACTGTCGAAAAAGCTCTGCCCGACAATGATGGTTTCGTAGTCGAAGCGATCGCTGTCGGCGCGTAGCGCACTCACGCCGCCCTCGACAATGATTTCGTTGAAGGCGCCCATTGAGCGTTCTCCCTGGAAGGTGAAACTCAGGCGGCAGGTAAAAATGCGGATTTCCTGTTGGCGAAAAGCCCGATAGGTTTTGCCACCCGCGGAGATGCCCAGCGCCTGCAGCCACTGGCGGAATGAATCGTTGCGCTCCACTTCCCGCTGCCCGCTACGCAGGATCTCGCGCTGAAAGTAGAGCAGAAGGATGCGGGCGCGGGCTCCGAAGGGAATGCCGCAGGGCTGGTGGCGGGAAGAGTGGCTGGTCTGAAGAGTCGACAGATAGCCCGGTTCTATGGTCATGGTGGATACGGCGTATTGTCGTAGCCACGGCCGCTGTAGCGGATGCTCCCGGTAGGGCAGGGCGGTCATGCACAAGGTGGCGTAGGGCAGCCCCAGGGGCATGCCCTGATCGGCGATGATCCCCGGTCTTAGCTCCGTCAACCGTGCTTTGGTGATGGGCTCCATCATGAATCACCCTGAAAGAAAAAAAACACTGCACAAAAGTCCATAAACCCCCGTACAGCGGGCAGCCAGGCTCGCATCATCAGGTGAAGATTGGCCGGTATGGGAATCCCGCGACCGGTTTTATAACCGCATTGGCAGCGTCGTCTAGCCATCTTCAACTGGGGATCACGGTAATGGGATACCAATAAAAAAGCATGGATTTTGTGGACTTATGTGCGCTGGACAAAGGCTTCTCTCGCTCCTACCATCGATTCAAAGCGATATCGCCGATGGTTGTCGTGTCGACTCCATGCAATTACTACGATAAGTAACAGAGGCACAGTATGGCTAAAACAGCTGATTATCAACTCGGCCAGTTCACCTATCCACGAGGCTGGTTGATGGTGGCGTCATCCGCGTCGGTTACTTCTGTCCCCGATGAAGGGCGATTTTTCGGCGAAGACGTGGTGCTCTACCGCGGCGAGAGCGGCAAGCCGGTGATGCTTGATGCCTACTGCCCTCATATGGGCGCACATCTGGCGGTGGGGCCCACTGGCGCCACCGCGCAGCACTGCGTACAGGTTGTGGGTGATGCCATCCGCTGCCCCAACCACGGCTGGATTTTTGGCGCCGATGGCAAGTGTAGGGAAATTCCCTATTCCGATATCACCATCCCTGACACCCTGCGAATCAGGTCCTGGCGAGTCCAGGAAACCGGCGGCATGGTGTTTGTGTGGCACGACGAGGAGGGTGGCGAGCCTACCTACGAGCTGCCCGCCATCCCTCAGTGGGACGATCTTCAGTGGCTGTGCAGCGAAGTGGAGGAGATGGGTGTATGGGACGTTCACCCCATGGAACTGGCGGAGCACGGGGTGGACAAGATCCACCTGGCCAATGTCCACGGTTCCGACCGGGTGGTGTATCACGCAGTGACCTTTGACGATCATTGCGCCCAGACTACCAGCCGTACCGCCACAGTGCTGCCCGATGGCGGCGAATTCGTCAGCGTCACTCACTCCCGCTACACCGGGCCCGGTTTCCTGCGGGCGGAGATGGAAGGCGAGCGCCCGGCGATTCTGGTGTTCTGCCATACCCCCGTCGAGGACGGCAAGGTGCGCAGCTGGCACGCGGTGATGATGAAGGCGAGGGGCGATACGGTGACCGAAGAGGATCGCGCTGTGCACCAGCAGATCTGCCAGTTCAGCAGGCTGGCCTTTGAGCAGGACCTGCATATCTTCCAGCGCAAGAAACCCAGCCTGAGACCGGTGGAGATCCCCGGCGATCCGCCGTTTCGCCGCTATCGGCAGTGGTACGGCCAGTTCTACCGGCCGCGCTCCGAAACCGCCGCCAACCAGGGCAAAGCCAATGGCGTGGTTGAAACCCGGGGAATCCACACGGCGCCCTGGATCGCGGTCGCCAATTGAGATGAGACAGATAAGGAGAGGACATACCAATGTTTAACGGTTACGGCGTACTCGAGCTCGGCAGCGATTATCTCGACCTGTCCTACCGCAGGCCGGAGGAATGGCCATTGATGACGCCCCAAGGTTCGATCAAGAGCTTCACCTTTGAAATGGGCGATCCGGAAAGCGGGCCGGTGTTTCAGCTCGGCCTAATTTCTCCCCTGGAGAGCGAGCCCCTGGACTGGCCCAACAGTATCGATCCACCTCACTTTCATGGCACAGACCAGTTCCGGGTGATTTCCGGAGGCGAATGGAGCCTGGCGAACAAAACCATGGGGGCTGGCTCCTTCGCCTTCCAGGAATCCGGCTTGCGTTACAGCGAACACCCTGGTAAGGGTGGTGCCGCATGGGTGATGCTGGTACTGGGGGATCGCCGCGGCGCTCGCCCCACTCTGGTGCGGGAGGCGCACAAGGAAACCCTGATCAATACTGGCAGCGGCAACGACAGACCACTCGCCGATGATGAGGTCTACCCACATCCTGCCGGACCTAGAGGCATTGCCGCCATCGCCACCAGCGAGGGCCCCTGCGAGCGGGGCTACCGGCTGGGTTCCTTCGCGGCGCTGGCCAGAGGGGTACAGGACCATAAGCCGGCGCTGGTGAGCGGTGTACTGGGGGACCGGGACAGGGGCCCCGTGGCGCTGGTGGTGAAGGCCGCCCCCGGCTGCCGGGTGAGCGCCGCCAGCACCTGCGGCAGCGAGCGCTTTCTGGTGGTGAGTGGCGGATCCTGCCGCATCGGCGACCGGGAATATGTCGCCGGCGACATGCGCATCCAGGGTGCCTACCGGGAGATGCCCGAGATCGTCAGCGGCGCCGACGGCCTGGAAGCCACCTGGATCATTGCCGATCGCCGCGCCCGCATCGACATGGCGGACGAGATCGGGGCTTTTCCCTGGCATCGCGAAGCACCGTCCCTGCACGCCTGAGCGGGACCGGGCGCCCGGTCCCCCGATCCCGCTCGACCGATAACCACAGCGGGGCGGGGTGTCGCGACCCCAAACTGCGGGCATCCGGTGTCGCAGGGTTGTTCAAAGGGAGAGGCTGTGCTGTGCGCGAGGTTGTTCAGGGGGAAGAGGCCAACGCCAGCGCTTCGCAGGCCATGGCGATGGCGGTATCCAGTATCCGCTCCGGGGACTGCCGGGGGCTTTCGCCGCCCTGGCGCGCGGCGCGATCGATGACCGTCAGGGTCTGGGTCAGCAGGGCGCTGACCAGGCTGTAGCGCAGGGTGAATTCCTCGCCACTCAGGTGGCCGCACAGTCCGGCGAGTTCCCGGCGCACTTCGTCGGTAGTGGCGAAATGCTCGGAGGCAAACCACATATCCGCCACCAGGGGAGTGTCCAGCATGCGCTCCGCAAAGCGGGCGTAGCTGTGCAGTCCTCGTTCGTCCACCTCTTGGTACACGGGGTAGATAAACGCCGTCAGCAGCTCATGGATGCCGGGCTTGCCGGATGCCCGCAGTTGGTCCAGCAGGGCGCGACGGCGGGCACCGATGCGGGCCAGGCGGTCGTCGAAGATGGCCCGCACCAGGCTCTCCTTGTCGCCGAAATGGTATTGCACCGCGTATTTGTTGGCCTGGCCGGCGACCCTGGCGATTTGCACCAGTGACACGTTGTCGTAGCCGTGTTCACCGATCAGCCGTTCCGCCTCCGCCATCAGGCGCAGCGCGGGCTTTTTCCAGATTGGCTTTGCCGGGGTGGACATGGCTGTGGCGGTTCGTGCGGTTGTTGACCGGGAGAGAGTATACCAACTACCATTATTAAGTAGATATTACTTAATAATATGTTCGGACTCATCCACAGAGGGAGTAGGCAAATGGCAGCAGGCATGCCCGGATTCAACCGTCTGACCGGCAACGGCTCCGCCCCCACACTCATCGCCCTGGCCGGCTGGGGACTACTGGCTTTGTTCAGTCTTTCCACCGCCCGGGCCGAGGCGGCGGCCGTCTCCGATGTCGTGGCACCCAATATCGTGGTGATCGTCGCCGACGATCTCGGCTATTCGGACATCGGCGCATTCGGCGGCGAGATCGATACGCCCCACCTCGACACCCTGGCGGCGAACGGTCTGAAGCTCACCAATTTCCACGCCGCGCCGACCTGCTCGCCGACCCGTTCGATGCTGTTGACGGGCACCGACAACCACACCGCAGGCGTCGGCGCGATGGCCGAGGCCTTGCGCCCGGCGGTGGCGGGCCGCTACGGCTATGAAGGGCGGATCACCGATCGGGTGGCGACGCTCGCGGAGCGCTTGAAGGCGGGGGGCTACACCACCCTCATGGCGGGTAAATGGCACCTCGGGATGACCGAGGACAGCCTCCCGTCGAGCCGCGGCTTCGACAACAGCTTTGCGCTGTTGCAGGGCGGCCACAACCATTTCGGCCTGGGCGGCTTTGGCTCGGCGGGCGGGGGTGGCATGGGGGCGGTCTATCTCGATGACGGCAAGCAGGTCTCGATCCCCGAGGATTTCTACTCTTCCGATTATTTCACCACGCGGCTTATCGAGAAAATCGCCGAGTCCGACACCGACCAGCCTTTTTTCGCCTACCTGGCCTTTACGGCGCCGCACTCGCCGCTCCAGGCGCCTGCGGAGTTGATCGAAAAATACCGCGGCAAGTACGACGAGGGCTGGGCGGCGCTGCGCGACCAGCGGCTGGCGCGGATGAAGGCCCTGGGGTTGATCGCCGAGGATGTCGTTGCCCACGAGATGACCCCCGATGCCGCCGCCTGGGACAAGCTCGGGGCGGACGAGCGCCGGATCGAGGCGCGCAAAATGGAAATCTACGCCGCCATGGTCGAACGCCTCGACTGGAATGTCGGGCGGTTGGTGGCCCGGCTCGAGGCCGACGGCAGGGCCGACAACACCGTGTTTCTGTTCATCTCCGACAATGGCGCGGCGGGCGAAACCGCGGAAACCTTCAAGGTGGTGCCCGGAGCATTTGAGTTCATCAGCGGCTTCGACAATGCCTTCGACAATATGGGTTCGGCGACCTCTTTCCTCTTTTACGGCGGATACTGGGCCCAGGCGGCGTCGGCGCCGTTTCGCCAGTACAAGGGGCTGGTGACGGAGGGCGGCACCCGGGTGCCGGCGATCGTCAGCGGCGCCCGGTTCGGCTGGCGGAGCGACCCGGGCGCTGCCTACGGCAATGTGATGGATGTGGTGCCCACGCTGCTGGAACTGGCGGCGGTGCCCGCCGCCGAACAGCTCGCGGGTCGCGCTGTGGCGCCCATTCGCGGCAGGTCGATGCTGCCCTATCTCACCGGGCGGGCGGACGTCATCTACCCTGACGACGTATCGGTACCCTTCGAACTGCACGGCCAGCGCTCGGTCACCCGCGGGCCGTGGAAGCTGGTTTCGCTGCCCGCCCCGCTGGGCTCCGGCGCCTGGCAGCTGTTCAACCTGGCGGCGGACCCCGCCGAGCGCGTCGATGTCGCCGACCAGCACCCCGATGTCCGCCAGCAGCTGATCGCCGATTGGGAGCGCTACGCCAGCGCGGCGCAGGTGTTGGTGGATTGAGTGGCGGGCCCATCGCCGGGGGGGCGATGGGTCGGTTCCCGCGCCGTTTATTGATAGGGGTCCACGGGCAGCGCGGCCGGATCGATCCGGCCGACCTGGATCAGCATCGACAGCACGTCGGCGATACTGAAAATACGGATGATCTTGCCGTCCTTGAAGGTCACCGTGGAAAACCATTCCACATTGATCTCGTTGCCGGTGGGCGCGATGCCCATGTAGTTGCCGCCGTGGTGCCTGCCGGTGTGGTGGCAGTACACCCAGATTTCATCGTCGCCGATCCCGGTGGCGTTGATGGTGCGGTAATGGGAGGGCGGAAAGCGCTTGTAGAGTTCCTCGGGAGAGGTTTTCCACTGGGCGTAGGTGCCCAGGTCCGGGCGGCTGGGATTGCCGTAGGTCATCCCGGGATGGAAGAAGGCGTCCATCTCGGCGCCGAATTTGCCGGCGTTCAGGGTGTCCTGCAGCTTCATCCAGAAACGGACATTGCTCTTCTGCCGGTCGGTCAGGTGGGTGAGGGTGTCGACGTCGACGTGGCCTTTCAGGTTGTCGCTCATGGCTGTTCCGGTTGTTTGTCGTTGTAGTGGATGAGACGGCGGGCGGCGGTCGCCCGTCATCAGCGGATGGGGACAGGGTAACGGTATCATCTGGCAAAGCCAATCCAACCCTGGCCAGGGGCCACCGGGGCCGGATAATGGCGCTATCCGGCAAGCGGGTCGCTAAATCCCTAGCCGGGTGGTTTATGCCGCCGCCGGTAATGGCTTACACTGCACCTGGTAGAGCCACCAATAATCACAGCCTGGCATATCCAGGACACGATGACATCGGGCGCGGCGGTCGCCGCCGGCACCGGGTCACTGAACATCGTCTACAACCATCGAGGCACCATCATGACTTCCGATTCTTCTCCCTTTGCCCCCGTGATCCCCGACCATGTCCCAGCCCATATGGTCGAGCAATTCCCCCTGCTGCTCGGGCGTTTCTCCGACGAAAACCCCTGGGACACCCTGGTGCCCCAGGCCTGCGAGGGGCCGGACGCCGCCTATGCCCTCGGCATCTACCCCGGGGAGGGCGGCGGCGCCTGGCTGTTCCGCCGCAAGGAGGACATCAACCGCGTCTTCTTCGACACCGAGCACTTCTCCAACCGCGGCTGGAGCTCCTTCTCGCGCTTTATCGGTGAAAGCTGGAACCAGGTGCCGACCGAGATGGACCCACCAGACCACACCCTGTTCCGCGTCGCCCTGAACCCCCTGTTTTCGCCACCGCGGATGAAACTGCTCGAGGATGACCTGCGGCGGCGCGCGCGCAACCTGATAGCCGGCTTCAAGGACAGGGGCGAATGCCAGCTGATGACGGATTTCGCCTTTCCGTTCCCGGTGGCGGTGGTGCTCGACATGATGAACCTGCCCCAGGAGCGGCTCTGGGATTTCCAGAAGTGGGAGCACGGCCTGCTCCACTCCGGCGAGCTGTCGGTGATGCAGGAGAGTACTCGCAACGTGGTCGACTATCTTCGGGAAGTGATCGAAGAGCGCAAGCAGAATCCCGGCGACGACCTGATCAGCGCCGCCATCAAGTCAGAGGTCGACGGCCGCAAGTGGACGGATGATGAACTGGTCGGCTACGCCTTCAACCTGTTTATCGGCGGCCTCGATACGGTCACCGCCAATATCGGCAACCAGGTGCGCTACCTGGCGGAAAACCCCGAGCAACAGAATTTCCTGCGCAACAATCCCGAGCAGATCGGCGCTGCGGTGGAAGAGTTCATGCGGGTGTTCGCCGCGGTCACCACCTTCCGCGTCTGCGTCAAGGAAACCCAGGTGGCGGGAGCGACGGTCAAACCCGGCGACAAGGTGGCGATGTGCACCACGGTGGTCGGCCGCGACGGGGTGGCCTACGAAAACCCCCATGAGGTCCGCTTCGACCGCAAGGCCCCCCACGTCTCCTTTGCCGTGGGACCGCATTTCTGCCTCGGCGTGCATCTCGCCCGCCGCGAACTGCGCATCGCCCTCGAAGAACTGCTGGCGGCATTGCCGCAGTTCGGTATCAAGCCCGGGGCGACCATCAGCAGCCAGGTGGGCGGCATCATCCAGCCCACCACCTTGCCGCTGGTCTGGTAGGCGGACGATACGGGAGAGATTCCATGCAACTGGTTAATATCCATGGCGCCAACGACGTCCGGGTGGACGAGGTGGCGAAACCCGAGATCGGCGCGGCGGACGTGCTGTTGCGAGTCGACGCCTGCGGCATCTGCGGCAGCGACCTGACCTTCGCCAAGTACGGCATGCAGCGGCAGGGCGGCGGCTGGCCTCTGGGGCACGAGGCGGCCGGCACCGTCGTCGCCGCCGGGCCGGCGGTCGAGGGACTGGAAGTCGGTGCGCGAGTGCTGATCAACCCGATGGGGGCGATGGATAACATCATCGGCAACGGTGGTTCGGAGGGCGCTTTCGCCGACTACCTGCTGGTGCGCGGCGCCAGGCCCGGCCAGCATCTGCTGCCCGTGCCCAAGGGTCTGCCCGCCGAGGTGGCCGCCCTGGCGGAGCCTTTTGCGGTGGCGCTGCACGGCGTCAACCAGGCCGGCCTCAGCGGCGACGAAAAGGTCGTCGTCTACGGCGCCGGGCCCATCGGCCTAGCCGCGGTGTTCTGGCTCAACAGGCGCGGCTTGCGCGATGTGGTGTCGGTCGACCTCTCCGACGCCCGCCTGGCGCGGGCCCGGGAGCTGGGCGCGGCACACACCGTCAACCCGTCGGCGCGGGACCTGCGCGAAGCGCTGCTCGCCATCCACGGCGAGGCAGGGCCGATGTTCGGCCAGGCCACGGTGGCCACCGACGTGTTCATCGACATGGCCGGCGCGGCGGTGCTGCTGGAGCAAACCGTGGCGATGGCCAAATTCCAGAGTCGCATCGTGCTGACCGCCGTCTACCCTCAGCCGGTGGCGCTCAACCTCGAAGGGATGCTGATCCGTGAAATGAGTTTCAAGACCGCGGTCGGCTATCCCACCGAACTCGGCGAGGCGCTCGACACCCTGGGTCGGATCGATCTCGACGATATCGGTGCCTATGTCAGCCACCGCTACGATTTCGGCGACTTCCCCCAGGCGTTCGAAACGGCGAAGGACAGGAACAGCGCCAAGGTGATGGTGGTAATGGCCCACTGAGCGGCGGGCTTTCACCGCCGGGGCGGGATGCCGGGCACGGCCCGGCGATCCGCGCAGCGGCGGGCCTTCATGGAGAAGGCCCGGGCGGGGGAAGGTCCGTCAGACGTCCCAGAGCACGTGGATACTGTCAGCGCCGCGCAGCTGCATGCCGCGGATCACCGGTTTCGGATAGTCCGGATCGAGACGCAGATTGGGCAGGTCGAGGAGCATGTCCAGCGCCACTTCCATCTCGATCCGGGCGATATGCATGCCCATGCAGGTGTGGGCGCCAAAGCCGAAGCTGAGGGCGGGGCGCATGGGCCGCTCGATCCACAGGTCGTCGGGGCGCTCGTATTTCTCCGGGTCGCGGTTGGCGGCGGCGATACACAGGGACACCGCCGTTCCGGCGGGCACAGTCACACCGCTGACCACCATGTCCTTGGCGGGCATGCGGGCCAAGTAGGCCGCGGTTGGCTCAAGACGCATGGTTTCGGTGATGGTTTGCGGAATCAGCGCACGATTGTTGCGAACCTTGTCCATTTCTTCGGGGTGTTCCAGCAATTGCACCATCATGTTGGCAAAGGTGCGACTGGTGGTCTCGCCGGCCGCGAGTAGCAGCATGCGGACAAAGCCGGCGATTTCGTCGTCGCTGAACTTGCGGCCGTCGTACTCCGCCTCCAGCATGAAACCGATCAGGTCGTCGCGCTTTTCACCGGAGGCGCGGCGTGCGGTGATGATGGGCAGCACGTGTTGATGCAGCTCGATACCGGCCTGCATGGCGATCGGCATGGTCTTGGCGGTGTCTTCCGGGTCGAATTGCGGGCCGGCGAGAATGCGCAGGGCGAGGCTGGCGAATTTCATCACCGCTTCGCGGTCATCCGGGAAGCCGAAGATAGAGTAGATCACCCACACCGGGAAGGGCAGGGCATAGTCCTGAACCAGATCGGCCTTGCCCTTGGAGCGCAGCACGTCGATGAAGTCCTTTTTCAGGATGGGGCGGATCAGGCTCTCCTTGAAGCGCTGGGCCACGGGCAGCAGGAAGGGTGGCATCAGCAGGGAGCGGAAGTTCTTGTGCTCCTCGTCGTCCATGGCGGTGAGCAGCAGATTGTCGACGGCGGAGCCAAAGCCGTCCCCCACGATGGAGCTTTTCCAGTTCTTGGTGTCGCGCAAGATGCTCAACACATCGTCGTAGCGGAAGATGCTCATCACCGGGCGGCCGCTGCGGGCGTAGTCGGCCTGGCTTGGCACTTTGTACTTGGCGAGGATGTCGCCTTCCATTACCGGGCATGTCTCCCGCAATTCCTTGTACATGGGGTAGGGACAGGTTTCCTTGAGGGTGCCGGTGTAAGTATCGCTGACCGCCAGGAAGTCCTGAGTCATCTCATCGAGATTTGAGGTTTGTCCGTTGTTCACTACTGTACTCCTGTCATTAGGCTGTGGTGGATGTGAACCGCGGTGAGTGGTTCGGATTCAGGGGGCAACGATAGAAGCCCTGAGGATAAAGGGCAACAGCTGGGGAGCTATCGTGGCGGACACTTTATGTGAAACTGTACGATATCATCTATTGAGATGGCGTGTTGCCTTCGCTTTGCACCATTGTGAATATAAAGCTGGCTGTAGCACCGGCTCCGCGGCTGCCGATACGCCGCGGGCGGCGTATCGGCAGCGTTTCGCACCTCAGAAACGATAGGTGACGCTCGCGCCGTAGGTGCGGGGCACACCCTGGTTTTGCAGGGCGAAGCCGAGCGCGGTCCAGCTTTCGAAGACGTTGGTGGCGTACTCCTCGTCCGTCAGGTTGCGGCCCCACAGGGCGAGTTCGAGCCCGGAATTGGCCAGGGTCAGCGACAGCCGGGCGTTGAGCAATCCGTAGCTGTCGATCGTCGAGTACTTGTTGACCAGCCGCGCGTCCTCGAACTCCTGCGCCGAACTGCCGGGGGTGGCGGTGGTGGTCACCAGCGCCTGCTTGTCGACCCAGGCGTAGTCGACATGGGCGCGGAGCTCGCCGATATCCAGGTTGACGGTCTGGGTGGCGCCGATGCTGTAGGTCAGCTCGGGCAGGCGCGGCAGTTCCTCGTCACTGCGGTCGACGATAATGGGATTGTCGACGGTGCCCCGGGTTTCGAGGAAAGTGCCGCTCTTGTATTCGCCGTCCATCACCGAGGTGGCGATATTGAGTTCGAAACCATCCCACAGCAGGGCGGTCAGCTCCAACTCCATGCCCTGGATTTCGGTATCGCCGGTGTTGGTGTTGAACTGGGTGAGGCCGGTCCCTTCGCTGTTGAAGGCGTTGATGATGCGCTGGACATCTTCACCTTCGATATAGAACAGCGCCAGGTTGGCGCGCAGCCGGTTGTTCCACAGGTCGGCCTTGGCGCCGATTTCGAAATCCTCGACCGTTTCCGGGTCGACGGCGAAGGAGAACGGCGGCGGCACTTCCCGGGTATTGAGGCTGCCGGCCATGGAGGCGCGGCTGTGCTTCGCATATAGGAACACCTTGTCGGTCAGCTGGTAGTCGGCGCTGATCAGATAGGCCGGGTAGCTGAACGAGGCGCTGTCGTCCAGCCGGCAGGCCGACAGTGGCAGGGCCGCCAGCTGTTCGGGGGTAATGCCCAACTCGGCCGGGGTGAACCCGCAACTGATGGGCAGGCCCGGCTGGGCGATGTAGTTGGCCTCGGGCGCGCGGGTGATGTTGCGCTTGTCCTGGGTGTAGCGGTAGCCGGCGGTAATGCGCAGCTTGTCGGTGACCTCGTAGTTGCCCTGGACGAACACCCCCTGGGACTTGGCGCCAAATCGCGAGAAGGTGTTGCGGTAGCTGAAGGGCACCGTCGCCAGGTCGACACCCATCGCCAGCAGCGGCTGAATGAAGACGCCGAACTGGTGGGCGTGGGAGAACTCCTGGCCGCCCTCCTCGAAATGATAGACGCCACCGATCAGGTTGAGCTTGCCGATGCTGCCGGACAACTGCAGCTCCTGGCTGAACTGGTGCTGCTTGTATTGCGAAAAGAACGCGATCAGGTCCACCGGCGAGCCGTCCAGGTCGTTCTGGTTGGAACTGACGGATTCACGGTAGGCGGTGATCGACTTGAGCTCCGCGCCGCCGAGGTCGAGCTTGAAGTCGAGGGTGGCGCCGGTGGCCCGGTGGTAGTTGGACGGCGTCATGATCTGGTTGTCCAGTACCGCGGTCTGGACAAAGCCGAAGGTTTTGTCGAACTGGCCCTCATAGTCCCGGGGGTTGAGGCCGACGCTGGCAAACAGCTGGGCCACCGTCGGCAGGGTCGGTGCCGCCTGCGCGTCGTCGTTGAAGGCGACGACGGTAGTGGGGGTGCCGTTGTCCCGGTAGTACTCGTGGTCGAGGGAGAAGAACACCTCATAGGGCGCCTCGGCGGGGGTGTAGTAGATGGAGCCGCGCGCCGAATAGCTCTCGTCCACGTCCTTGTAGTCCTCCTTGTAGAACGGGCTTTTGATATAACCGTCGCGTTCGTTGTAGCGGTAGGCGAAGCGGGTCGCCAGTTCATCCTCGATCAGCGGGATGTTGACCACCGCTTCGACGTGGCGCATATCGTAGTTGCCCACCTCGGCCTTGACATGGCCCTCGAATTCACTGGTCGGCCGGTTGGTGGTGATGTTAAGCGCGCCGCCGGTGGTATTGCGGCCGAACAGGGTGCCCTGTGGGCCGCGCAGCACTTCCGCCTGGGCGACGTCGAGAAAGCCCATGTTGCTGGCGATCGGGCGGCCGAGATAGACGCCGTCGATATAGACGCCGACTGCCGAGTCGGTCACCGAGTTGGGGCTGTTCTGAGCCTGGCCGCGGATCGCCGTGTAGATGATGCTCGCCGGGCCGGTACCGCCGGTGCCGATGGTGAGACTGGGGGCGGTGCGCTGCAGGTCGACCATTTGCGTGACCTGCTTGTTGATCATCATCTGCTCGTTGAGGGCGGTTACCGCCACCGGGATGGTCTGCAGGCTCTCCTCGGCCTTGCGCGCGGTGACCACGATTTCTTCCAGGGCGGGTTGCGCAAAGGACGCAACGGGAGCAGCGGCGATCAGGGTGTAGAGGGACAGACGGACGAACGGGTGCTGGGTATTGCCGGTTGTTTTCATTTTAGTTTCTCCCAAGAAGGTGAGAAACGTCCCTGTTATTATAGTGTTTCGGGATTGGTTTGGTCCTGCCGGCCGGGCTCTCCCACCCGTGGCGGCAAGACTGGATATAAAGCTAGTCCCACGCCGATCGTTTGGCAACATCGATTTTGAACCCATCGATTTTGAGCTCATGGATTTTGCGCATGGGTCTTGGTCGTGTCCGTCAAGCGCCCGACGGCGCCCGTGGCGAAACGCGGCAAATTGACGAGCTGCGGGCCCGACCTATACAATCCACCCCCTTTGCATCAGGTGCCTGCAAGCCGGCTTTGCCACAGCCGGTTGGCGCAGGGTAAACGGGAAGAATGGTGCGTCGCCGGCCAGTTATTGGTGGCCGGACGACCAAGCCAGCGCTGCCCCCGCAACGGTAAACGATCCTGTCGTGAGCCCGAAACCGGCCTGAGCTGTGACTGCGACGATAAAGCGGAGGGCTTTGTCGGTGGTTGTTCGCCTGTTCCTCCGGCACTCGCCACTCCCAATCCTTCCCCCGGTCGCTTGCGCTCGCCATCACCCGATCGAGGACCGCCATGAAACTCCGACCCCTGAAGGCCGCCATCGCCCTGGCCTGCTGTGCCGCCAGCACCTTTCTGGCCGCCGCCGAGATCGAGGAGGAGGTCGTGGTCACCGCCACCCGCTCGCCCTACAGTGTCGACAAGGTTCCGGTGCGGGTGCGGGTGATCGACGCCGAGGCCATCGAGACCAGTGCCGCCCGCACCGTGGAAGAGCTGTTGCGCGGCGAGGGTTCGCTGCAGGTGCGCGACAGCCTCGGCAATGGCCGCAATGTCCGCATTTCGCTGCGCGGCCTGGCCGCCGGGCAGAACGCCTTGATCCTGGTGGACGGCCGGCGCCTAAACAACTCCGACCTGTCGGAGCCGGATTTGACCGACATCGCGCTCAAGGATGTGGAGCGCATCGAGGTGCTCGAGGGCGGCGCCGGCGTGTTGTTCGGCGACCAGGCGGTGGGTGGTGTGGTCAACGTGATAACCCGCCAGGGGCGGGGCGAGGGCGGTCGCGTGGCGCTCGGGGTGGGCAGCTACTCGGCCCGCAATTACCAGTTGGGATACGGGGGCGCGGTGCTCGACGACAAGCTGGACTACCGGTTCAGCGCCCAGAAAGACGAGGCCGAGGGCTATCGCGACGAAACCGATATCGACTACCACCACCTTCGCGGCGAGGGCGGCTATCGCTACGGGGCGGGCCGGGTCTTTGCCGAGGTTCAGCGGACCGGCAACGACTACCTGCTGCCCGGCGCGCTGCTCGATGTCGAGCTGGCCGACGACCGCCGCCAGGCGGGCGACAGCTTCAACGATTACGCCATCGATTCGACCCTCTACCGGGTGGGGATCGACCACAATTTCGGCGAGGCGGCGACGCTGCTGGCCGCCTACGCCAAGCGCGACGAGGACGTGCGCATCGACGGCCGCTCGCTGTCCTTCGGCGACAGCCGGACATTCCAATCCCGCAAGGTGGAAACCTTCGACCCCCGGCTGGTGATGAACCTGGGGGACTGGCGGGTTACGGTGGGCAGCGATCTCGAGGACTACGACTACGTGCTCGAGGTCGATTCTTCCTTTGGTCTCAGCCGCAGCGATCATCGCCACCAGCGGCGCAGCGAATACCTCCACGCCATCTATTCGCCGCTGGAGACGGTGCAGGTCTCCGCCGGCATCCGCCGCGCCCGGGTCGACGTCGACGTCGACGGGGGCTGGTTCCAGGCTTCCTACGACGACGGCGTCACCGTCAGGCAGGTCGGCCTGTCCTGGCGCCTGGCCGACAACCTGCGCTTCTACGCCAACCGCGACGAAACCTTCCGCTTCGCCCTCGCCGACGAGAACGTCGACTTCATGGGCAACGTGGTGGCGCTGAAACCCCAGGAGGGCGTGGCCTGGGAGCTGGGGGGCGAATGGCGGGTGGCGAATCTCGCTCTCAATCTGTCGCTGTTCGACCATGCCATCGACAATGAGATCGGCTACGACACCGGCGCGTTCGCCAACGTCAACTTCGACGACACCCGTCGCCGCGGCGCCACGCTCGACGCCGTCTGGCAGGTCCACCAGCGGCTGGAGGCGCGGGCCAGCGTGACCGGCATGAGCGCCGAGTTCGACGCCGGCCCCCTCGACGGCAAGCGCACCCCGGGGGTGTCGGAGAACCTCGGCAAGCTGGCCCTCGCCTACCAGTTCAGCGACGACCTGCGGTTTTACGCCGAGGGTATCTACACCGGCCCGGTGGCCATCGACATGACCGGCGACGCCGACGAGATCGGCGGCTACACGGTCTACAACCTGGCTGCCGCCTACCAGTGGCGCGAACTGCTGGTGCGGGCGCGGCTCAACAACGTGCTTGGCAAGGAGTACACCGAACTGGTGACCTTTTTTGGCATGCCGGCCTACTACCCTTCGCCGAAGGAAAACGCCAGCTTGAGTGTCGAGTATCGGTTTTGACGTCTGGCGTCGGACGCAAGGGCAAAGACTGTGCAAGACTGAAACTGGCACCTTGCGGCGGCCCGGGCCCTGCAGGGCCCGGGCCGCTGGTGCAGCCGGCATGGACGCCAAACGATCTCGACCGGGACCACAATGGTGTCGGGCAATCACCTCAACTGGGGGAAAAACCATGACTGATACTGACAGCGAAGCCCACAAACGCAAAATGCAGAAACTCAAGGAAAAGGTCGATGCCCGCATCGCCGCCGCCGATACCGAGCGCGGGGTGATGATCCTGCTCACCGGCAACGGCAAGGGCAAGAGCAGCTCCGCCTTCGGCATGGTGATGCGCAGTCTCGGTTACGGCTACAAGGTGGGCGTGGTGCAGTTCATCAAGGGCCAGCAGCTTTCCGGCGAAGAACTGTACCTGCGCGAACTCATCGCACAGGAGAACGGCCCGCAGGTGGACTTCTACCAGATGGGCACCGGTTTTACCTGGAATACCCAGGACAAGTCCGGCGACATCGCCGCCGCCGAGAAGACCTGGGCGGTGGTCGAACCCATGCTCCGCGACGACAGCTACCACCTGGTGGTGCTCGACGAGCTGACCTACATGCTGTCCTACGGCTATCTCGACGAAGACCGCGTGCTCGAGGCGCTGGCCAGCCGGCCACTCGCCCAGTCGGTGGTGGTCACCGGGCGGGGCGGCGGCGCGGCACTGCGGGAACTGGCGGACACCGTCACCGAGCTCAAGGACATCAAGCACGCCTATACCCAGGGCATCAAGGCCCGCAAGGGCGTGGACTACTGATAGTGCGCCTCCTCCATCAGCGCCAGTTGCTGTGGATCCTGCTGGCCATTTTGCCGGTGGTGCTGGTGGTGGGACTTGCCAGCGGCGCGGTATTCGTGCCGCCCCGGGCATTGCTCGGCCATTTCGCGGAATGGCTCGGCGGCGGGCAGAGCCGCGACGGGTTGATCCTCTTCTCCATTCGCCTGCCGCGGCTGATCCTCGCCGCCTTGCTGGGGCTGGTGCTGGCCGGCGCCGGGGCGGCCATGCAGGGCCTGTTTCGCAACCCCCTGGCGGACCCGTCGCTGATCGGCGTGGCCAGTGGCGCCTCCGCCGGCGCCGGGTTCGTGGTGGTGTTCGGCGGGGCGTTCCTCTCCGCCGGCTGGCTCGGCATGTCGCTGGTGGCGGCGGGCGCCTTCGCCGGCGGCTTCGTGGCGGTGCTGCTGGTCTACCGCCTGGCGACCACGGCGGCGGGCACCTCGGTATCGACCATGTTGCTGGCCGGTATCGCCATCAGCGCCATGGCCGGGGCCCTCAACAGTCTGTTCAGTTTTTTCGCCGACAACGACATGTTGCGCCGCATCAGCCTGTGGCAGATGGGCAGCCTCGAAGGGGCCAGCTGGGAGCGGGTGGCCATCGTCGCGGTGGCGGCGGTGCTGATGGTCGCGGTGCTGCCCCGCCAGAGCCAGGCGCTCAACGCCCTGTTGCTGGGCGAGTCGGAAGCCCGCCACCTGGGCGTGGCGGTGGAGGCGCTGAAACGGCGCATCATCCTGATTACCGCCTTCGGTGTCGGCATCGCCGTGGCCAGCTCCGGCATCGTCGCCTTCGTCGGCCTGATGGTGCCCCACTGGGTGCGGCTGTTGATCGGGCCGGACCACCGCTTCCTGATTCCCAACTCGCTGTTGCTCGGCGCGGTGTTCATGGTGGTCGCGGATACCCTGGCGCGGGTGTTGATCCTGCCCGCCGAGCTGCCCACCGGGGTGATCACCGCCATGCTCGGCGCGCCCTTTTTCGTCTCCCTGCTGATCCAGCAGCGGCGCCGCAGCTACAGTGGGGTGTTGCCGTGAGCCTCGCGATGAGAGGCGTCTCCCTCCGGCTGCGCAATGTGCAGTTGCTGGAGGGGCTCGATTTCACCGTCGCTCCGGGGGAAGTCCTCGCCATTCTCGGCCCCAACGGCGCCGGCAAGAGCACCCTGTTGCGGGTGCTCACCGGCGAGTGGCCGGCCACCACCGGGGAGGTGATCTTCAACGCCAGGCCCATCGCGCAGTGGAAGGCGGAGGACCGGGCGCGGTCGCTGGCGGTGCTGCCCCAGGGCACCAACCTGGACTTTCCCTTTACCGTGGCGGAGGTGGTGATGCTGGGCCGCACTCCCCATCGCAGCGGCCAGGTGCGGGATCTGGCCATCGTTGCCGAGGCCCTGGCCGCGGTCGATGCCAGTCATCTGCGGGAACGCGTCTACACCCAGTTATCCGGTGGCGAAAAGCAGCGGGTGCAGCTCGCCCGGGTGCTGGCCCAGATCTGGGAGGACAACGGCGGGCAACCGCGGTTCCTGATTCTCGACGAACCCACCGCATCCTTCGATCTCGCCCACCAGCAGCTTACCCTGGATCTGGTGCGGACACTGGCCGGCCAGGGTTTCGGCGTGGTCATGGTGCTCCACGATCTCAATATGGCCGCCCGCTGCGCGACCCGGATGCTGCTGCTCAGTTGCGGGCGGGCCATGGAGTATGGTCCGCCACTGCAGGTGCTGACCCCGGACAATATCCGCAAGGTCTTCGGGGTGGCCGCCGTGGTGCAGTCGAACCCGCTGACCGGCAATCCGCTGGTAATAACCTGATGGCCGGTCCCGGCCGGTTGCTGCTGGCCGTCGTTGTGCTGCTGGCGGTCGACGCCGCCCGCGGCGACCCGGTCACTGTGGTGGACGCCGATGGCCGGACGGTGGCGCTGGCGGCGCCGGCGCGGCGCATCGTCAGTCTCAGCCCGCATCTTACCGAGCAACTGTTCGCCATCGGCGCCGGGGCGCAGATCGTCGCCACGGTGGAGTGGAGCGATTATCCCGCCGGGGCCCGGGAGATCCCCCGGGTGGGCAGCAGCAGCGCCGTCAACGACGAGGTGCTGCTGCGCCAGGATCCCGACCTGGTGGTGCTGTGGCGCAGTGGCAACGGCGCGCAGTTGGCGTCGCGACTCCGCGCTCTGGGGCTCACTGTCTATGTGCAGGAGCCGCGGAGTATCGAGGATATCCCGCGGGAGCTGATCAAGCTCGGCGTGCTCACCGGCCATCGCCAGGATGCCGAAGCCGCGGCGGGGCGGTTCACCGACAAGATCACCGCGCTGCGCGACAACTACGAAAGCCGTGCGCCGGTCAGGGTGTTCCAGCAGATATGGAATCAACCGATGATCACTCTCAACGGAGAGCATCTGATGTCGGACGTCATCCGCCTGTGCGGCGGGCACAATATCTTTGCCGACGCCCCCGCGCTGGTGGTCAACACCAGTCGCGAAATGGTGCTGATCAGGGATCCGGAGGTGATCGTCATCAGCGAGGCGGACGGCGCACCGCCGGCATGGCTGGGCGAATGGCGACAATGGCCCGGCATCAGCGCGGTGGCCAACGGCCAGATCCACGTCATCGATCCCGATCTGCTGCACCGTCACGGGCCGCGGATTGCCGAGGGCGCGGCGCTGATGTGCGACTATATCGACAGAGCCCGGCAGGCCAGATCGACAGAGCCGGGAGCGCCGGCCCCGCGGACTGAGCCGCAGTAGCGCCGGGCTCGCCGGCCCCGGTCGCGCAAGCGGAGGGACCGACAATTTTGTCTGTTTGCGGACATCGCGCCGCGGCGGGCATTGCCGTGCCCGTTGTCTTGGCGTATGTTCCTGGCGACCCATAAACACTATAAACAGGCAATTTCTTCATCCTGGCCAGGTTTGGACCGTCGCTGGCGATCTCGGGAGGAGGGATATCCGCTGTCCCGAGGCGCATACCATGAAATTCTGGCTTCCCGTAACCTGGGCCGAAACAGATCAGCTGGTGGAAATCGCCCGCTTCGCCGAAGAGGTCGGCTTTCACGGAATCATCAACTCCGACCATGCCTTCTTTCCCGGCGCCCTGCACACCCGCTACCCCTATTCCGAGAGCGGCGAGCCTTTCCAGCACGCCCTGAGTGAATACCCCGACTGCTGGGTGACCATCGCCGCGATGGCGGCGGTGACCAGCACCTTGAGATTCACCTCAGCGGTGTACGTCCTGCCGCTGCGCAATCCCATCGAGATCGCCAAGGCGGCGGCGACCCTGGACATCGTGTCCGGAGGGCGCTTTGCCCTGGGGGTGGGCACCGGCTGGATGAAGGAGGAGTTCGACGTCTATGGTGTCGATTTCGCCACCCGTGGGCCGCGCACCACGGAAATGGTCGAGGTGATGCAGGCCCTGTGGCAGGGTGGGATGGTGGCCTATCACGGGCAGTTCTTCGACTTTCCCGAGTTGCAGATCCATCCGGTACCGGAGCGCCCGGTGCCGGTTTATTTTGGCGGCAGCGCGCCGGTGGCGTTGCGCCGCTGTGCGACCTGCGGCGACGGCTGGTTGGGCGCCGGCAACCGGCTTGACGAGATACCGGGTCTGCTGCGAACTCTGGCGGAATTGCGCAGGGACGCCGGGCGCGACCACTTGCCCTTCGAAGCGGTGGTGCCGGTGCTGGCGGAACACCGGCTCGAAACCTTTCGCGAACTGGAGGCCCTGGGCGTGGGCAGTACCTCGGCACTGCCTTTTCCAATGGTGTTGCCGGAACGGTCCTCGCTCGACGACAAGAAGCGGGTCATGGAGGCCTTTGCCACCGAAGTGATCCGTCACTTCGGCACACCTGGCTGAAGCGCGCCTGTCAGAGTGGTCAACCGTCGAGCTGTTCCTTGAGAGCCCTGTTCTCCTTGTGGAGCCGCACCACATTCTCGAACAGGCCGCGCTGGTAGAAATCGAGCACCGGCAGTGGCCTGTCGCCGAGTTGGTTGGCGGTGCGAAAATGACTGATCAAGGCCTCGGTATCGGATACGAAGACGCCGGGCTCGGTCTCGACGGTGGGGAACGACAGGCTGCGACCGGCCCGCTGCTCCAGCCCGGCTTTGACGCTGTCGTAATCCCCGGCATTGCGATCGAGGGCGACTATCTCGATCTGGTCCAGCAGTCCTGCCTCGGTCATGAACAGCAGGAACTTGAAGCAGAACGGACAGCCCAGCAGCAGGTAGGCCCTGGCGGTATACGATGTGTTCGACATGGTGTGTTCCTCGGTCGATAGTGAGAGGTTGGTGAGGGTTTGAAGTCTAGCACCTTTGCCGGGGCGCCGATGACGCCGCGGGGCCTTTGACAGGCCGGGTTCCGCTGCCTAAGCTGATTCAAATCCATATAACGACAAGGACAACGAGATGCGGTTTACCCTCAGCGAATCGATGTGCGATATCAAGCACTACATCCCTCTGGCCAGGGCCGCCGACGAGGCCGGTTTTGCCATCTTTTCCACCGGAGACAGCATTCTCTACCCGGAGAGCACCTCCGAGCGGTATCCCTATACCGACTCCGGCGACCGCACCTTCCTCGACGGCGCGCCCTTTATTGATCCCTTCCAGCTCTTTGCCGCGATGTCGGTGGTCACCACAAACCTCCAGTTCCAGACCGGCGTGCTGAAAACCCCGATTCGCGATCCGGTGTTGACCGCCAAGATGGTCAGCTCCCTGGCCAGCTTCACCGATGACCGCTTTATTCTCGGCGTCGGGCTCGATCCATGGCCCGAGGACTTCCACGCCTGCGGCGAGGATTGGGCAACCCGCGCGGCGCGGATGGACGAGATACTGCAGATCATCCCCGGGCTGATGACCGGCGAGTATTTCGAGTGGCACAGCGAGTACTACGACATCCCGAGGATCAAGATGTGTCCGGTGCCGGCGAAGTGCCCGACCATCATCTACGGCGGCCACAGCAAGCCGGCCTATCGGCGTGCGGCGCAATATACCGACGGTTTCCTGTTCATCGGCGTGACCGAGGAGCAACTGGCCGAGCGTATCGGATTACTGAAGCACTACCGCAGGGAGTTCGGCCGCGAGAACCGGCCGCTGATGATTGCCGCCGGAATGCCGGTGTCGACCATCGACGATGTCCGCCGCCTGGAGGATATCGGGGTGACCGACCTCAATGTCGGTTACCGCAACCACTATCTGCCGGATACCATGACCCTGCAGCAGAAGATCGACTGGGTGCACCGCTTTGGCGACGAGATGATCGCCCGCTACTGAGCCGCCGGTCGCCATCTCGCCCCCGGCGACCCCGGCGCGTGCCGGGACAGGCATTTGCCGGAGGCGGTGGGTTCAGAGGTCGTAGCCGCGCTCATCGTGGAGACTGAGGTCGAGGCCGATGGTCTCCTGCTCGGTATCGACCCGCAGGCCCATCAGCAGGTCCAGCAGTTTCAGCAGCGCCAGGGTCACCAGCGCCGTGTAGATCAGGGTGGCGGTCACGCCGATGGCCTGAACCGCCAGTTGCGAGCTCATCGACATGCCGTCGGCGTAGCCCCAGCCGCTGAAGGCGCCCAACTGGTCGGAGGCGAAAACGCCGGCGCAGAGGGTGCCGAGGATGCCGCCCACCCCGTGGACGGGAAACACGTCGAGGGAGTCGTCGATCTTGAATCGTTGCTTGATGGCCTGGGTGGCGAGGTAGCAGATCACCCCGGCGGCGAGACCGATGACCAGCGCGCCGCCGGGGCCGACGAAGCCGGAGGCGGGGGTGATGCTGCCGAGCCCCGCCACCATGCCGGTGACGATGCCCAATACCGACGGCTTGCCGTGGCGAATCCACTCCATCGCCATCCACGCCAGCGAGCCGGCGGCGGCCGAAATCTGGGTCGCCAGCATCGCCATGCCGGCGTCGCCATTGGCGGCCAGGGCTGAGCCGGCATTGAATCCGAACCAGCCCACCCACAACATGCCGGCGCCGGTGACGGTCATGGTCAGGTTGTGGGGCGGCATGGCATGGTCGGGAAAGCCGCGGCGCTTGCCGATCACCAGGGCCGCGACCAGCGCCGCCACGCCCGCGGTGATGTGCACCACGGTGCCGCCGGCGAAATCGAGCAGGCCCATGGCGCCCAGCCAGCCCCCGCCCCAGACCCAGTGAGCCACCGGAAAATAGACCGCGAGAAGCCACAGGACGACGAACACCAGCATGGTCGAAAAGCGCATCCGCTCGGTAAAGGCGCCGACGATCAGCGCCGGGGTGATGATGGCAAAGGTCATCTGGAACATCACGAACACCGACTCGGGGATGGTGCCGGCGACGGAGTGCTGGTCGAGGCCGCCGAGCAAAACCCGGGACCAGCCGCCGAGCGCGGGGCCGCCGTCGGTGAAGGCCAGGCTGTAACCGCAGATGAACCACAGCAGCGAGGCGACGCAGGTAATGGCGAAGCACTGCATCAGCACCGAAAGAATGTTTTTCGAGCGCACCAATCCGCCGTAGAATAGCGCGAGGCCGGGAATGGTCATGAACAGCACCAACGCCGTGGCGGTCAACACCCAGGCGGTATCGGCGCCGTCGATCTCGCCGGCATGGGCGGCGAGCGGCAGGGCCAGGAGCAACAGCCAGGCTAGCGTCACATGTTGGAGCATTTTTTTCAGCATTGAAGGGTCCTCTGGGTGTTCTTTGCACAAGATTGGTGCGCTGGCGTTGTCATTTGAGCCCGATATGCCCACTATTGGTGCCGATCTGGCCGATACTGTGTTGGTGAACAGTTAAGGTGCGCATGCCGCAAAAGGCACAGCAATTTCTGTGCCTGGATGATCAGGAATGGTGCCCGCGCGGATTGTCGTGCCCCGCGATGGTGCTGACCCCTGATGGTATTTGGCGACTGACAGTGTCGGCGACTGATGGTAGTGGCGCGTGGGCGGGGATGGTACAGGCTTATGGGCCCCGGTGGATGTAGAGATTGGCAATTTCCAGGCGGAGGATTCACCGTGGAAAGTAAAGAGTTGCGGGAACAATTGATCGAGCTTCACAAGGCGCTGGAGGATGCCAGTCACAAGGCTCCGGAAGGCAATGAAATGCTTTCCCGGGTGATGACGGACATCGTGCGCATCGCTTCCGGCGATGATATCGGCCCCGATGAAAGCGATGATCTGCACCACAGGCTGCAGCATCAGGTCTCCGACTTCGAGGTTCGTCATCCGCGGCTGGCGGGTATTCTCCGCGAAGTCACCGATATCCTCGCCAAGCTGGGGATCTGACCATGCCGCCGGTGAAAATCACAGTGGTTGCCGTGGCGATGGCCGCGCTTGCCGGTTGCGGGCTGCTGCCGGATGACAAGCAGAGCGATTCCTATATCGGCTGGTATTGCCTCGACAATCCCAAGACTGGCATCAAGGATTGCGAAAAGCGCCTGATGCGCGACGGCAAGCCCATCAACAGCGTGGTCTACGAACGTCTGGGGGCGCCCCCCGAGGAGCAGCCGCGCCAGGAACCCGCGCTGCATCCCGGGTACGACAAGTCCCCGGTCACCGCCATCAACACCCTCGACGACGGGGGTGGCCTGACGGTCGAAAACCAGGGGCCGCCGCCGCGCGAAACCAAATCCTATGTCGACCGCTCCGGCGCCAAGGCCAGCGACGCCCTGTAGTCTTGCGCTGCCGGCGCCCGGCGAGAGCCTGGGCGCCGGCTCATCCGGCCCCGCTATCGAGGCGTTCGACCCACAGCGCCGTGGCGCCGGCCACCGCCGCCGGCACCGCCAGCAGGTTGAGCAGGGGCACCGAGGCGCTGAGCATGGCCAGGGCGCCGAACGACAGGCTTGTTCCCCGCCGCCGCGCGCAGCGGTCGCGGAGGGCGGCAAAGGTCACGCCGTTGTTGTCGGCGGCGTAATCCGCATGCTGCAGGGCCAGGGACCAGGCTCCCCAGAGAAAATAAAGCACCGGGGCCAGCAGGCCGAGGCCGGGAACGAAGGACAGGATCAGCGACAGCAGCACCACGCCGAGAAAGCGTGGCAGGAAATACAGCAGCTTGCGCACCTCGCGAACCAGGGTGCGGTGGGCGAGGACGAGCAGGCCCGTCAGGGTCAGCGGCTCGCTGGCGGCTTTCCCGGTCAAGTGCAGTTCCACCCGCTCCGCCAGCAGACCGTAGAAAGGCGCGGCGATCAGGGTGCTGATCAATGTAAATCCGTAGCCGTAGAACACCAGCCAGAAAATCCCGGCAATCAGCCACAACAGCCATCTCAGCCACTCCAGCCAACCGCCCAGTTGCGCCACCAGCCAGTTGAGCAGGGTGTCGAACTGGGCGACCAGCACCGCGGTGAGCGCCGCGAACAGCAGCAGGTTGATCAGTACCGGAACGATCACGAAAGCGCGAATGCCCGGCTGGCGAAGCAGCTTCACGCCCTGCCAGAAATAGCCGGCGCCGGTAGTGGCCATGGTGTCTCCCCATCTCTCTGCCGTCGGTGGGCGGTGCATTGTGCGTCCAGCCAACTCGCGGGCTGGAGCGCCGGGCTATTGATCACAGCATCGCCGGCAGCAGTGCCGCGAGCATCACCGCCGCGGCACAGACCAGCATCGGCGCCAGCACCTGGCGGCCGAGTTCGGGGCCGGCGATGATCCGGCAGTAAATTCCCTTCATCACGGTATTGGTCGCGGCGG
>JBAZCN010000028.1:0-31464 GCA_041655035.1 Porticoccaceae bacterium | reverse complement strand
CCAAGCATTGCTGGCGGCGCGCTTTATGCCTTTGGTGGACAGCTTCGATGTCAAGACCCAGCAGTCTTATTCCAAATTTTTGCTGCGCCTTTTGCACCGTGACAGCGGTAGGCATCCCTATTTCTGCTGCCAGGTGCCGCAACCTGCGTCCAAGGAGATTCACAAGCGCCTGTTGACTTTGTTTCCAGGATTGCCTGTCGAAGTATTCAACACTCGATTTAGCCTGGCATCGGACCTGTTTTTGGGCGCCATGGCCGAAAAACGTAGGTTGGCCGCCACCGGGCAGGACCCCTACGGCAGTGAGCAGGCCTATTGGCGGGAAACGGTCAATATGCTCGTCGCCATTTTTTCCGAACCGTTCGGAGGCTGACCGGACCCGCGATCCATTCGCCCATCCTTGCTACCTCCCCAATGAAACCTTCTGGTCAATGAAGCCAGCTGTCTGAGGGCTATTTGACCTCGAGTCTAATTAACATCATTGCGTCAATAATACGATCGTATTATTTTAATCGGCGTAGCGACAGGTCGGTTGCCGACGACGTCGGCGGCTCGATCGGTCCTGCAAGACTGCGCTTTTGCTCCACAAAACGATAACTAGAGGACGACATGATTACTCAAATGACTAATCGACCTAAATGCCTGCTGGTCGCCCTGTTGGGGCTTTCCTGCACTGGCCCGGCCGCCGCCGAGGTGGCAACTCATATGAACACCGGAGGGCTGGAAGAAATTGTGGTGACGGCGCGACGTTCGCAGGAAAATATACAGTCGACGCCGGTCACAGTGACTGCCTTTGGCGCGGAAACTCTCAGGGAGGGTGGCATCTCAACACCTGAGGATCTGCAGATGAGCACTCCCGGGGTGTACCTGTCAGGCACCGGTTCCCGACAAAACGTCATCTACCAGATTCGCGGCCAGTCGAAATCTGTCTTTGGACCGAACTCTCCCGCAGTGGTCAGTTATTTTGCTGAGGTACCCGATCCTTTTGTGGGTAGTTTCGTGCCTCAATACGACCTGAGTGCCGTTGAAGTACTAAAAGGTCCCCAAGGCACGCTATTTGGCCGCAACACGACAGGTGGGGCAATTTTGTATGCTCCGCAGGCGCCGACCTACGAATGGGGTGGATACATTTCCGGCATCGCCGGCGATTTTGACAAGCGGCAAATCCAGGGCGCCGTTAACCTGCCGCTGGTCGATAGCAAGGCCGCCCTGCGGGTGGCGGGGGATATCGACCGGCGGGATGGCTTTACCGATAACATTGGCGGTGGTAGCGACATTGACAATGTCGACAACCAATCCTTTCGAGTGTCGTTGCTGCTGGAGCCTTCGGAAAATCTTTCCAACACCACTCTGTTCGATTACTACAAAAGCGATAGTGGCGGTACCGCACAAGTGATTCGCGAGGTACACGCCGGTGACGATCTGCTGAGCCAGCTCGGTTTGCAGAGCAGCGCCCTGGAACAGTTGCAGCGGCAGAAACACTGGGGTCCGTACAAATCCAACGCCGTGGTTGATTACGGGGTTGAGAAAAACCGCCGCACTTCTCTGATCAACCGCACCGAGTTTCAGTGGCGCGATATCGAAGTGGTGAACATTTTTGGTTATCGCACGACCGAGCTCAGCATGGTGGTGAATACCGACGGCATGGGGATGCTTGCCGCCGATGGTTCCGGACTGTTGCCCGCCGGATTACCGGTTGCCTACATTAAAGCTAATCTCAACGATGCCGTGGAACAGATCAGCAACGAGTTCCAACTGCGGGGCAATTTTGCCGACGGCAAGGTCGACTGGTTAGTGGGGGCATTCTGGCTGCAGAGCAAGCCGGATGGAGCCCAGGGCAGTTCAGTGGGGTTTGCCCAGATTCCCGGGTTGCCGGTGGCAGGCCCAGCCTACAATTTTATTGAAGAGGAAAGCCAGGCGCTGTTTGGCCATGTCAGTTACGACCTCGGCGAGTGGCTGGAGGGCCTGGCACTGGAAGTCGGCCTGCGCTACACGGAAGATGACATCGAATCCTGTACCGGCACTGGCGTCAATACCGCCGCCGGTCCGATTTTCGCCGCATCCGACGTGGCTCGTCAGAGCGATTGCCTGAGAAGTAAAGGCAATCTGCTCAATACCAGTATCAACAGCACAAGCTCGGAGGAGCTGACCTGGTCGGTGGGGGTGAACTGGCAGATCAATGATGACCTGTTTACTTACCTGGTCAGTCGCCATGGCTATCGCGCAGGGGGTGTCAATGGCCCCACCTTTTCCGGGCGCCTGGAGCCTTACCAGGCATTCCAGCCGGAAACCGTCACCGATATCGAATGGGGCCTGCGCAGTGAATGGGCAGTGGGCGACGTGGGGGTGCGCTTGAATCTTTCGGCCTTTGTGGGCCGTTACGAGGATGTGCAGTCCGCGATCAGCGGTGTACAGACAGCTGCAGCCATCTGTGACCCGGCAAATCCAAACAATCCGCCAGGGGTTTCCCCGGATGGCGATTGCAACGCCAGCGACGACCCCGCCGGCGGTACCTTGCTGCTGAATGTTGGGAAATCGGAAGTGTCGGGGATCGATTTGGACCTGCAGGTTTCTCTGACCAACAACCTGCTGGTGACCTTCGGCGCAAATTATCTCGATACCCGGACCAGGTCCTTTGATCTACCTGCAGATTTTGTGCCCTATGTGGCCAGCGACGAGATCCATTTTGATCTGACGGCGGGAAAAAGCTATACGGCCGGGATTCGCTATGAGGTCTTTCCGGGGCCGTTTGCCGAGAAGGTGGTGCTCAACCTGGATTATTACTGGACCGACGAGTTTACCTTTTCCGAAGCCGTGCTTCCCGATTACAGTCTTGCCAACCTGCGCCTCGACATCAACGGTGTGGCTGAGTCCAGCATCGATCTCAGTTTCTTCTGCCGGAACCTGTTCGACAAGGAATACATAACAGCGGGGTCGTCGTCAGGCAGTTTCGTCGGCATCACATCGGTGGTTTACGGGCCTCCCAGGATGGTTGGTGCCGAAGTCCGGTACCGGTTCTAAGCCCGTTGGATGAATTGCCCGGCGGTGTCGCCCGCCGGGCGCCAATAACGACAAGCAAGGACAAAACATGAACGCCCTGTCTGCCTATCGCCGCACCATTTCCCCGCTGACAATGCGCGGCCTCACACTGAAAAACCGTATCGTGCGCACCGCCCACGCCACGGCCTTTGCCGATGGACCCATTTCCGATCCGTTGATCGCCTATCACCTGGAGCGGGCTCGAGGTGGCGTTGGCCTGAGTATTCTTGAGGGGGCCTGGATACACCAATCGTCCCGCACCTGGGCCCGGAATATTCACTGCTGGAGCGACGACATCATTCCCGGATACGAAAAGCTGATGGACGCCATCGGGCCCACGGGGATGGGGATGATCCAGCAGATCTGGCACGGTGGCGGTATCTACGCCGACTGGCGGGCGGTGCCAGTGGCCCCTTCGGCTTTGCCGGGAATGCTCACCGGCGTGCCCGCCAGGGAAATCAGCCGGGCACAGATTCGCGAGCTGGTGCATGCCTTTGCCAATGCTGCGGTGCGCTGTGAGAAAGGCGGCTTGCACGGCTGTGAGGTGGCCGGATCCCACGGTTATATGGTGATGCAGTTTTTGTCGCCCTGGAGTAACCGGCGCACCGACGAATACGGCGGTAGTCTCGGGAATCGAGCGCGGTTTCTGCGGGAAATTCTCACCGAGATTCGCAGCCGTGTATCAGATGGCTTTATCGCCGGTGTACGGCTCGGCCCTGAGGCTCTCGAAGGCGGTCTGACGACTGACGAAATCGTCGATACCCTGAACCTGCTCAGTGATGAAGGACTGATCGATTACGTCAATCTGTCGATGGGTGGCTACCACAACCCGGAGACGATCATTCCCGCCCTCCATGCTCCCTCTGGCGTGGAGCTGGACTGGGTGGGCGGCGTGCGGGGACGCACCGGGCTGATCACCATCGTGTCGGGGCGTTTCCGCTCCCTTGACGAAGTAGAGCAAGTCATCGCCGCCGGCGAAGCCGATCTGGTAGGGATGACACGAGCCACCATTGCCGATCCTCACCTGGTCAGCAAGACATTGGAGCGAGGGCCTGACGCGGTTCGGCCGTGCATCGGCTGCAACCAGCTTTGCGTGGGCAATATTTTTACCGGCCAAATGCTGCAATGCACCGTCAATGTTCAGGTGGGGCGGGAAGGAGAGTTGGCTGAGGCGATGACCCCGGCGACGGGGAGCGGCAAAAAGGTCCTGGTCGTGGGTGGAGGGCCGGCGGGCCTCGAGGCTGCCCGGGTCGCGGCGCTGGCGGGACACCGGGTCGAACTGCACGAAGCGACCCCCCATCTCGGCGGTGCGGTAAAGCTGGTCAAGATGATTCCCCACCTATCCGGCCTCGCCGACATTATTCACTGGCTCGAGGCGGAGGTGTACCGCCTGGGTGTCGATGTCCACACCAGCTCCTACCTGGATGCCGATGAGATTATCGCCATCAACCCCGATGTGGTGTTGCTCGCCACCGGATCGCAGCCGCGGGAGGACGGTTGGCAATTGGTTGCTCCCCGGCTTCAACTCGATAACCTGCGGCCGCCGTTGTTGGTGGGGGTATCCGATTTACTGGAGGGGCGGGTCCGGATCAGTGCTGACAGGACCGTGGTGATCGAGGATGATACGGGCCATGCGGAAGCCGCCGGGGTGGCGGAATATCTGCTTGCCCAGGGAGCGACGGTGCATTTTATTTGCCGTTTTGCCGACTTTGCCCCCGCAATGGCGCAAGCGTGGCGCGCCCGGCCCGCGTTGCGTCGGCTCAATGCCACTGGGCGGTTCACCTTGCACAGCCAGAGCCTGATCTCGAGGCTTGGCGATGACGGCAGTATCGAGGTCAGTTCCCTGGTGGGCTTGCCGCCTCGGCTTATCGCTGGTGATCATCTGATTTTTGTTGGCTACAACCTTCCTCAGGATGAACTGCTGAGTGCTCTGGAGCAGGCTGGTTTCGAGGGTCGTGTGGAACTGATTGGCGACAGTAAAAGCCCCCGGTATCTCCATGCAGCCATTCACGACGGGTTCAATGCGGCTCTTGCTATCGACGCCGCTCACTAACCTACAGGTTACTCGTTAGCGGAACCTCAACCCGCAGGCGTTGCCTTCAGATCGTCCGGCACCACTCCTTCACCCAGCGCTCTATGGAGCAGCCTTGCGGCGGCGCCGCTTGGCCCTCGGGCGCAGGCGGGTCCGGGCAATGTGCACGCTGGTTGCGGAGAACACCAACCCCAGCACGCTGAGCGCGATCACAATGATATCCCACAGCGGCCGGTGATGGATAAGGACGGCGAAGTCCAGGCTGTGCAGGCCGTTGTAGAGCCAGCGTTGCGCGCGCCCCTTGGTGGTGAGGCGGTTGATCAGCTCGCCGGTGGTCAGGTCGACGTGGAACCAGCTGCGTTCGTCGTCATCGAATTTTATCCGCAGCACCGGCAGCGGCCGCCAGCGCTGGTGGTGGGAGTAGTAATAGTTGTCATAGCGATCGATGATCGTCGCGGCGGTCATTGCAGCGCCGGCCATGATGCCGTCGAGTCGGGTGCGGGTGAGTTGCTCCAGGTCGCGCTGTGTCTGGTGGTGGGGCGGAACTACCTGGCGCTGATACGGCGCCGCCACCAGCACCAGGTAGGAATCCCCCGCCAGCCACTGCCAGACGACTTCCTTGGTGCCCGGGTATTGCGCCAGGACCTCATGGAGATCGGCCGGTTCGGCGCCGATCAGGGACGCAGCGGTCACTGCCGGGTTGCCGCGAAATTCCCCCAGCAGTCCGCCGAAGGACTGCCGTGGGGTGAAGACATTCCAGGGATTCATCGACATCAGCCCGCTGAACATAAAGGTGGTGAGAAACAGCAGGGAAACGAGCCCGAGAACATGGTGCAGTTTCATCATGCCCCGGTAGGGGGTGATGTCCTTGCCCCGGTAGGGGTTGCGGATGCGCAGCCGCAGCAGGCCGACCGCGGCGCCGGTGACGACGGCGCCGAGTCCCAGCAGGGACAGGGCGATCACCACCTGGCTCCACAGTTCGCCATGGCGGCGCAGCACCATCGGGTAGATCCAGTGCAGGTTGGCGCCGAGCCAGTTCCACACCCGCTCGCGGGCGCTGGTATCCCGCACCACCTCGCCGGTGAGGGATGAGATATAGAACTCGGTGCCGGCGGCGTCGTTCAGCGCCACGTGGTGCAATGGCCGGTGGGGATGAAGGCCGCTGGACACCGACCATTGGTCCATGTCGATCAGGCCCAGGGATTGCGCAGCCGCGGCCTCGCGGCCGGTGGCGGTGCGGTAGTGGTATTGCGCGGCGGTGAGTGCGTCCCCGGCGTCGACGCTGGTAAACGGCGCGCCGTTATCGGCGAACAGCCCCTGTTGTGTGCCATCGCCGGTACGCAGCAGGTAGGCCGGCCGGCCCAGCACCGTGGTCAGGCGCAGGGAGCGGATCTCCGCCCCGGCGGTGGCTTGCTCGAGCAGCCGGCCGACTGGCACCTGCACCTTTTGCCGGTCGATGACGGGCAGGCCGGACAGGCGTTCGTCCTCCGACAGGGATGGAAATTCCACATACATCATCACCACGCCGGTGAAAAACCACATGGCGAACAACAGGCACAGGCCGATGCCCAGCCAGCGGTGGCCGAGATAAAGCCAGCGTTTGATAGACACAGCCTAGCCTGCCGCGGTCATGGCATGACGCAGGATGCGGGCGTCAGAACGCATAGTGGAGGCCGATTTCGGCGCTGCGTCCATCTCCCAGAATCCACTGGTCGCCGTAGGGCGCGAGCACGTAGTCGTTGGTGTCGGTGAGGTTCTTGCCCCGCAGGCTGAGGCGCAGCGCATCGTTGACCTGCCACTGCACGGTGGCGTCCACCACTTTGTAGGCGGGCAGCTCGGCGGTATTGGCGTCGTTCAGATAGCGCTCGCCCACGTAACGGACACCGCCGGCGACCGACCAGGCGCCGGTGGCCTGCCAGGTCAGCCACAGGTTGGCGGTCTCCTCCGGCACGTTGCGGGGGGTGTTGCCGCTGTAATCGTTGCTGCCGCTGACAAATTCCTCGTACTCCGGTTCGGTCAGGGCGACGTTGAAATCGACGCTGAGCGATTCCAGCGGCAACCAGAACAGTTCGAACTCGACGCCCCGGGCGGACTGCTCGCCGATCTGGCGCTGTACGCCGCCGGGATCGGAGCTGACCAGGTCTTTCTTGACGATATCGAACAGGGACAAGGTATATTGCAGGCGGCCATCGAGGAACTGCTGCTTGACGCCGACCTCGAACTGCTCGCCCTCGGCCAGGTCCAGATCCGGGTTGGACGAGCTGATCAGCCCCTGGATGGAGTCGACAGCGGTGCTGTACTGGGCGTACAGGCTGGTGTTGTCGTTGGGCTTGAATACGCCGCCCAGCCGCCAGCTGGTGCCGGACATGTCGTTGTCGATCCGGCCGGCGGGGCGGCCGTTGCTGCGCGCGCGGTTGTCGCGTTCGTAGTCGATCTGGTCGTGGCGCACCCCGGCGACCAGGTGCCAGCGTTCGTTGATCTTCAGCACGTTGTCGACAAACAGGGCGTACTGCAGGGTATCGGTATCGAAGTCGCGGGTGGTCTCGCTGACATCGGCGTCTGCCCAGGTGCCGGGTACGGGGTTGCGCAGGTCGACACTGCTGCTACCGGCATAGGGGGAGTTGTTGATGTGGCTGAAGGTGATGCGGTTGATCTCGGCGCCGACGCTCAGCCGGTTGTCCATGCCGGCGAGGTCGAAGTCGAACAGCAGGTCGCTGCGGTGGCCCAACTGCTCCTGCTCGTGGAGGATTTCAAGGTAGTCGGAGCGGTCGACGAGGCCACTGGCGGGGTTGTAGCTGTAGCTTTCGATATTGCTCCATTGGCGCTCGCTGGTCAGGTAATAGGTATCGCTGCGCAGCTGCGCCTGGTCGTTGATCCGCCATTCGAGGCGCAGCCGCGGCCACAGGTCTTCGTATTCCACCACCGCATCGCGGGAATTGTAGTTGTTGCGGCGAATGGCGGAGGGAACGCGACCGTTCACCAGCGGTGTGCCCCAGTAGGTGGAAGCGTCGGTATCGGCGTAATCCACGCTGAGTTGCAGAGTGAGGGCGTCGCTCGGGCGGAACACCAGGGCGCCGGCCAGCGCGGTGCGCTCTTCGTCGCCGCGGTCGACATAACCGTCGGTGCGATGGTTGACGGCATTGAAGCGGAAGGCCAGGGTCTCGTTCAACGCCCCGCCGGAACCGAAGGCGAAGCGCTGCAGGCCGAAGCTGCCGGCAGTAACAGCCAGTTCGCTGGCGATAGCCTCGAAGTTTGGCTTTTTGGGCACATAATTCACGGTGGCGCCGATCGCCCCCACACCGTTGACGACGGAGCCGGGGCCGCGCAGCACTTCCACCCGCTCCACCGTCCAGGTATCGGCGGGGAAGGTCACCGAGCCGGAGCCGACATAGAGCCGGGTGCCGTCATAGGTGCTCACCACCGCGTTGTGGCCGTTGAAGCCGCGCACCGAGGTTCCTGTGCCGCCGTTGCCCGGGCTGGCGCTGGCGGCGAAACCGGTGGCCCGGGTCACCGCGGCAAGACCGGAGAAATCCCCTTTGAGCGCGATGTCCTCCTTGCTGACGATACTGACGCTGGCGGGGATATCCATCACCGCCAGGCCGAGGCGGCTGGCGGCACTGTTTTCCGCATCGAGGGTGAGTCCTTTGGTATCCAGGGCCTTGGAACGGACTTCAACCAATTCCATGACCCCGGTGTCGGCGATCGCGGAGGCGGAAAGCAGGCAGGCGCCAACGGCAACGGCGAGCTGCCGCTGTTTGAACAGAGTGGTGAACACGGTGCAAATCCTCAAACGTCAGGTTGGGCAGTGCGAATGAGGAAGTCAGAAACAGGCTGTTCGCTCTCAGGGTCGAGATCAATCAGCGTGCCGAAGCCCTCCGCTTCATCACTGCAGATAAAAATGCATGAGTGTATGAGAGGAGGGGGGAACAGAAATGGATGGCCACAGAACGGCGCGGCAAGTCCACCATCGTGAAGCCCTCCGCTTCATCGTCATAGCGACTGCACACTGTGATGACGCGAGCGGCGTCATCACCAGGCCGGTTTCGGGCTTGTGATCCATCCTGTGGAAAGATCATTTACCGTTGCGGGGGCAGCGGAGGTCTTGTCGCGGGCGGCCACTTCAAAAAAGTTGCCCGGACGCACCACACTTCCCGTTTAACCTGTTCCAAACCATCCCGGCGTTGTGGGATGGGTGAGCAGGCACCTGATGCAGGGGGCGGATTGTATAGGCGCGGCTCGGTGAAGGTCAAACCGGGGCCGCCGGACCGGATCAGTACGGTGCCTGGTGGCCGACCGACCGGTCACCGGCCTGCCCAATCGCAGTCGCGTGCCAGCTCGACAAAACTGCGGAGGTAATCGGTGCCGGTATCCTCGGTGCGGGTGCCGACGAAAATCTGCTTCTGGATGCCATCCGCGCCGAGGCGAATACCCTTGATGGGCAGGCTGTCGCTGTACTCCGCCACCAACCAGCCGGGCAATGCCGCAACGCCGCGACCTGCGGCGACCATCTGCAGCATGATATCGGTGGTCTCGATCTCCTTGTGGCGGCGGGGACTGCATTGCGCCGGCAGCAGGAAAAGACTGTAGATGTCGAGGCGTTCGATGGCTACCGGGTAGCTGATCAGGATCTCGTCGCTGAGCTGTTGGGGTTCGACATGGGGCAGGGCTGTCAGCCGATGATTCTCGGCCACCACCAGCACCTGTTCATAATCGAATACCGGGCTGAATTGCAGGCCCGGCTTGAACAAGGGATCGGGGGTGACCAGCAGGTCGATCTCATGGCCGAACAGTGCGCCGATGCCGCCGAACTGGAACTGCTGCTTGACGTCGACGTCGACGTCGGGCCAGCGCGCCAGGAACGGCGCCACCACCTTCAGCAACCACTGGTAGCAGGGGTGGCACTCCATGCCGATACGCAAGGTGCCGCGCTGGCCTTCGGCGTACTGGCGCATCAGCGCCTCGGCATGTTCCAGTTGCGGCAGCAGCCGGTTGGCGAGGTTGAGCAGGTAGCGGCCGGCCTGGGTCGGCCTCAGCGTGCGGCCTTCACGGATCCATACCGGCGTGCCGATATGGCGCTCCAGTTTCCTGATGGCGTGGCTCAGTGCCGACTGGCTGAGGCACAGGCTGTCGGCGGCCTCGGTGAGGGTGCCGCGGCGGTCGACTTCGCGAAGGATGGCGAGATGGGAGCGTTCCAGCATGGGATACAGCCTTGCATGAACAGAATTCATTGTATGTTGAATTTTTACCATTTTTATTCATTGGTTGGAAGCCCTAGCATGGCATTCTTCAACAGTGAGGAATGCATGTCATGGTCACCACCCACAATCTGGGCTTTCCCCGTATCGGCGCACGGCGGGAATTGAAATTCGCCCTGGAATCCTGCTGGCAGGGCGCGACCACTGCCGCCGAGCTCGAGCAGGTGGCCGCCGATCTGCGCCGCCGCCACTGGCAGCAGCAGTCTCGCCTGGATCTCGCGCCAGTCGGCGACTTTGCCCTCTACGACCAGGCACTGGACATGGGCATCACCCTCGGCAATGTCCCCGAGCGGGTCCGCAACCTGCCCGGCAGCGCCCTGGACACCTATTTCCGCATCGCCCGCGGCCGGGCGCCTGCCGACAGCGCGCAAACAGTGGTCGCCGCCGGTGAAATGACCAAGTGGTTCGACACCAACTACCATTACATCGTGCCGGAGTTTTCCGCCGCCACCACCTTTGCCCTCGACCCGGCGCGGCTGATCGGCCAGCTTGCCGAAGCGCGCCAGCTCGGCGTCAAACCCAAGCCGGTGATCATCGGCCCGCTCACCTATCTGTGGCTCGGCAAAAGCCGCGATGGCGAAGACAAGCTCGCCCTGCTGGAGCGGCTGCTGCCTGTGTACCGTCAATTATTGCAGGCACTGGCGCAACAGGGCGTGGACTGGGTGCAGATCGACGAACCGGCACTGGTGACGGAGCTGAGTGCGGCCTGGCAGCAGGCTTACCGCAAGGCGTACCAGTACCTGGCCGACAGTGGCGTCAAGTTGCTGCTGGCCACCTACTTCGGCAAGCTGGCCGATAACCTGGAGCTGACACTTTCCCTGCCGGTGCAGGGCTTGCACCTGGATGCGGTCAACGCCAGGGACGAGGTGGGGGCCGTGGTCGAGCGGCTGGCGCCGGACAAGATCCTCTCCCTCGGGGTCATCAATGGCCGCAATATCTGGAAGACCGACCTCAACGCCGAGCTGGACTGGCTGGAGCCCGTCTACCGGCAATTGCAGGAACGCCTGTGGCTGGCGCCGTCCTGTTCGCTGCTCCACGTGCCGGTGGACCTCGACAGTGAAACGGCGCTGGATCCGGAAATAAAATCCTGGTTGGCGTTCGCCCAGCAAAAACTGGATGAGCTGGACGTGCTGGCCAGGGGGCTCGGCGAGGGACGCGACGCCGTGGCCGGGGCGCTGGCAGACAATGCGGGGGCGATCGACAGCCGCCGCCAGTCGCGGCGGGTACACGATCCGGCGGTCGAGCAAGCGGTGTCCGGCATCGTCCCCGACCTGGGACAGCGCCGCTCGGATTACCCGGCGAGGGCCGAAAAACAGCATCGGCGGTTCAACCTGCCGGCGTTCCCCACTACCACCATCGGCTCCTTCCCGCAGACGCCGGAGATTCGCCAGGCCCGCGCCCTGTTGCGCCAGGGCGAGTTGGACGGGGAAAGCTATCGGCAGGCGATGGAACGGGAAATCGAGCACTGCGTGCGCGAACAGGAGCGTCTCGGGCTCGACGTGCTGGTCCACGGCGAGGCGGAGCGCAACGATATGGTGGAATACTTCGGCGAGCAACTGGAAGGCTATGTGTTCACCCGCTTCGGTTGGGTGCAGTCCTACGGTTCGCGCTGCGTGAAGCCGCCGGTGATCTACGGCGACGTATCGCGCCCCGAGCCGATGACGGTGGTCTGGAGCCGGTTTGCCCAGTCTCTCAGCGACAAACCGATGAAAGGCATGTTGACCGGCCCGGTGACCCTGCTCAACTGGTCATTCGTGCGGGACGACCAGCCGCGCCGCGATACCTGCCTGCAACTGGCCCTGGCGATCCGTGCCGAGGTGCTGGATCTGGAGCGGGCCGGCATCGGCATCATCCAGATCGATGAGCCCGCCCTGCGGGAGGGGCTGCCGCTGCGCCGCGCCCAGTGGCACGATTACCTGGACTGGGCCGTCGAGGCCTTCCGGATCAGCGCCAACGGCGTGGCCGACGACACCCAGATCCACACCCATATGTGCTACTCGGAATTCAACGACATCATGGCCGCCATCGCCGGACTGGACGCCGACGTGATCACCATCGAAACCTCGCGCTCGGCCATGGAGTTGCTCGATGCCTTCGACGAGTTCCACTATCCCAACGCCATCGGTCCGGGGGTATACGACATCCACTCCCCGAATATTCCCGGGGTCGACGCCATGGTCGAACTGATGAAGAAGGCCGCCGCGAAAATCCCCGCCGAGCGGTTGTGGGTGAACCCGGATTGTGGGCTCAAGACCCGGCGCTGGGCCGAGGTGACGCCGGCGCTGGAAAACATGATCGCCGCGGCCGGGGTATTGCGGGAGCGGGGCTGAGGGTACTGACCTGGGAGCCTGTTCAGGTCTTTCCGGCAGGCGATATTCCCCATGATAGGGTGTGCTGAGGCACGAAGCGCACCACAGGCTGGAAGCAATCCCGGTGCGCTTCGTGCCTCAGCACACCCTATGGGGCTTAACGAGCCTTTCGAGAAATTTTGAACGGGCCTTAACAGATATGCGGACGGTCTGGGGCCTGTCAAGGCACTTGGGGGAGCTCGCTTACCCCAATAGCGGCAGGGCTTGCCCCGCCATATAGGCGGCATAGGCGATGGCGCTGAAATACAGCATGGTTGCCACCATCAGCAGGTAGCCGAGTATGACCAGCAGGCCGTCGCGCTGGGAAATCCCGCTGGACAGCATGAGTATCGCGACCCCGGGGATGGTGTTCGAAAACGGGATGAAACTCAGTGGCAGCATCAGCAATATGCCGGAGGTCATCAGCGCCAGGCCGTTCAGCCGGTTGATCAGGGCGCCGGTGGTCAGCGCGGTCAGGCGCGGCTTGATGTAGCGGTCGATACGGCGCAGGAACTTGACGCCGCGCTCCAGCACCGGGATCAGCTTCCGCGCCTCCAGGTTCTTGTCGACGACGAAGGCCGGCAGCCAGGGGAGGCGGTTTATGGTGATGGCGAAGGCGATCAACACGATCCCCGCGCCGAACACCGTCGATACCCCGGGGATCGACACGGGGAACAGAAACGGCAGCGACATCAGCGCGCAGATCAACAGGAGCCCCTGTTCACCCAGCAGGCTCATGATGTCCCTGAGGGTGATTTGCTCCGTCTTGATGTTTTGCAGCACCTGCACCAGTACGTCGCTGGTACACATCCTGGTGTCTTCGAATTCTATGCCTTTGCTCATGCAGTGCTCCTGGATTTCTACTGGGCGGGCAGGATCGCGGGGTGCAGGATAACGCCCCGCCGGACATCAGGCCAGCAGGAATAGCCGGGGCGGCGGCCTCACAGTGTCGCCAAACTCAAGTCAAGGAGTGTGACATCGCGCGATCGTCCGGTTTCAGGGCGCGGCCTCCTTGACGAAATAACTGCCGGTAAATTCCGCCGCGGGAACTCCATCCTGCATCACCGCAACCGAGAGCTCGATGCGGGATTTGCCGCGTCTGGCGATCCGTTCCATGAAGCTGTACTTATCCTCTTCGCAAACGGAGGTCTCGGCATAGCAATTGCCGGTGACCGGCGCCAGGTAGCAGATACGGCTTTCGACGATCACCACCTGGCACTGGCGGCCAACGTCTTCGAGCAGCAGCGACACCATCGCCCAGCCGCAGGTGGTGGCGAGGGCGGCGATACTGCCGCCAAAGCCGGTGTTCTTGTCATTGATATTGGGCGCCAGCGGCATGTCTACCCGCAGGGTGCAGCCGGTGAAACGGGTGAAGCTGACCTGCATCGACTCCAGCAACGGGATGCGGGCGATGGTCTGGCGGGCGAACGATGACAGAACCTGTTCACTGTGCGTTGCCGGCATGGTGTCTGTGCTCCTGGTCGGTCGCGAGTGTTAGCCGCCGCGGGTTGCCGCGGGGCGAAGCCGGATGACGGTCTCGCCTGTCCGCACCGCATCCCCAGCGGCCACGCTGATGCTGTCGATCACGCCGGCGCGCGGGGCGCTGAGGATCGATTCCATCTTCATGGCCTCCATGACCAGCAGCGGCTGGCCATGGCTGACCGCATCTCCCGCGGCCACCTGGATCTTGACGATGGTGCCGGCCAGGGGGGCGGCGATGAGATCGCCGGAGTCGGCGGCGCCACCCGCAGCCGGCTTATCGCTGTGGGAGGCTGTCGACAGCGGCGCGATGCCGTTGATTTCCCCGCCATTGCCCACCGCTACGGTGTAGTCCCGGCCCTCGACCGTGACGGTGTACACCGTTGTCCCGGTTGCGGTCGCCGGAGTGGCTGCGGTGTCGCCGTCGGGAGCGGGTTCGAAGGCCGCCGGATTGCCACGGTTTTCGATGAAGCGCAGCCCCACTTGGGGGAACAGGGCATAGATCAACACGTCGTCGAGCTGTTCGTCGCCGCTTCTGAGGGTCAGGCCGTGTTCGCGGGCGAGCTGCTGGAGTTCCGCTGCCAGGCTGGCCATTTCGGCGGGAATCCGGTCGGCGGGGCGGCCACTGAGGGGCTGCTGACCGGCCAGTACTCGCTGCTGGAGGGCGCTGTCCACCGGGGCCGGGGTGGCGCCGTATTCGCCCCTGAGCACCGCCGCCGTCTCGCGGGTGATGGCTTCGTAGGGCCTGCCCTTCAGTACATTGAGCACTGCCTGGGTGCCGACGATCTGCGAGGTGGGCGTTACCAGGGGCAGGTAGCCGAGGTCCTTGCGCACCCGGGGGATTTCGGCGAGCACCTCGTCGAGGCGGTCGGCGGCGTTCTGCTCACGCAGTTGATTTTCCATGTTGGTGAGCATGCCGCCGGGCACCTGGGCCACCAGGATGCGGGAGTCGACGCCCTTGAGGGAGCCTTCGAAGCGGGCGTACTTTTTCCGCACCCGGCGGAAATAGCCGGCGATGTCCTCCAGCGCGGGCAGGTCGAGCCCGGTGGCCCGGCCGCTCTCCTCGGCGATCGCCACCAGGGTCTCGGTGGGCGAGTGGCCGTAGGTCATCGACATCGACGAGATCGCGGTGTCGACGTTGTCGATACCAGCCTCGAGGCACTTCAGATAGGTGGCGGTAGACAGCCCGGTGGTCGCGTGGCACTGCAGGTGGATGGGCAGTTCCACCGCCTGTTTCAGGGCGGCGACCAGTTGGTAACCCCGGGCGGGGCTCAGCAGACCGGCCATATCCTTGATGCACAGGCTGTCGGCGCCCATGTCCTCCAGCCGCCGCGCCAGGTCGAGCCACAGCTGCAGGTTGTGCACCGGGCTCAGGGTATAGGAGAGTGTGCCCTGGGCATGCCTGTCCTGTTTCTTGACGGCACTGATCGCCATGGCCATGTTGCGGGCATCGTTCATGGCATCGAAGATGCGGAACACGTCGATGCCATTGACCGCGGCGCGCTCGACGAAGGCGTCGACCACATCGTCGGCGTAGTGGCGGTAGCCGAGGATATTCTGGCCGCGCAGCAGCATCTGCTGGGGAGTGTTGGGCATCGCCGCCTTGATCGCCCGCAGGCGGTCCCAGGGGTCCTCGCCAAGGTAGCGGATACAGACGTCGAAGGTGGCGCCGCCCCAGCTCTCCATGGACCAATAGCCCACCCGGTCGAGGCGCTCGGCGACCGGCAGGATATCGTCGATGCGCAGGCGGGTGGCCAGCAGCGATTGCTGGGCGTCGCGCAGTACCACTTCGGTGATGCCCAGGGGGCGTCGCGGGTGTTGAGCGGGATGTCGGACGGCGGGTGGCGAGGTATCGCTCATTGAAGATCCTTGATTCTCTGGGCTGGAATGACGAGATGGCGGAGTTGTCAGGATGCCCGCCTGAGGTGCTGGTCGATGGCGGCCTGGAGCACCTTGAGCGTGGTCGGGGGCACTGGTGGTGCCCCGGGCGGCGGGAAAACGAAGCTGTCCAGCGCCCGGGTGGTCATCTGCCCGCTGGTGAACAGATCGCCATGCACCACCTGGCGCAGATAGGCGAGATTGGTGGCGATGCCTTCGAGGCGCGTCGCCGCCAGGGCACGGCGCAGGCGCAGCAGGGCATCCACCCGGTCGTGGCCATGGACGATGAGTTTGGCCAGCATCGGATCGTAGTGAGGGGAGACCACGGTGCCGTCGCCGACCCAGCCGTCGAGCCGAATATCCGCTGGGAACCGCACCCGGGTGAGAGTGCCGGGGGATGGCAGGAACTGGTTTGCCGGATCTTCGGCGTAGATCCGCACTTCCATGGCCGCTCCGACGGGGCGAATGGCCAATTGGGCAAAATCCGGCGGTTCGCCGGCGGCGGTGCGCACCATCCACTCCACCAGGTCTATCCCGGTGACCATCTCGGTGATGGGGTGCTCGACCTGCAGCCGGGTGTTGACTTCGAGAAAGTAGAAGTCATCCCTGGCGGTATCGTAGATGAACTCCACGGTGCCCGCCGATTGGTAGCCGACGCTGCGCCCCAGGCTGACGGCGGCGTCCAGCAGGGATTGCCGCCGCGCCGGGCTGATGCCCGGCGCCGGGGTTTCCTCCACGACCTTCTGGTTGCGGCGTTGCAGGGAGCAGTCCCGCTCGCCCAGGGCGATGACGTTGCCGCGGCCGTCGCCGAAGATCTGCACCTCGAGATGGCGGGCGCTGGCGATATAGCGTTCGAGGAACAGTTCGCTGTTGCCGAAGTAATTCAGGCCCTGGCGCTGGACGGTGTCGAAGGCGGCGGCCAACTGGGCGGCATCGTCGCAGCGGGTCATGCCGATCCCGCCACCACCCGCGGTGCTTTTCAGCATCACCGGGTAGCCGAGGTGCTCGGCGGCGGCCAGGGCTTCGCCGACATCGGCGAGCAGGCCGGTACCCGGGGTCAGCGGCACCCCGGCCTGGTGGGCCAGCTCCCGGGACGTATGCTTGAGACCAAAATCGCGGATCTGCCGGGGAGTGGGGCCGACAAAGACGAGGCCGGCGGCGGCGCACTGTTCGGCAAACCCGGCGTTTTCCGAGAGGAATCCGTAACCGGGGATGATCGCGCCGGCGCCGGTCTGCCGGGCGGCGGCGATGATGCGCGCGCCCTGCAGGTAGCTGTCGCGGGCCGGAGCCGGACCGATGGCGACGGCTTCGTCGGCCAGATGCACATGGGGGCTGTCGCGGTCGGCCTCGGAGTACACCGCGACGCTGCCGACACCGAGGCGGGTCAGGGTTTTGATGATACGCACCGCGATTTCGCCGCGGTTGGCGACGAGCACTTTATTGAAGAGCACTTTGTCGAATGGCCTTTTGTTGAGGGGACTCTACTGAAGAGCACTTTGCTGAACATCGGGCAAAAGCTCCGCAGGACTAATGGGGATGGGGCGGCGCAGCAATCCCGCGCTCCGCCCTACACCGGCAGGTGCCGCTCTTCCGGTCCGCGGTAGGCACTGAGGGGCCGGATCAGGCGGTTGTTCTGCTGCTGCTCGATGAAGTGAGCGGTCCAGCCGGTGATGCGCGACATGACGAACAGCGGCGTGAAGAAGTCGATATCGAAGCCCATCAGGTAGTAGGCCGGCCCCGCCGGAAAATCCAGATTGGGGTAGATGTTCTTGCGCCGGATCATCTCCACTTCCAGCGCTTCGTAGATGCCGGACCAGGTGTGATCGTTGCGGATCGCCGCCATCTTGAGAAAAGCCTGCTTCATGGTCGGCACCCGGGAATCGCCGCTGCGGTACACCCGGTGGCCGAAGCCCATGATCTTGCGCTTTCGCGCCAGGGCGTCATCCAGCCAGGGAGCGACGTTTTCCGGCGTGCCGATCTCCAGCATGGTGTGCATCACCGCTTCGTTGGCGCCGCCGTGGAGGGGGCCTTTCAGGGCGCCGATGGCGGCGGTCACCGCGCTGTAGATGTCGGATTCGGTGGACATCACCACCCGCCCGGTGAACGTCGAGGCGTTGAAGCTGTGCTCGGCATAGAGCACCAGGGATTGCTCGAAGCAGTCGACCACTTCCCGCTCCGGCACGGCGCCGAAGCACATATGGAAGAAGTTCTCGGCATAGGACAGGTCGACCCGGGGAGCGATGCGCGGTTGGTCGCGGCGCTGGCGGAACAGCGCCGCGACCACGGTGGGGAGCCGGGCAAAAAGGCGCAGCGCCTTGCGTCGCGAGGCATCGAGGCTGCTGTCGCCGGTTTCGCTATCCTCGAGGGCCAGCAGGCTGACGGCGGTGCGCACCGCGTCCATGGGATGCGCGGTATCGGGGAATTTCTGCAACTGGGAGATCAGGTTCTGGCTGATGTCCCGCTGAATCCGCTCCTGGGCGCTGAAGGCCTGTTTTTCGGTCGGGGAGGGGAGCTCGCCGTTCCACAGCAGATAGGCGACATCTTCAAAGTTGCACTGCCCGGCCAGCTCCTGCACCGGGTAGCCCCGGTAGGTCAGCGAGTTGATTTCCTGCATCACCTTGGAGATGGCGGTATCGTCCACCACCACCCCGGCGAGGCCGTATTTGATGTCGAGACCATTGTGGGTATCGTTGTTCATGTCACTCTTCCTCTGTATCCGGTTGGGCCGCACTCGGTTGGGCCGCATCGCTGACGTGAAAATTGAACAGGCTTTGGTCGAACTGGTTGTATTCGGCGTACTGCAATAATGTGTAGAGCTCGGCGCGGGTCTGCATGGCGTCGACCACCGGCTGCTGGCTGCCACTGTCGCGAATGGCCTTGAGCAGGCGCTCGCTGGCGCCCATGGCGCTGCGCAGGGTCGAAACGGGGTAGATCACCAGGTTGAAGCCGAGGTTTTCGAGGGTCTGGCGGTCGAGCAGGCGGGATTTGCCGAACTCGGTCATATTGGCCAGCAACGGTACATCGATGGCCTTGCGGAACGCCTCGAACTCGCGCTGGTCGTGCAGCGCCTCGGGGAAGATGGCGTCGGCGCCGGCGGCGACATAGGCTCTGGCCCGCTCGATCGCCACCTCCAGCCCCTCGCTGGCCCTGGCGTCGGTGCGCGCCATGATCAGGAAGTCGGGGTCGCGGCGGGCGTCCACCGCGGCGCGGATGCGTTGCACCATCGTGGCGGTGGCCACCAGTTGCTTGCCATCGAGGTGGCCGCAGCGCTTGGGGTTGACCTGGTCCTCCAGGTGGCAGCCGGAGAGGCCGAGGTTTTCCAGCTCGAAAATGGTGCGCGCCATGCTCATGGCCTCGCCGAAGCCGGTATCCACGTCGATCAGGCTGGGCAGGTTGGTGGCGCGGCTGATCTGGTAGCCGCGCTGGGACACCTCGGTAAGGGTGGTCAGGCCGATATCGGGATAGCCGAGGTCCGCCGCCAGCACGGCGCCGGAGATGTAGATGCCGTCGAATCCCAATTGTTCGATCTGGCGGGCGACCAGGGGCGAGAAGGCCCCCGGCAGCTGCAGCAGCCGGCCACTGGTCAGTTGCTGGCGGAATTGCGCGCGCTTTTGCCGTGCGTCGGCGGTGATGTTGAGCATGTCGTCCTCACTCAAAGCTTGTTTGCAATCTGCTGTTGCGGTGGTTGGCGCGATGCCCCGGCGGGGTTGCCGGGCATCGCGCTTCGGGTACCGCACCGCGAATAAACACTCAGAAAATACCGCGGCCGTCGGGCTGCGCGTATTGCAGGTCGATCAGGTCGGCTGTCACGGTGAGGCCGGCCAGCTCGCTGCCGGTGAGATTCGGCAATTGCTGCACCAGGGTCAGGAAGCGGTTCTGCTCGGCGGGGGACACGATGCCCTCCACCAGGGTGGTGAACTTGCGGATATAGTCCGCCCGGCCGAAGGGCCTGGCGCCGAGGGAGTGGGCGTTGGCCACCGCCAGGTCATCGACCAGTACATCGCCGGAGGCGAAGCGGATTTCCACCCGGCCACCGAAGGCTTTGACGTTCGGATCCTGTGCGTGGTAGCGCTCGGTCCAGGCCGGGTCTTCCACGGTGCGGATCTTGTGCCACAGGCGCACGGTGTCGGCGCGGGCGGCGCGTTCCGGGGCGTAGGAGTCCACGTGGTGCCAGCGACCGTCCTGCAGGGCGACGGCGAAGATGTACATGATGGAGTGGTCGAGAGTCTCGCGGGAGGCATTGGGGTCCATCTTCTGCGGATCGTTGGCGCCGGTGCCGATCACGTAATGGGTGTGGTGGCTGGTGTGAATGACGATCTCGCTGATGGCGTCGAAATCGGTGATCTTCTCCCGCAGTGAAAACGCCAGGTCGATCAGCGCCTGGCTCTGGTATTCCGCCGAGTGCTCCTTGGTGTAGCTGTCGAGAATGGCGCGCTTGCTTTCGCCGGGGGTGGGCAGCGGCACGCTGTAGCGGGCGTCCGGGCCGTCGAGGACCCAGGCGATCACGCTGTCTTCGCCCTCGTAGATGGGTGACGGCGCGCCTTCGCCGCGGATGCAGCGGTCAGCGGCCTCGATGGCCAGCTTGCCGGCGTGGGCGGGGGCATAGGCCTTCCAACTGGAGATCTCGCCCTTGCGGGACTGGCGGGTGCTGATGGTGGTGTGCAGGGCCTGCTGGATCGCCTGGTAAATCACGTCGGTGTCGAGCCCGAGGAGCGCGCCGATGCCGGCCGCGGCGGAGGGGCCGAGGTGGGCGATATGGTCGATCTTGTGCTGGTGCAGGCAGATCGCCTTCACCAGGTTGATCTGGGTTTCATAGGCGGCGGCGAGCCCGCGGATCAGGTCGGCGCCGCTGCGCCGGGCCTGCTGCGCCACCGCCAGCAGCGGCGGGATATTGTCGCCGGGGTGGGAGTAGTCGGCGGCCAGGAAGGTATCGTGGAAGTCGAGCTCGCGCACCGCGGTGCCGTTGGCCCAGGCGGCCCATTCCGGGCTGACACGCACGCTCCCGGGGAGGCCGAACAGGGTGGCGCCGGCGGCGCCGGGATGGCTGGAGTGGGGGTGGGCCAGGGCCATGGCGCGGGCATTGGCCACCGGCCGGCGATTGATCGCGGCCAGCGCCACGGCGGCATTGTCGATGATGCGGTTGATCGCCATCTCGACGACGTCGTCGTCCACCGCCACCGGGTCGGCGGCCATGGCGGCGATTTTCCAGGCCAGTTGGTCTTGCCTGGCGAGCGGTTCTTTGGAGGGATACACCCGCACTTCGTGGTTTTGCATAGTAGGGTTCCTTGCTGCCTCGGGTTGGACGATTCGCCCATAGGCTACTTGCAAACCTTGCAAAACAACATAAGCTATTGATGTTAAATGGTTTGTAATCAAATTTATTTGCAGGGGTGCGAGCAATATTGCAAATGTTTGCAAATTTCCCGAGCCTGCAGGCAGCGGAGGAACTCCGGCATCATGGCGAAGAAATTGTTCATAGGGCCGCGGCTGCGCCGGCTGCGGGAGCAGCACGTGCTGACCCAGCTCCAGTGCGCGGAGCGGCTGGGCATCTCCCACAGCTATCTGAACCAGTTGGAGAACAACCAGCGGCCGATTACCGCCGCGGTGCTGATCCGCATCGCCGGCGCCTTCAATGTCGACGTCGGCCGGTTTTCCGACGACAGCGACGACCAGCTCACCGCCGACATCCATCAGGCGCTGAAAGATCCGGCCCTCGCCGGCAGCGCCGTCAACTGGCAGGATCTGCAATCCTTCGTCCAGCAGCAGCCCGAGCTGGCGGCCACTTTCAGTCAGTTGTACAGCCATTACGCGAGGTTGCGGGAGGAGCACGAACAGCTGGTCAGCCGCTTCTATGGCGAACAGCACCGTCCCCATCTCAACCCGCTGCCCCACGAGGAGGTGCGGGATTTCTTCTTCCAGCGCAACAACCATATTGACGAGCTCGACCGGGCGGCGGAGAGCCTGTTCAAACAGCAGGGCTTTGATGTCCCCGGCTTGCATCGCCAGTTGCGGGAGTACCTGCAGCAGCAACTGGCGATCCGTGTCGACATCGCCGAGCAGCCGGACAGCGGCGTGATCCGCACCTTCGACCCCGCGGCGCGGCGGCTGGTGCTGGCGACGCAGCTGACCCGCGCCCAGCAAACCTTCCAGATGGCCAGCCAGATCGCCTTCTGCGAATACCAGCCGCTGCTCGACGAGCTGTGCCGGGGGGCTTCCTTCCACAGCGACCAGGCCCGGGGGCTGGCGGCCATCGGGCTGGCCAACTATTTCGCCGGGGCCTTGCTGATGCCATACCGCCAGTTTCTCGGCACCGCCGAGCAGCTGCGCTACGATATCGAGGCGCTGCAGACCCGCTTCGATGTCAGCACCGAGCAGGTCTGCCACCGGCTCAGCACACTGCAACGCCAGGGGCTGCGGGGCGTGCCGTTCTATTTTGTGCGGGTCGATCAGGCCGGCAACATTTCCAAGCGCCAGAGCGCCACCAGTTTCCATTTCGCCCGTACCGGCGGCGCCTGCCCGCTGTGGAATGTCCATGAAGCCTTTGCAGCACCCCGCCAGATTCTCACCCAGGTGGCGCAGATGCCCGATGGCCAGCTGTACTTCTGCATCGCCTGCAAGGTCAGCCAGGGGGGCGGCAGCTACCGCGCCATGGCCAAGCGCTTCGCGGTGGGCCTGGGTTGCGAGCTGGAGCACGCCCACCGCCTGGTGTATGCCGATGGCCTCGATCTCACCAGCAAGGCCCTGGTCACCCCGATCGGCCCGGGTTGCCGGGTCTGCCCCCGCCAGGGCTGCCCGCAGCGCGCCTTTCCGCCCGCCGGGCAGGCGCTGACGGTGGACAGCAACCAGCAGCATTTCGCGCCTTATGATTTCGCGCTGGATAAAACGGGGGAGAGATGAACCCCAGCCGGAGACAGGCGGATTGGCTGGTGCCGGGCGCTTGGATTGGGTCGGTGAGCGGATTTCGACAGGCGCCACGGCCCATGGCCATGGGCCCGGGAGTGACTATTTGTTTATGATGAACGGCTACCAATGACGAGCAGCTACCAGGTATGACGAACATTCAGCGGACAAGAATCTACCGTTCCAAAATCGATCCGTGGCTGGCTGCCACTCTCGTCGCCGCCATCGCGGTGTGCGCCCTTGCCGGCGCCCGGGTGCAGGCCTCGGCGACGCCGGGGGCGACCTGGATCGCGCTGCTGTTGTGGCTGGTGGGGGCGGTGCTGCCTTTGTGGATCCTTGTGGCAACCTACTATGTTCTCAGCGTCGATACCTTGCAGGTGCGCAGCGGGCCTTTTCGCTGGGTCGTTCCGGTGGCGAAGATCTCTGCGGTCACCCCTTCCGGCAGGGCGTCGTCCGGCCCGGCGCTGTCTCTGGACCGGCTGCGTATAGATTATGGCCGGGGCAGGAGTGTGTTGGTATCGCCGCGGGACAAGACAGGGTTCGCGCAGGAACTGGAAATTCTGCGCCGCCAGCCGGACCAGCCGGCGACGGCGCGCTAGCCGGGCTGGCGGCCGTGCCGCCATGCCTGCCAGGCGAGGCTGCTGAAACTTCCGAGTTGCAGGTAGGTTTTTTTCAGCAGCACGCCGAAACACAGACAGGCCGCGCTGTAGATCGCCACGAAAATCGCCTGCTTGAGCAGCGGGCTCCGATTGTCGAGGGAAAAGCCGGTGCGCTTCTGCAACTCGAAAAAGCCGTAGATCAGGATGAAATGGCTGAGAAAGACGATAAATGAATAGGGGCTGATGGCGCGCAAAAAGCGGCCGCAACGGCTGTCGCGCACCGCCAGCAGGCCGCTCATGAAACAGGGCAGCAGGACGAGGAAGCCGAGGGCAAACAGCGTTCTGCCCTTGAGGTAGAGATCGATATCGGGATTGGTCGCGCCCAGGTAGAGGGTGGTGGCAGCGCAGAAAACCGCCAGCAGGGCCAGCCCGGCGGCCACCTCCCGCGGTGTCGCCTGCGGCAGGGAAAACCCGCTGCGGGCAAACAGAAAGCCGATAAAGAAGAACAACACCATGTCGCTTCGGTACATCACGCCATAGGTGAACAGGTGCGGAGTGAGGGTGGTGAGCGCATAGCCGGTACAGAGCATGGCAAACAGCAGGGCGCTGATGTAATGCCGGGCCAGCAACTGGAACAGCGGGCAGAACAGCGAGATCAGGAACAGATCGCGGAGGAAGTAAAGCGGCTGGTTGATCGGCAGGCGATTGATGCCGAGCACGGCCCGCAGCACGTCGTTGCGGTTTTCAATGGCCACGACCTCCTCGTTGAGCACATAGCCGCCGTAGCGGAAGAGAGCCCAGAGCAGGCCCAGCAGGATAAGGTTCCACAGCACGAAAGGCAGGAACACCCGCTTTGTCTTGTCGCCGACAAACCGCAGGTAGGATTTCCTGTTGAAGGAGTAGTACGCCAGGTAGCCGGAGATCACCGTCAATACCGGCACGGCGCCACGGGAAATCACATCGCGAAAGAAAGGGCCGAGCAGTGTCTGGGGCTCGCTCAGGGAAGCACTGCCGTACCCGTAGATAAAGGGGATGTGGGCCCAGCACATCAGCATGATGAGCAGGGGGCGGAGCAGTTCGATCAACTGGCTGTAGTGTGCTCTTTCGATATATGGCATCCATTGACTCATTAGCTGTTAGGCGGCCAGGGGCGTTGTCTACGGAGCGAGCCCGGGTACCTGCGAGCTCGTCATGCTGGACGATAACCCAGGCAGATGACATTTATTTGTCATGGGCAGCCGTTTGCCGCCTGTTCGCAGGTCTCGGCCAGCTTTCTCGGCGAGCTTGGCCCGAGCGGCCTTTACAACCCGGAAAACACAATATATGCTACTAAAAGCTGGTTGATCCCTTATATTTTGTGTTTTCTGAGGGTTCTGAAAAGGGAACCCGGTGTGAATCCGGGACTGACGCGCAGCGGTATTGGAGAACGAAAGCGACAGGGGCTCTGCCCAGGTACTGTTGATTGGACCCGGTGGATTGCCGAGGGTTCAGTGAACGGGAAACCGTCGCCGTAGGTGGCCCGCCTGCCATTCACAGGAATGGCTATTCACAGGGCCGCGCTCCCAAGTCCGAAGACCTGCCAGCGGATAACCTCTCAGTCTTCGCGATCGGGACAGGGGGTGCGGCCCGCCGTCCCGTTCAAGGCCCGTACCGCCCTGTTGCTCGCGAAGCTGACGATTTCGCGGATGAATCAACAGACGGGACCTTCTCATGTCAGACCTTGCAGCAGCTGTTTCCAGCCCCCTCGACAATCTCACCCCCGACAGCTCCACCCCTGCCGCCCCGGCATTGCAGGTGATCAAGCGCACCGGCAACGCCGTGCCCTTCGACGATTCCAAGATCGCCATCGCCCTCACCAAGGCCTTCCTCGCGGTGGAGGGCCAGGAGGCCTCCGGTTCGGCGCGGGTCAAGACCACCGTGGCGGAGATCACCGGGGACATCGCCGCGCGCCTCCGGCGCCGCCTGCCTCCCGGCGGCAGCGTCCATATCGAGGACATCCAGGACCAGGTGGAACTGGGCCTGATGCGCCACGGCTTCCAGAAGGTGGCGCGGGCCTACGTACTCTACCGGGAGGAGCATAACCAGAAGCGCGCCGCCGCCCCGCCGGCCACCGCCGCCGGGACCATCACCCTGGTGGCGGCCGACGGCAGCGAGCGCCGCCTCGATCTCGGCGACGTCGAGCGGATCATCCGCTGGGCCTGCGCCGGCATTGCCGACGTCGATCCGGCGCGATTGCTGGCCAGCGCCCGCAGATCCCTGTACAACGGCATGAAGGCGGGCGACGTCGGCACCGCCATGGTGATGGCGGCGCGCCCCCTGATCGAGACCGAGCCGGGTTATTCCCAGGTCAGCGCCCGGCTCCTGCTGGATACCCTGTGGGGCGAGGTGAGCGCCGGGCTCGGCCTGCAAACCGCCGCTGCCGGCCACTATCGGGACGAGGACTACCCCGCTCTGTTCAAGGCCGTTATCGCCGCCGGGGTCGGCCACGAACTGCTCGCCGAAAATCTGCTCAGCTATGATCTGGATCGCCTGGCCCGGGCCCTGCAGCCGGAGCGCGACAAGCTGTTCACCTACCTGGGGCTGCAGACCCTCTACGACCGCTACTTCCTGCACTACCAGGGCACCCGGTTGGAACTGCCGCAGACCTTCTTTATGCGGGTGGCGATGGGCCTCGCCCTCAATGAGGACGACCCCGACGGCCGCGCCATCGAGTTCTACGAGGTGCTGTCGCGCTTCGACTACATGACCTCGACGCCCACCCTGTTCAATGCCGGCACCCGCCACTCGCAGCTGTCATCCTGCTACCTGACCACGGTGCCGGACGATCTCGAAGGCATCTACGAGGCGCTCAAGGACAACGCCCTGCTGTCGAAATGGGCCGGGGGCCTGGGCAACGACTGGACGCCGGTGCGGGCCCTCGGCGCCCATATCAAGGGCACCAACGGCCAGTCCCAGGGGGTGGTGCCCTTCCTCAAGGTGGTCAACGACACCGCGGTCGCGGTCAACCAGGGCGGCAAGCGCAAGGGGGCGGTGTGCGCGTACCTCGAAACCTGGCACCTGGATATCGAGGAATTCCTGGAGTTGCGCAAGAACACCGGCGACGAGCGTCGCCGCACCCACGACATGAACACCGCCAACTGGATTCCCGACCTGTTCATGAAACGGGTGTTCAACGACCGGGACTGGACCCTGTTCTCCCCCAACGACGTGGCGGACCTGCATGACCTCTACGGCAGCGCTTTTGAACAACGTTATGAGTATTACGAGCAACAGGCGCGGGACGGCAACCTGCGCCTGCACAAAACCATCCCCGCCACCCAGTTGTGGCGCAAGATGCTGTCCATGCTGTTCGAGACCGGTCACCCCTGGGTCACCTTCAAGGACCCGTGCAATATCCGTTCACCACAGCAGCACTGCGGTGTGGTGCACTCCTCCAACCTGTGCACCGAGATCACCCTCAACACCAACGGCGAGGAAATCGCCGTGTGCAACCTGGGCTCCGTCAACTTGGTCAACCATATCCGCAACGGCGAGCTGGATCAGGCGCACCTCGAGAAAACCATCACCACCGCGGTGCGGATGCTCGACAACGTCATCGACATCAATTACTACGCGGTGGACAAGGCGCGGCGCGCGAACCTCAGGCACCGGCCCGTGGGCCTCGGCCTGATGGGCTTCCAGGACGCCCTCTACGCCCTCGGCATTCCCTACGCCGGTGTCGAGGCGGTGCATTTCGCCGACCAGTCGATGGAGCTGATCAGCTACCAGGCGATCCGCGCCTCGGCGCTGCTCGCCAAGGAGCGGGGCCGCTACGACAGCTACCCGGGCTCGCTGTGGGATCGGGGCATCCTGCCCGTCGACTCACTGGCCCTGTTGGCGGACAACCGCGGCGCCCAATACTGCACCTTCGACACCACCAGCCAGCTCGACTGGCAGCCGGTGCGGGAGCTGATCGCCCAATACGGGATGCGCAACTCCAACGTGATGGCCATCGCCCCCACCGCCACCATTTCCAATATCGTCGGGGTGGCGCAATCCATCGAGCCGACCTACCAGAACCTGTTCGTCAAATCCAACCTGTCCGGGGAGTTCACGGTGATCAATCCCTGGCTGGTCACGGCCCTGAAGGAGCGGGGTCTGTGGGACGAGGTGATGGTCAGCGACCTCAAGTACTTCGACGGTTCCCTGCTGCCCATCGACCGGGTGCCGGACGACCTCAAGCAGCTGTTCGCCACCGCTTTCGATATCGACTCCCGCTGGCTGATCGAGGCCGCGGCGCGGCGCCAGAAATGGATCGACCAGGCCCAGAGCCTCAATCTCTACCTGGCCGAGCCCTCCGGCAAAAAACTCGACAACCTCTACAAGCTGGCCTGGTCGCGGGGTCTCAAAACCACCTACTACCTGCGCTCCCTGGGGGCCACCCACGTGGAAAAACACACGGACAAGCCACTGCCTTCCGAAGCCGTTGCCGAAGAACCCAAATTCTGTTCCATCCTCGACCCCGACTGTGAGGCCTGCCAATAATGACCATGCACCAGACACCCGTGCTCGCCACCTGGGAAGACCCCCTGTCCCTGGCCATTCCCGCCTGTGAAAAGCGGCTGTTTTCCCAACCGGGCAAACAGAGCGCTACCCCCAGCGGCGCGGAGGTGGTCACCCTCGCTCCGGCGCCGCTGCCCGACAAGCTGCCGCCCATCAACCCGGACGACAAGCGCATCGTCAACGCCAATACCGATATCAACCAGCTCGCGCCGTTCAAATACCCCTGGGCCTGGGAATTCTTCCTCAACGCCAACAAAAACCACTGGACACCCCTCGACGTCAACATGGCCCAGGATGTCCACGACTACCACCACAAGCTCACCACCGAGGAGCGCCACGTCTACGAAAACGTGCTGGCCTACCTCACCACCTCCGATATCCTCGCCATGCGCAATATCGGCCTGGCGGTGATGGAAAAAATGAGCGCCCCGGAACTGCAGATCTACCAGGCCCGGCAGGTCTACGAGGAAGCCCTGCATACCTGGACCTACCAGCACTGCATCGAAACCATTGGCATCGATCAGGGCGAAATCTACAACCGCTACCGGGTGGTGCCGGAGATCTACGGCAAGATCAAACTGGCCAATCGCCGCCTCAACAGCGTCATGCGCTCGGATTTCGATCTGCGCAACCGCGACAACCTGGAAGAGTTCGCGCTGTCCTACCTGTTCTTTGCCGCGGTGTTCGAGGGCTGCTGGTTCTACAACGGCTTCAGCCCCATCTTCGCCCTGCAACGCCGTGGGCTGATGAAAGGCACTGGTGAGCAACTGCAATACATCATGCGCGACGAAGTGCTGCACAGCGCCTTCGGCCTGCGGGTGGTGAGCCAGTTGCTGGCGGAGGAATCCCTGACCCTCGATCCGACAGCCGTGCAGGCCATGTGGGAAGAATCGGAAGCGGCGGAAATCGCTTACGCCGCTTATATCCTCCGCGACCCCATCCTCGGCTACAGCGCCGAGGACCATGTCGCCCAGTTCCGCTACATCGCCAACCGCCGGGCCAATCAGGTGAAATTGCCGGAGCCCTTCCCGGGCGCGGTCAACCGACTGGACTGGCTGGGGGAGCAGGCGAGTATCCGCAAGGAAAAGAATTTCTTTGAAACGAGGGTGACGGAGTACCAGACCGGGGCGGCTTTGAGCTGGTAGATAGTCCCGGCGATGGCAGTGATGCCGCGCCATTCCGGCGATAACCGCTTGGCGCGATTATTGACGACGACTGTCGGAAAAGTGCCCAGCGATCTCACGCCGGCTATTTGCGGAGGTGTCTTGCAGATGCCGATATGCAATGTCGAATCCGGTCATGGCGGAAATAGAGCGGCCGCAGGAAGCGAGCCGCTGGCTCGATGATTACATGATCAAGACCACCGGATTGGGGGCGGAGTAGAGAGTGCCAGTTTGGTTTGGATGAGAGAGATCCCTGTACTCGATCCAATGACCTCTGAATCTCTACACTGCCCCCGAACACCTAATCCCAGATATCTTCCAGATCGACGAGCCTCGAACCGGTGTCAGCGTTTGATTTTGGAAATTTTCGTTCCCTCGATGCTGACTCCTGCCATCAGACCCTGCTGGCTAAAGATAAAGGCGTAAGCATCCTCCTTCAACGTGGATGTCGAGAGGTTCTTTGCGGCCCCTTCATCAACGAGCGCAACCGTTGGGCCGACACCGACCTCCCAGCCATTCGTCTCTTCAATATGGCGGATGGCTTTATCTGTCATTAAAAACACCGCGTATGAGTAGGATTGGGCACCGGCTTGCAAACCCCAGGATCCGGTAACGGAGTTATAGTATTCGGTAACTGCCGATCCTTTCAGCAATACCCCTTCGCCATAGCTGCCACCGAACACGAGACCGGCCTTCACGACATTCGGAAAGACGAGCACCGCCTTGGCGTTGTTGGAAAGTTCTTTTGCAAAGGAGTTGGTTTTATAGAGGGTTTGTAAGGCCTGCTGGGAATCTCTGTCCAGATCCTCGGCCGTTGCTGCGCTTGCGAGGTTTACTACACTCATCGATACAATCGATGCAAAGACAATCATGAGAGTGATTAAATGACTTCGTATAGCGTTCATCTTGAGCCCCTTCACTGGTTGACGTAAAAAACTCTCCGCAACCAACCGAGATTATCGGCAAAAACCATGCCATAAAAATCGGCTGGCCGGTGCGATAGCATGTTTCTAAAATACGATAGTGGAAGGAAACAACAGCGCTGTCAGTACGCTAGCACACAAAGGCACCAAAATGAAGTTCGCCGCGCTGGTCTCAGGGGACGGGAAACCTGTGACTCAAAAGAGTGTATGCTTTTTGTGACCTGAGGATCACGACATGGCCAAATCGCCGATAGCACTTCTCCGGCGCGGACAGTCGGCAGGCGAAGAGCTCGCCAACAGCGTCAGTCACGGTATCGGGCTGCTGGCGGCGCTGGTGGCGTCGCCGTTCCTCTACAGGCGTGCAGTGGATTCCGGCGATACGACGTTTGTCGTTGGTGTGAGTATTTTCGCCGCGACCATGGTGCTGCTTTACCTGGGCTCGACTCTCTATCACGCCCTGCCGCCAGGCAGGGCCAAGCGGGTCTTCCGGATCATCGAGCACTCCGCCATTTTTCTTCTGATCGCCGGCACCTACACGCCGTTCACCCTTGGCGTGCTCCACGGCGCCTGGGGATGGACCTTGCTGGGCATCGTTTGGAGCCTCGCCCTGGTGGGCGTGGCGCTGAAGGCGATGAACAGAATGTCTCACCCGGTTGTTTCCACGGGCTTCTATGTGTTGATGGGGTGGACCATCGTCATCGCCATCAACCCGCTGTACGACCGCCTCCCCGTAGCCGGGTTGCTGTGGCTGCTGGCGGGGGGCCTGGCCTACACGGCGGGGGTGGCTTTCTACGCCACAGATGCGCGCTTGCGCTATGGCCACTTTGTCTGGCACCTGTTCGTGATGGCGGGAACCGTATGTCATTACCTGGCGGTATTCCGCTATGCGGCCTGGGATGCAGGGCACTCTTGAAATCCTGGCCGGCGCTGGCCAGGCGGTGGTAATACCACCGCTACGAAAAGCCGGACCATTGCCTGGATGGCGATACCTGGGTGGTGATACAACCTTCCGGGCCGCTGCCGGATAGTTCCGGTAAAGACCGTCACGGTGCGTCGAAACACAACAACTCCCGCTAGGTGATTTTTTCCGCCAGGGTCTACACTAAAGTCGCACCCGGTGTTCTACCTTTGACTCACCCTAGTCATATCCAGGAGGAAACCATGAGCGAAACCTACGACATATTGATTGCGGGCGGTGGCCACAACGCCCTGGTGCTGGGCTGCTACCTGGCCAAGGCGGGGCTGTCGGTGTGCATTCTGGAGCGCAATGAGAAAATCGGCGGCGGCGTGATGACCAGGGAGTACACGT
>JBAZCN010000027.1:0-31605 GCA_041655035.1 Porticoccaceae bacterium | reverse complement strand
GACAGGCATCAAGTCCGATCTGCCGGGCGACGTGATCGCCACAGTGACGGAGCCAGTCTACGACACCGCCACCGGCAAATTCCTGCTGATCCCGCAAGGCTCGCGCATTCTGGGCAAGTACAATAGTCAGGTGAGCTATGGCCAGAGTCGGGTACAGGTGATGTGGAACCGCATCATCCTGCCCGATACATCCTCGCTGACGCTCGACAACCTGGTCGGCACCGATGCCGCTGGCTACGCCGGTCTGGAGGATGAGGTCGATTGGCACTGGGATCGCATCTTTGCCGGTGCCGTACTGACGACCTTGCTGGGTGTCGGTGCTGAATTGGCCGCGCCGGAGAACCGACAGGACGGTGATCGCGTCATCATCGCCGGGCGCGACAGCGCACAAGACAGTATCAATCAGGTCGGGCAGGAGATGACCCGACGCAACCTCAATATCCAACCCACGTTGACCAGTCGGCCCGGCTTGCCGGTTCGCATCATTGTTAACAAGGATTTAGTGCTCCGGCCGTACCAACCCTTATTTTTCAATCGAGGTACATCACGATGAACACACCAACCAAAAAGTTGCGGCTTGGCCCTTTGCCTCGCCAAGAGGTCACAAAGCTGACCTTCGCCTGCCCAGCCAGCCTGAAAGCCGACTTGGAGCGCTACGCCGCGCTGCACGCGCAAACCTACGGTGAGGCGGTTGATGCGGTGACACTTATTCCGTACATGCTGGAGGTATTCATGGCGGGGGATCGAGGATTCAGGAGAGGGAGTGCGGGCAAGGCCACGCCACCAAAACCAAGCTGACGATGCACACCCGCCACGCTGATCATTCCCCGAACGCGCAGCCCAATGCTGCGCGTTCTTCGTTCTGGATAGGATACGAAGGAATGAACTATGATGGCGAAACAAGCCACTGCCTACCGGCAATCGTCCCTGCTACAGCGCGACCTGGCTTTCTTTTTCAAGGCTCTTATGTGGCTCCCAGCCCACAACGCCGCGCTCCCATCAAGCGGTTGAAACAGAGCTAACCCATTGCTCCATATAAGGTTTCAAATTTGCGTGACTTGTACGAAAAGCTTGACATCGCCCATTTTTTATGGCTGCCGGCCGCTCTCTTCGCGGATGATCGATAGAACGCTGTACAATGAGCACTGCATTCTGTCCAGAGGTTGCACCTGTGAAATTCGTCGATGAAGCCCCCATTGTTGTTCACGCCGGCAAAGGTGGTAATGGCTGCCTGAGCTTTCGCCGTGAAAAGTACATACCCAAAGGCGGGCCGGACGGCGGTGATGGCGGCGACGGCGGCAGTGTGTTGCTGGAGGCGGACGAGAACGTCAACACCCTGGTGGACTATCGCTATCAACGCCAGTTTCGCGCAGCGAATGGTGAGGGCGGTCGCGGCGGCAACTGTACCGGCAAGAGCGGCGCGGACCTGATCCTGCAGGTGCCGGTGGGCACCACGGTGATCGACGAGGATACCCAGGAGGTGCTCGGCGACCTCACCGGTCATGGCCAGCGCCTGAAGGTCGCCCAGGGCGGTTTTCACGGGCTCGGCAACACCCGCTACAAATCCAGTATCAACCGGGCGCCGCGGCAGACCTCTCCGGGCAGCGAGGGCGAGTCGCGCAACCTGCGCCTGGAGCTGAAAGTGCTGGCGGATGTCGGGCTGCTGGGCCTGCCCAATGCCGGCAAGTCGACCTTCATTCGCGCGGTGTCCGCGGCCAAGCCAAAGGTGGCGGACTATCCGTTCACCACTTTGGTGCCGAACCTCGGTGTGGTGCGGGTCGACCGCCTGCGCAGTTTCGTGATCGCCGACATTCCGGGCCTGATCGCCGGCGCCTCGGAAGGCGCAGGGCTCGGCATTCGTTTCCTCAAGCATCTGACGCGCACCCGCCTGCTGCTGCATCTGGTGGATATGTTGCCGCCGGACGGCAGCGAGCCGGCGGACAACGCCGCGGCCATCGAACGCGAGTTGCACGGCTTCAGCCGCACTCTGGCGGAGCGCGAGCGCTGGCTGGTGCTCAACAAGATCGACCTGCTGCCCGCCGACGAGGTAGAGGAGCGCTGCCGCGCCGTGGTCGCCAAGCTGGGCTGGCAGGGCCCGGTGTTTGCGATAGCCGCCATCAGCCAGTCGGGCACTCAGGCATTGTGCGGAGCGATCATGGAGCACATCGATGGTCTCCGCGATCGCGAGGCACATGATCCCGATTTCGCCGACCGCGAACAGGATATCCAGCGCCGGATGCAGCAAGAGGCGCGAGACAAGATCGAGGCTCTGCGCCAGTCGCGGCGGCGCCAGGGCGAGGATGACAGCGATCTCGACGACGATGACGATGACCACGACATGGAAGTTGTCTATTCACCCTGATAGGGATTACGCTTCGCGTTTTTTCGGCGCTCTGGTCAAGAGCAGGCAGATAGGGTCAAGAGTAGGCAGATAGGTTTCCATGTCACGCGCAAACATCACCAAAACCCGCCGCTGGGTCGTCAAGATCGGTAGTGCCCTGTTGACCGCCGATGGCCGCGGACTCGATGTCGACGCCATGTCTGCCTGGGTGGCCCAGATCGCGCAGTTGCTGGATCAGGGCGTGGAGATCGTCCTGGTGTCTTCCGGCGCCGTTGCCGAGGGTATGTCACGGCTTGGCTGGCCGACCCGCCCGAGGGCGGTCCACGATCTCCAGGCGGCAGCGGCAGTGGGGCAGATGGGGCTGGTACAGGCCTATGAGTCACGTTTTCTCGCCCATGGCCGGCATACCGCCCAGATTTTGCTCGACCACGACGATCTGTCCAATCGCCAGCGTTATCTCAACGCCCGCCGCACCCTGCAGGCGCTGATCAAGCTGGGGGTGGTGCCGGTAGTCAATGAAAATGACACTGTGGTCACCGACGAGATCCGTTTTGGCGACAACGATACCCTCGCCGCCCTGGTGGCCAACTTGATCGACGCGGAGCTGCTGGTGATCCTCACCGACCAGCTCGGGTTGTTCGACAGGGACCCCCGCGCCAATCCGGATGCGCTGTTGGTCAGCGAGGGCCGCGCCGGCGATCCGGCGCTGGACGCCCTTGCCGGTGGCAGTGCCGGCACCCTGGGCCGGGGCGGGATGATCACCAAGCTGCGGGCTGCGAAGCTCGCCGCCCGCTCCGGCGCCGCGACGATCATTGCCAGTGGCCGCGAGCCGGACGTGCTCAACCGCGTGCGCACGGGAGAAAACCTGGGGACCTTGCTGGTGGCGGGGAGAGAGCCGATCGCGGCGCGCAAGCAGTGGCTGGCCGGTCAGTTGCAGGTGAGAGGGCGGCTGACGCTGGACGGCGGCGCCGTGGAAGTGCTCAGCCGGCAGGGCCGCAGCCTTCTACCGGTGGGGGTCAAGGCGGTCAGCGGCCATTTTACCCGCGGTGAGCTGGTGAGCTGTTGCGACGAGAACGGCAGGGAGATTGCCCGGGGGCTGGTCAACTACAGCGCCGATGAGACGGCCAGGATCATCGGCCAGGCCAGTGCCCGGATCGCCGAGATCCTCGGTTATCGGGACGACGATGAACTGATTCATCGCGACAATCTCGTGCTGGTTTGACTGGCGTTGGTTTGAGTTGCCGGCTGGAGGCGAGGCGCCGCCGCTGCACTGGGGTCTCGATCAGCGCGGCGCGGGCCCGGCTTCGGGGTGTGGCCCGCCGGTACCGGTGTCTCTGGGAAAGCAAAGCTTGAACATCCCCGCCAATCGGGGACAATGCCTCTACCCGTAACTGCCTGAGTACCTTCGCTTATGCCCGTGATACTGGGGATCGACCCGGGTTCCATCAAGACCGGATTCGGGGTGATCGATGCCCGGGGCTCGAAAGTGTTGTATATCGCCAGTGGCATCATCAAACTGCCCGCCGTCGCCCTGCCGGAAAAATTACGGATCATCAACGCCAGCGTGGCGGAGATCATCGCCACCCATCGCCCCGCCGAGATGGCTGTCGAGGAGGTGTTCTTTGCGCGCGACCCTCGCGCCGCCCTCAAGCTTGGGCAGGCCCGCGGCGCCGCCATCGTTGCCGGGGTGCAGGCCAATCTCGCAGTGGCGGAATACAGTGCCAGGACCGTCAAGCAGTCGGTGGTGGGCACCGGCGCCGCCACCAAGGAGCAGGTATCGCACATGGTTGTCAGGCTGCTCAAGCTCGATATCGCGCCCCGGGAGGATGCCGCCGACGCCCTGGCTGTGGCCCTGTGCCACGCCCACAGCCTGCGCACCGCCATCAGCCTCGCCACCCGGGCCGGCGGCGGCGCCGGGGCGGTTGCCAAGACCCGCTATGCGCGGGGACGACTCAAGGAGATACATTACAAATGATTGGCCGTATCCGCGGTGTACTGCTCGAGAAACAGGCTCCGGATCTGCTGGTGGATGTCCAGGGTGTCGGCTACGAGGTTCAGGTGTCGCTGACGACCTATTTCGGCCTGCCGGCGGCCGGCGAGATGGCGACCCTCCATACCCACCTGGTGGTCCGCGAGGACGCCCAGCAGCTCTATGGCTTCGCCACCATCGCCGAGAGGGGGCTGTTCCGCGCCCTGATCAAGGTCACCGGTGTCGGGCCCAGAATGGCGCTGGCAATCCTCTCCGGGATGACTCCCGGCGATTTCGCCCACAGCGTGCGCAGCGGCGATGTCAGCACCCTGATGAAGTTGCCCGGAGTGGGCCGCAAAACGGCCGAGCGCCTGGTGGTGGAGATGAAGGACCGGCTCGACGCTTGGCCGGAAACGGGTGCCGAACTGCCGGAGAGCAGTCGGGTGAAGGCCGACGGCGATGTGCTCCAGGAGGCCGAGAGCGCCCTGATCGCCCTTGGCTACAAGCCCCAGGAGGCCACCAGAATGATTGGTGCCGCGACCCGCGACGCCGGTGCCGGCGCCACCAGTGAGGCACTGATTCGCCTGGCGTTGAAGCGTATGGTGAAAACATGAACGAAACCTGGGGCCGTTGCCGTTGAGATGCCGCGATGATTGAAAATGACCGGGTGATATCCCCGCTTGCCGGGGACAGCGAAGAACGCTTCGATCGCGCCATCCGCCCCTTGAGCCTGGCCGATTACGTCGGCCAGAAGGCGGTGCGCGAGCAGATGGAAATTTTCATCGGCGCCGCCCGGGGCCGGGGCGAACCCCTGGACCACACCCTGGTATTCGGCCCTCCCGGCCTTGGCAAGACCACTCTCGCCAACATCATCGCCAACGAGATGGGGGTGGATCTCAAGTCGACCTCCGGGCCGGTACTGGAGCGGGCGGGCGATCTTGCCGCGCTGATGACCAACCTCGAGCCTGGCGATGTGCTGTTCATCGATGAGATCCACCGCCTGAGCCCGGTGGTGGAAGAAGTGTTGTATCCGGCAATGGAGGACTACCAACTCGACATCATGATCGGTGAAGGCCCCGCCGCGCGTTCCATCAAGCTCGACCTGCCACCTTTCACCCTGGTGGGAGCGACCACCAGGGCGGGGCTGCTCACCTCGCCGCTGCGCGATCGCTTTGGCATCGTCCAGCGCCTGGAATTCTACAGCGTCGATGAACTGGCCAGTATCGTCGCCCGTTCGGCGCGGATTCTCGGCGTCGAAATGGAACCCGACGGGGCCGTTGAAATCGCCCGCCGCTCCAGGGGAACGCCGCGTATCGCCAACCGCCTGTTGCGCCGGGTCCGGGATTACGCCGAGGTCAAAGGCACGGGGCAGATCACTGTCGATATCGCCGACCTCGCCCTCGATATGCTCAACGTCGACCAGCGCGGCTTCGACCATATGGACCGCCGCCTGCTGCTGGCGATCATCGAAAAGTTCGATGGCGGCCCGGTGGGCGTCGACAGCCTCGCCGCGGCCATCAGTGAAGAGCGGGGTACCATCGAGGACGTCCTCGAACCTTACCTGATCCAGCAGGGCTACCTGCTGCGCACCTCCCGGGGGCGAATGGCCTCCCGCCTGGCCTACCAGCACTTCGGTCTGCACAGCCCGCAGGGGCCGGGCGCCCAGTTCGACCTCGAGGAGGGGGCGTAGCGGGTGGCGCGGCGGGGCCGGTGAACGACCCGCCGGAGCGCTTGTCCCATTACTCATGCAAAAAGGACGACGACCGTGAATGAGTTCCAATTGCCCGTGCGGGTATACGTGGAGGATACCGATGCCGGCGGGATCGTCTACTACGTCAATTATCTCAAGTTTCTCGAGCGCGCCCGGACCGAGTGGTTTCGCCACCAGGGCTTCGAGAAGCCGGCCCTGTTCCGCGACAACCTGATGTTCGTGGTGCATTCCCTGAGCGTCAGTTATCTGAAACCGGCGCGCCTCGACGATCTGCTGATGGCCACCGCGACAGTGGTCGGCGGCGGCAGAACTTTTTTTGTGATGGAGCAGAGCGTCCGCCGCGGAGATGACTTATTATGCGCGGCTGAAGTCAAGGTGGCCTGCGTCAGTCGCGACCGGATGCGCCCCTCTGTCATTCCCGATGACGTCAGGCGTGCCGCCCTGGCAGTGATAGCGCAATAGGAGATGTCCGTGACACAAGATCTTTCAATCTGGGCATTGATCGCGGGGGCCTCCATCCCCGTCCAGATCGTGATGTTCGTCCTTTTCATGGCCTCGGTGGTCTCCTGGGTGATGATCATCCAGCGCGGCCGCTACCTGAGCCATGCCCATCACAGCTACCGCGATTTCGAGCAGACCTTCTGGTCGGGGGTCGACCTCAACCAGCTGTTCGCCGATATCAACGCCAAGCTGCACGAGAACGTCAACATCGACGGACTCGAGAGTGTCTTCCGCAGCGGCTTTCGCGAGTTCAACCGGCTTATCCAGCAGAAATCGGTGGACCCGGATGTCGTCATGGAAGGCACCGAGCGGGCGATGCGGGTGGCGCTGTCACGGGAAGAGGAGAAGCTCCACGTCAACCTGCCGTTTCTCGCCAGTGTTGCGTCGGTGAGTCCCTATATCGGGCTGCTGGGCACGGTGTGGGGGATCATGCAATCGTTCCGCGGCCTTGCCAACGTCCAGCAGGCAACCCTCGCCACCGTGGCCCCGGGCATTGCCGAAGCGCTGATCGCCACCGCCATGGGCTTGTTCGCCGCCATTCCCGCGGTACTGGCCTTCAACCGCTATTCGTCGCTGGCCGATAATCTCAACACCGGCTATCAAACGTTTGCCGAGGAGTTTTCCAGCATTCTCCACCGCCGTGTTCACAGTGGTAACTGACCGATGGCCGTCGTCAGGACCAGGAACAAGCGCAAGCTGGTGGCAGAGATCAACGTGGTGCCCTACATCGACGTGATGCTGGTGCTGCTGATCGTCTTCATGATCACCGCCCCGCTGCTGATGCAGGGCGTCAAGGTCGAACTGCCCCAGGCGCCGTCCACCCCGCTTGAAGAAACTGACCAGGAACCGTTGATCGTGTCGGTGAAAGCCGATGGCAGCTATTACATGGATCTCGGCAATGGCAAGAACGAGCGGGAAGAGCTGGACGTCATTCAGGACAAGGTCGCCAAGGTACTCGCCGTGCAGCCGCAAACCCCGGTGCTGGTATGGGGTGATGCCAATGTCGACTATGGCGTCGTCGTCCGGTTGATGACCGTTCTGCAGAGCGCGGGCGCCCCCAATGTCGGGCTGGTGACCGAGCCGCCGGGCGGCGAGAAGTAGTGGCCGCGGCTTGACGATGAAAGGTTCTGCCACCAGTTATACTTGGCCGGTTACCGCGAGCGTGTTGCTTCACGGCGCGCTGCTGGCGTTCATCGTGGTGGGCTGGACGCCCGCGGAAAAGCCGCGCAAGGTGGTGGCGCCGAAGTACATCGAGGCCAAATTGCTGCAGATGGCGCCGGTGGCAGCGCAGCCCGAGGCGCCGCCTGCACAGCCGCCCCCGCAACCGAAGGCCGAGGAGCCCAAGGTGGACACGGCCGCCGAGGAGCGCAGGAAACAGCAGGAGCAACAGCGCCAGGAACAAGAACGCCAGGAGGCGGTCAAAAAAGAGCAGGCGCGCCAGGAGCAATTGCGTCGCGAACAGGAAACAAAGGCGAAAGCCGCGGCGGAACAAAAGCGCAAGGAAGAACAGGCCAGAGCGGAGGCCGAGCGCCAAAAGAAGGAGGCGCAGGCGAAAGCTGAAGCGGAGCGCAAACGCCAGGAAGAACTCAAGCGCCAGCAGGAGCTCAAGCGGCAGGAGGAAATCAAGCGGCAACAGGCTGAAAAGCAGCGTCAGGAGCAGTTGCGCCGCGAGCAGGAGCTGGCCCGGGCATTGGCCGCGGCCGATGCCGAACTCGGCGCGGAACAGGTCGGGAGCTATATCGGTTATATTCAAGACCGCATCGGCGCTAACTGGAGCCGTCCGCCCAGCGCCCGCCTGGGCATGGTCACTGAACTGGAAATTACCCTCGACGGCCAGGCCCGGGTGCTGAGCGTCGCCGTCGTCAAGTCCAGTGGCAACGCCGCCTTCGATCTTTCCGCCGAGCAGGCGGTGCGGCGGGCTGGACAATTCGAGCGTCTGCGGGAACTGATTCAACAGGATCGTGCGGCCTATGAACAAAATTTTCGCCGCTTCCGCTTAAAATTCAACCCCCAGGACCTGAGGTTATAACAACGCCATGGTGAAGTACCGCTTATTGCTCGCACTGACCCTGCTCGTCGGTTTTGCCCTGTCGGCTCGCGCCGAACTGACCATCGAGATCACTCAGGGGATCGACGATCCGACGGTGATTGCGGTGTCGCCGATCGAGGCCGGCAGCGCGGTGCTGCCGGAGGATATCAGTGAAATCGTCTCCGCCGACCTGCGGCGCAGCGGTTTGTTCACCACCATCGATCGCGGCAACATGCTGTCTTTTCCCCGGGAATCCTCCGAGGTTTACTATCGGGACTGGCGCGTGCTCGGCGCTCAGTACCTGGTCTATGGCAAGGGCGAGCGCCAGCCCGATGGCCGCCTCAAGGTGACCTTCAGCCTGGTTGAAGTGCTCGGCGAAAAAATCGTGCTGGCCCAGGTGGTTCACGGCAATGACGGCAATCTCAGGGATATCGCCCACTACATCAGCGACAAGGTCTACGAGGCCATCACCGGTATCCGCGGCGCCTTTTCCACGCGCATTGCCTATGTCACCGCGACGGCGGGTTCCGGCAACCGGTTGACATACCGGCTGATGGTTGCCGACGCCGATGGCGCCCGTGAGCGGATGATGCTGGAGTCTCGCGAACCGCTGATGTCGCCGAGTTGGTCTCCAGATGGCAAGGAACTGGTTTACGTGTCCTTTGAGACCGGCCGCCCGGCGATTTTCCGCCAGCGGCTCGGTGATGCCAGCCGCGAGCAGCTGACCAATTTCAAGGGCCTCAACGGCGCCCCGGCCTGGTCGCCGGACGGCCGCAAGCTGGCGCTGGTGCTGTCCAAGGACGGCAACCCGGAAATTTACACCCTCGATCTCGCCAGCCGCCAGTTCACCCGGATCACCAATCACTTTGCCATCGACACCGAGCCCAACTGGACTCCCGATGGCAAGGCGCTGGTCTTTACCTCCGACCGGGGCGGTGCGCCACAAATTTACAAGTTGACGCTTGCTTCCGGGCAGATGGAACGACTAACATTCCGCGGCTCGTACAACGCCCGCCCACGGCTCGCCCCCGATGGTCGCACCATGGTCATGGTCCATCGTGACGGCGGGGCGTTCCACATAGCTTCCCAAGACCTGATTTCCGGCGATTTCCGCATACTCACCAGCACCCAGCTCGATGAGTCGCCGACAGTCGCGCCAAATGGGGCTATGCTTCTTTACGCCACCAAACGGGGCACCAAGAACCTGCTAGCGGCTGTGTCTATCGATGCGGGGGTAAGATTCCTTCTGCCCGCGCGGGAGGGGGATGTGCGCGAGCCGGCATGGTCGCCTTTTTTGCAATAGTTCTGATGAAGCAACAGTTTTGACGAAAGTAGTAGTTTTGATGAAGTGATAGTTTTGATAAAGCAATGGTTTTGATGAAGCAACAGTTTAATGAAACAATAGTTTTAATGAACAAGGAGCGTAAAGCTCAACTTTGACACTGAGGAGAACGAGATGACTTTCCAAACTCTGAAAACCGGCTTTCTGATTGCTGCTCTTTCCACCCTGCTGGCGGCTTGTTCCAGTACCTCTACCGAAGATGGCTCCGCCGAGGGCATCTATGACGACGGCAGCGGTACCAGCACTGGCACGGTCGGCTCCGATTCGCCCTACGGCAGCGGCAGCGGCAGCGACCTCGGCGCGGGCGGTGTCGATACTGTGTTCTACTTCGAATTCGACAAGGCTGTGCTGCGGCCCGAGGCCCGCGCCGCCCTCGATACCCACGCTCAGCGCCTGCGCGGCAGCGACCGCCAGATTCGCCTCGAAGGCCATGCCGACGAGCGCGGTACCCGCGAGTACAACATGGCGCTGGGGGAACGCCGCGCCAACGCCGTCAAGGAATACCTGACCCTGCAAGGTGTCAACGGCAATAACCTCGAGGTCATCAGCTACGGTGAAGAGCGTCCGGCGCAGTTGGGCAGCGACGAACAGTCCCTGTCGCTCAATCGCCGTGTCGAAATGAAATAACCGTTCATTTGCCACCCGAAGCCAGGCGCAGTATTCTGAGCCTGGCTTTTTGTTTTTCGTGAGGATGTTTGTGATGCGCAACATAGCGAACCTGTCGCGGATGCTGGCCCTGCCTCTGGTGTTGACCTTGCCTTTTGTCCAGCCGTCTTATGCGCAGCAGGGCCTGGAAGGCAGTGGAGCGGGCAATGTTTATCATCAACTGCAGATTATCCAGGAAGAAATGCGCGACCTGCGAGGTATGGTCGAAGAGCTGACCTGGGAGCTACAGCGCCTCAAGCAGCGCCAGATGGATGACTACCAGGACCTCGACAGCCGCCTGAGCGGCGGTGCCGGCTCCGGCCCAGCCGCTCCCGGCGGTGCGCTGCCCGGGGCGTTGTCAGCGCCAGCCGAGGCGGATCCGTTGCTTTCTGCCGCAGACCGAGGCCTGGGCGCCGGTGGCGGCGCGACATCGCCCGCTGATGCCGGCTCCGAACAGCAGAGCTATACGGCCGCTTACGAACTGCTGAAAAACCGTCAGATCGACCAGGCGGTGATCGCTTTCGATACTCATTTGAAGCGCTATCCCCAGGGTCCGCACGCCGCCAATGCCCATTACTGGCTGGGAGAAATCTACCTGCTGCAAAATGACCTGGGCAGCGCCGAAACCTCCTTCACCACTGTGGTCGACAATTTTGCCAACGACCGCAAGGCGCCCGATGCGATGTTCAAGCTCGGCCGCGTATATCATCTCCAGGGCCAGACGGCAAAGGCCAAGGAGATCCTCAATCGGGTCGCGGCCACCAATAGCAGTGCCGCGGCACTAGCCAGGGCCTACCTGCAAGACAACTTCTGATCGCGCCGGCAGCTCCCCGGCCAGCCGGGGAGCTGCCGTTCTCAGCGTCAAACTCCGCCCCGCGTTCCCTCCATTTGCGGCAACAGTGCCGGAACGGCGATAATTCACCGATGAAAGACTCATTGCGTATCACTGAAATCTTCTATTCCCTCCAGGGCGAGACCAGCACCGTGGGCCTGCCAACGGTGTTCGTGCGGCTCACCGGCTGCCCGCTGCGCTGCGTGTACTGCGATACCGAATACGCCTTCCATGGTGGTGAGCGCCAGTCAATCGACGCCATAGTCGAGCAGGTCAGGGGCCTCGGCGCACCGTTCGTCACGGTGACCGGCGGCGAGCCGCTCGCCCAGCGGGAGTGTCTGGCGCTGCTGCAGCGGCTATGTGATGAAGGTTTCCGGGTCTCGCTCGAAACCAGCGGGGCGCTACCCATCGATGGGGTGGACCCGCGGGTGGCGGTAATCCTCGATCTCAAGACACCGGGGTCCGGCGAAGTCGGGCGCAACCTCTACAGCAATATCGATCTGCTGAAAGCCGGCGACGAGGTCAAGTTCGTGATCTGCAGCCGGGAGGATTACCAGTGGGCACGGATGCGTCTCGACGAATACCATCTTGGCGAGAGGGTGGCGAACGTGTTGTTTTCGCCGAGTTACGGCACCTTGGATGCCACTGATCTGGCCAACTGGATCATCGAGGACCGCCTCGCGGTGCGTTTGCAGCTGCAATTGCACAAGTTGTTGTGGAACGACGAGCCCGGGCACTGAGGACGATCACCATGACCAATGCCAGCAAGAAAGCCGTCGTCCTGGTGTCTGGTGGCCTCGATTCCGCCACTGTGCTGGCCATCGCCCGCGACCAGGGCCGCGCCTGCCACACGCTCAGTTTCGATTATGGCCAGCGCCACCGCGCCGAGCTCGCCGCCTCCGATCGGGTGAGCCTCGCACTGGGTGCCATCGAGCACAAAACCGTGCGCATCGATCTCGGCAGCATTGGCGGTTCGGCGCTCACCGACACCCGCATCGCGGTGCCGGAGGAGATCACTTCCGGTATTCCCATTACCTATGTGCCGGCGCGCAACACCGTGTTCCTCGCTATCGCCCTCGGCTGGGCTGAGGTGCTCGACGCCACGGATATCTATATCGGGGTCAACGCCGTGGACTACTCCGGCTATCCCGACTGCCGGCCAGAATTTATCGACGCGTTCGAAACCATGGCCAACCTCGCTACCAAGGCCGGAGTGGAAGGGCGCGGTTTGCGGATTCACGCCCCGCTGATGGAGATGACCAAGGGCGATATCATCCGCACCGGGGCGGCTCTCGGCGTTGACTATGGCCTTACGGTTTCCTGTTATCAGGCCAGCGCTGAGGGATTTGCTTGCGGGCGTTGCGACAGCTGTCGGCTGCGCCGTCAGGGATTTGCCGACGCAGGCATTCCCGATCCGACAAAATATGCAGATTAAGGGTTTTTTTTCTTGACGTATTTTCTTCAAACAGTAAGATATGCGCCTCTTCCGGGTCGTTAGCTCAGTTGGTAGAGCAGTTGGCTTTTAACCAATTGGTCGCTGGTTCGAATCCAGCACGACCCACCATCTTTAATCAGCTACTTTTAGAGTAGCTGGACGATTTACAGGCCGCGCTTGTCGCGGCCTTTTTTTTGCTAGAAGGCACGGTTCGTGGCCATGGCATAGGCTCGTCCCTGTCGGCGCCTCGGTCGGGATCGCCAGTAGTCCGCCCTTCATCTGTCCCCAGCCCGATCCTCGACCTCGCTGTCGAGGGGCGCCGAGCTGAACTCACCGCACAGCCGGACCCGTTTGCCGTCGCTTCGGTTGCCCAATGGCCGATTACCGGGCATCCACCATCAGCAGTTGTTCGAGATACCTACGGCTTGCGGGTGAAAAATCCATCTTGCGCCGCTGCCGTCCATCCATCAACAGGATCACGGTTTCGGCGCTCACCGCCCTCTGGTCGTGCTGCCAGGCTTCCTGGTAGAACACGGCCGAGGAGTTGCCGAGGCGGGTGATGCCGGTGAGGATCGTCACTGGCGCCCCCGGCAACAGTTCCCGCTGGTAGTCGTAGCTGGCTTTTCTCACTATGCCGAACAGCGCGTCGGGGCCGGACAATTCCTGGATCGGCGCATAAAGGCCAAAACGAGCGTCTTCGAACCACACCGGAGGCACGGTATTGACCACATGGCCGGCGTTGATTTCGGCGTCGCGAGGCTGTCGGGTATGGCGCAGCATGAGGCGTTCCCGATCAGTCGGCGGTGGTGCCGCCATCGGCGCAGAGGATGGCGCCATGCACCGCCCGGGCATCGTCAGAGGCTGCGTAGAGGAATAGCGAGGCGACGTCTTCTGGCTCCGCAGCGGGACGGATGCCGCCGTAGCGCATGAACAGGGCGGGATCGATACCATCGGGGATCGACATGCCGGTGGTCATGTTGGTGTTGGCCATGGTGCCGGGCGACACGGCGTTGATACGGATGGGGGCATTGATGAATTCCATGGCCATCGATTTGGTCATCATCACGATCGCCCCTTTGGTCATGCTGTAGGGCACGATATAGGCCGAGCCCTTGAGGGAGGATTGGGAAGCACAGTTGACGATATTCCCATGGCTCTTCAACAGATGCGGTATGGCGGCCTGGGACAGCCAGAAGGGGGCGGCCAGGTTGATGGACATCAACTTGTTCCACTCATCTTCGCTGACGTCGGCGACCTGGTGCATGCGCACGATCCCAGCGATATTGCACAGTACATCGAGTTTGCCAAAATGTGTTACCGCCGTCTCGACCGCCTGGTGACAGGCGGCGCGGCTGGTGAGGTCGATGTTGAGGGCGAGCACGTCGGCGCCGAGGGCCTCGGCTTCGCTGCGGGTGCTGTCGAGTCCCGCCTGATCCACGTCGATGATGCACAGGGCGGCGCCTTCGCGAGCGAAGCCGAGGGCCGCGGCCCGGGCCAGGCCATTGCCGGCGCCACTGACCATGACGGTCTTGTTCTGGAAGCGTTTACTCATGGTGGTCTCCTTGGTCAAGGGTGATGGGTGGATTGCACTCGGGTGTCGGTTGTCGCGCTTGTTCAGGTCGCCACTGTGCGGGCGCCGTCGATCACCAGCTCGTGTCCGTTGAGAAAGCGGGTTTCGTCCGACAGCAGATAGACCGCGGCGGCGCCGATTTCCTCCACGGTGCCGAGCCGGCCGGCAAAATTGAGGCCGATCAGGTGTTCGCGCAGGCCGGGGTACAGGGCGGTGTAGCGGTCGTACATGGGGGTATCGATGGAACCGGGCGAGAGGGTGTTGCAGCGGATGCCGCGACGGCCGAAATCCACGGCGATGGCGCGGCTCAGGCAATTGAGACCGCTCTTCGACACCACATAGGGAAAATGGCGGGGCCGCACATGGGTGGCCTCGATGGTGGATATGTTGACGATCGAACCGCCCCCGGCCTCCAGCATCAGCGGGATGGCCGCCTGGCTCCAGGCGAAGGGCGCGTCCAGGTTGAGGGCCATGGTCTGGCGCCACAGTTCGTCGCTGGTTTCGAGGATATCGGCCTCATCGACCCGCCCGGCGTTGTTCACCAGCCCGGTGACTCCGCCGAATTCGCTGCGGGCTAGATCGCAGGCTTCGCCGGCGCTGCCGGGCGCGGTGACGTCCGTTACCAGGTGGCGGGCGCCGAGCTGATCGGCTGCCTGGCGTACAGCGCTGTCGATATCCACCATCAGCACATTGGCGCCCTGGTGGCGGCAGGCGGCGGCGATGCCGAGGCCGATACCCTGGGCTGCGCCGGTGACGATGATGACCTTGTGGGCAAGGCGGGACATAGGATTTCCCTGTCGCTTATTGTTGGAATGGTTCCCGAAAAGGGCCGGGGTGATTCCGGGATTCTACGCTATTTGCCTTGGCGGTATAAATCGTCGCCGGTCCATCCTTTCACATGAAGGGCTTGCAGCGCGAGGATGCGGGTGGTGACGGAAGCGTATTCCTGCTGCCAGCCGCGGCCTGTCGCTTTTCGGCTTATGGCAATGGCCACTGCGATGCGTTCTAATACTGGCACTTTGGCGGTCGCCAACCCAGGCCGTGGATGGTTCCGCCCGGCAACCGGGCTCCTTGACGATAAAACTGGAGAAAAGTGATGAGTGACAATCAGGAAACGGATGCGCTGCTGGCAAAAGGTCTGGAAATGATGGATAAGGTCTATGGTCCCGGCGTCGCTGAAATGGTTACCGAGACGGCCCACCTGCCGTTCCCGGGCGAGACGGTCCGTCACCAGTTCGCCGAGATCTGGAGCCGCCCGGGCCTGTCGATTCGCGATCGCCGCCTATTGGTGTTCGGCGCCACTGCCATGCTCGGTCGTTCCGATCTGATCGAGATTCAGGTGCTGGGTGCGCTGCGCAATGGCGAACTCGATGACGAGCAGCTCGAGGAGGTGGCGCTGCATCTCGCTTATTACGCCGGCTGGGGCAACGCCACCGCGGTGTGGCGGGGTATCCAGGCCGCCAAGAAACGCTTTGCCGAGGAGCAGGCAAAGAAATCATGAACCAGGGATGTGCCTCCGTCCACAGGGCCTGGCTTGCCAGGTTTCCTCTGTCTCGGTAAAAACAGGCCTTGTCTTGTCGCAAATACTGAGGTCTCTCTCCAGCAACAGGTTCCACGTAATCCCCTTACCTGCTGGGGTAATGTAATGCTCGTCTGAAATGACGCTCATAACATTAACGAACATCCCTGGCAGATAAAACAGGGGGAGGAGAGAGACATGACCACCAATCACAGCGCCGTCAGGGCGTTTTCCCGGTCGCTCCTGGTGAGCGCGGTGGCCACCGCGGCGCTTGCCGGTGCCGCCCAGGCCCAGGATGCTCCGCGCAGAACGCTCGAAGAAATCGTTGTCACCGCGCGGAAAGTCGAGGAATCCATCCAGAGTACTCCGGTGGCGGTGTCCGCCATGACCGGTGAGGGCATGCGCGTCGCCCAGATCCGCGACGTCAAGGATGTCCAGCGGTCGGTACCCAACCTGTCGATATCCACCAAGAGCCCCGCCAGCGGCGCAATGACGTTCATTGCCATTCGCGGCCAAAGCGGCCTGGCCGGCACTCTCACCGCCGATCCGGCGATCGGTGTCTACATGGACGGTGTCTACGTGGCGCGCCACGGCGCCTCCCTCGCCGACTTGGTGGACGTGCAGCGGGTGGAGGTGCTGCGCGGCCCCCAGGGCACCCTGTTCGGGCGCAATACTACGGGTGGCGCTCTCAACATCACCAGCAATGCGCCCACCGATGTACTCGAAGGCTCGGTGGAAGTACAGCTCGGCAACTATGAGCAGCGCGAAGTCACCGGAATCATCAATGTGCCTCTGACCGAGAATCTGGCGGCGCGGGTGGCCTACCAGCATTCCGAGCACGAGGGCTATGGCGACAACGACTTTCTCGGCAAGAAAAACCTGCTCGATTCCCTCGACAATGATTTTGCCCGGGTGTCCCTCAAATACACCGCGCCGAGCGGCAATTGGGATCTGACCCTGGTGGGCGATTACACCGACCGCACCGGCGATGGCCAGTTGACGGTGATGACCGGCCTGTCGCCTTCGTCCGCGGCCATTGGTTATGCCAATGCCCAGCCGCCGGACGGCGATTCACTCAGTGACTACCTGAGCCGCAACAACGATTTCTGGACCGGCTTCGCCAACGAGAGGCAGCCGTCCAGCGTGGAGACGCGCGGCCTGTCGGCAACTGTCAATGTCGACCTCGGCTGGGCCGCGTTCAAGTCCATCACCGCCTGGCGGGATATGGAACTGGCCGGCCTCAACGACAGCGATGGCACGCCATACCGGCTGTTGTCCACCCGATATGACAACGAACAGCGCCAGGTGTCCCAGGAATTCCAGCTCTCCGGGGGCGAATCCGAGTTGCGCTGGATCGTCGGCGCCATGTGGTTTGAAGAGAAGGCCACTGACCTGGCCAACTCCATCAATTTCCTGCGCCCCGGGATGACCGAGAACAATGCCGATGCGGTCAACACCTCCCGGGGGATGTTCGGCCAGCTGTACTATGATGTCACCGACACCGTGACCCTCACTGCCGGCCTGCGCCACACCATGGATCGCCGGGAAGTTGTCATCAAGAACCTCAATTCCGTGGAACCGCAGGTCTGTGCCGTTGCGGTAGAGGACCGCGACGACGGCGTGACCTGCAAGCAGTCCCGGGATACCGATTTCGACTACTGGTCCTACATGTTGGGCGCCGACTGGCAGGTCAGCGACGATATCTTTCTCTACGCCAAGACCAGCCGCGCCTTCATGGCCGGCGGCTGGAACAATCGCCAGGGCTCCATCCCCGCCTTCGAGCCCGAACGGGTTCGCGACTTCGAGATAGGTGCCAAGGTCGACTGGCTGGATGGCACCCTGCGCACCAACATCGCCCTGTTTCGCGCCGAACAGGACGGCTTGCAGCGTACCATCAACACCGTCAGCAACAACACCCCGGCACAGTTCATCGTCAACGCCGGCTCATCCACGGTGCAGGGCGCCGAGTTCGAAATCAGCGCCCTGCCCTGGGAGGGCATGGAGCTGCGGGCGAGCGTCGGCCTGATGGACGCGGAATACGACAAGTTCCAGGACGAGCGCCTGATCAACGGTGAATTCGTGACCGTGGACCGCAGCAGGGAGGAGCCGCGCCAGACGCCGGAGCTGACCTACTCGATCGCCGCCACTCAGCGTGTGAACGCGAACTACGGCACCTGGCTGTTCCATGCGGATTACTCCTACATGGGCAAGCATTCCTACATCTCGGATACGGCGTCGCCGGGTGCCAGCGAAGCGGAACAGGCCCGGGTCAGGGAAATGAACAAGCTGGGTTATGTGGACAGCTACGGCCTGCTCAACGCCAAGATCGGGCTTGAACTCCACAACAGCGGTGTGAGCTTCGAACTGTGGGCGCGCAACCTGACGGAAGAAAAGTATTTCACCCGCACCTTCGCCGATCTCTATACCGGGCCCTTTGGCTACGCCCTCGGCTATACCGGTGATCCCCGTACCTTCGGCGTCACTGCGCGCTATGAGTTTTAGATACAGGGACTGATCAGCTGCCAGCCCCGGGATCCGGCGTCATCGCCGGGTCCCGGGAGCGCGTGGAAAATGCTAAGGTAGCGCTCCCTAGAAACGGAGGAAACCCCATGAGTGATAACCAGAAGGGCGATGAGCTGTTGGCCAAGGGCCTGGCGATGATGGACGAGGTCTATGGCCCCGGTGTCTCGGCGATGACGGCACCGGTCGCCGATATGCCTTTCCCGGGCGAGACCATCCGCCATCTGTTTGGCGAAATCTGGAACAGGCCCCATCTCAATATCCGCGATCGCCGCCTGCTGGTGATCGGCGCCAGCGCCATGCTGGGCCGCACCGACCTGATCGAAACCCAGGTGCTCGGCGCGCTTCGCAATGGCGAACTGAATGACGCGGAGCTGGAAGAGATTGCCCTGCACCTGGCGTTCTACAGTGGCTGGGGCAACACCACGGCGGTGTGGCGAGGCATCCAGTCAGCCAAAAAGCTCTTTGCGGATGAGCAGACCGCGAAGTAGCGATGTCCAGACGAGCAATGTTCGAACGAGCCGGGCGCCGCTGCCGGTGACCGGCTCGCGATCGATAGCTTTTTGCCAATGGTTTTTTGTGAGTGGTGCCTGTGAGGCGGGCTGCGGGTGGGGTGATCATTTACGCCGCGGCTGCCCGGCTGGCTTCTGCCCCGGCAACAACCGCGATATCCGTCTTCCCACCCTGTTCCCGCAACGGGTTAGCCGCCCGCCAGGATTACCATGAGCCAGTCCAAAAGCCCTCTAGTCGCCGCCGAGCCAGCGGCGAGCCGTTACCGCTGGTATGTGCTCTTCGTGTTGACGGCTGCCCAGGCATGTCATTACCTTGATCGGACCATCATCGGGCTTGTGGTGGAACCGGTCCGCAGCGAGTTCGGTCTCAGCGACGGTCAGATCGGCCTGCTGTCCGGACTGGCCTACGGTATCGCCTTTGCCCTTGCCGCCATCCCGCTCGGTTGGCTGGTGGATCGCAGCAACAGGCGCAACCTGCTGGCGATCATCCTGTCCCTGTGGAGTGGCCTTACCATGGTCTGCGGCCTGGCGCAGAACTACCTTACCCTGCTGCTCAGCCGGATGGCCGTAGGCGCCGCGGAAGCCGGCGGCTCGCCGACGGGGATGTCCATCCTGGCGGACTACTTCGGCCCCAGGGAGCGTTCCTCCGCTATTGCCATCTGGTACGCCAGCGCCGCTTTCGGTGTGATGATGACCTTCCTGGTGGGCGGCTATATCGCTGAGCACTACGGCTGGCGCTACGCCTTCTTTTTCGCCGGCATACCGGGCCTGCTCGTTGCCGTACTGATTCTCGCCACGCTCAAGGAGCCGGTGCGGGGCGCCATGGAGCTGCAACGGAGCGATTTCAAACCGCTGCCGCCCGGTCGCGCCGCGCTCTACCTGCTGCGCCGGCCGGCGGTGGTCCACTGCATGATGGGCATCATCCTGGCGGGGCTCACGGTGTCCGGCTTCTCGATCTGGACCGTGTCGTATTTCACCCGCCAGCACGGCCTCGATCTCTCCCAGGCGGGTGTAGTGGCGGCGGTGGCGCTGGGGATTTGCGGCGCCATCGGCGGCATCGCCTGCGGTCTTGTCGCCGACCGCCTGAACAGCGGCAGCCGGGGCTATCAGCCGAAGCGGATTGCGCTGTTGTGCGCCGCGACCGCCTCGCTATCGATTCTGGTCGGGGTCGCGGCGCTGCTTGCCAACTCGTTCTGGGTGGCGATGGGCATTTATTTCGCCTACGCCATGCTCAATACCGCCCACAACGGCCCCGCCAACGCCTTGCTGCTGTCGCTGGTCGGCCCCCATATGCGCGGGTTCACCATTTCCGCTGTGCAGATGTCCGCTAACCTGATCAGCTGGGGGATGGGTCCGTTGATCGTCGGGCTGCTGAGCGACCTGATCACCCTGCCGGACTCCCTGCGCTGGGCGCTGATCCTCACCCTGATGATCAATATCTGGGCCGCACTTCACTTTGTGCTGGCGTCGCGCCACGGCGAGCGCGATCTGGAGCGTCTCGGCGAAGCCTAGTCGCGGCGTTATTCTCGCGGAGCGCGGGGAGGAGCGCGCCCGGAATGGTCTCCCCGCGCCGACGGAGCCTGCGCCACGGCTCCTTCGGCTTCGTCGGCTGCGGTTCTAGCCGATGAAAGTGCGCTCCCGGGATGAGCGTACGACGTCATCCAGCAATTTGTGCAGTGCCAGGGCGTCGTGGAAATCCGGCACCTTTTCCCCGTCGCGGATGGCCCGGGCCAGGGCCTGGTAGCTCTTTGCCACGTTGAGCGGCGGGTTGGCGCGAATGCTGTCGGGCACCGCGAAATAATGCTCGGGCACAGTCACTGGCTCGAGCTGTGCCGAACCGGTGGTCTTGTAGAGGTGCAGGTCGCTCATCTGGATACCGCGGCCGCCGGCCTCGGCGCGAATCAGCAGGTCGCCCTTATCACCGTTGATTTCCAGTGACACGCCGGTGCCGTGGGGCGATCCGCCCTGGATGCGAGCCGAGGCCATCACGCCGCTGGCGGTGACGGCCGAAAGCAGCACCTGGTCGGGGGAGGTGCGGGGGAACGTGTCGCCGCGGTCCACCACGGTGATAGCGGGGACCTGGGTGGCGACAAGGGCGGAGAGCTCGTGGAAGTCGCCCAGCAGCCAGCGCAGCGCATCGATGGAATGGCCGCCGGGAATGCTCAGCATGTGGGCGCCGCTGGCAAAATCCTGCAAATAGGTGAGGGAGGAGGGCAGCACCGGCATCCAGTCGACCGAGTGGTTGAGACTGCACGCCAGCACCCTGCCGATCTCGCCAGCAGCCAGCAGGTCGCGGACATGGTTCAACACCGGCGCGTGGCGCGCCTGCAGGCCGATCATCGTGATCACCGGTTTGCCGTCGGCCAGCCGGCACAGTTCCGCGGCTTCATCGACATTGCGGGCCAGCGGCCATTCGCAATAAACGTGTTTGCCGGCATCGAGGGCCATGCGAACCAACTCGAAATGCGCCGGTACCCGGACGCACACCGATACCACATCGACGTCGGCGCTTTCCACCAGGCGTCGCGGGTCGCCGAAGGCGCGGGTCGCGCCAAACTGGCGTGCGGTGGCCTCCGCCGTTTCCTGGTGGGAAGTGGCCACTGCGGCGATGGAAAATTCATCGAGGGCGGCGAGCGCGGGCAGGTGCGCACGGGTGCCCCAGCTGCCATTTGGGTTGGCGCCGATGATACCGACACGGATTCTATCGCTCATGGTGTGTTCCTTGATCTGTGATGTCCGCGCGACGGATCATGGGTTGTTCTGCTCGGCTACCAACGCGCTGGCGGCGCCGTAGCAGAAGGCGAGAAAGTCGGGAGCCATTGCGTCGGTGAGTCCGATCACACCGGCTTCGACCCGCGCCTTCATATCGTTGAGTGCTTGTTCGGGGTCGTCGGTCACCATGTTGTAGAAGGCCACATACTGGTGCGATGGGTCGGGCATGGCATCGTCGAGCTTGAACCCCGTCAGCTTGAAGCGCCGGGCGGACACATAGCCCGGTTGCGCCAGTACATCCCGCAGATGCTGATTGTTGTACCAGTCGTTATATTCGTCTTCACGGCCCGGGGCGGGGTTGCTGTAAACCACCAGCACATATTCATTCATCGTTGGTCTCCTCATTAGGAATTATCGTCAGGGTTGGGATCGTGGGATTTGCCTCGGGCAAGCCGCCGGGATTGATTCTAGCCATAAAGTGCAGCCGGGGCACCGGGCGAGGCCGATTTTTTGGCAGCTTGTGATGAGGATGTTCAAAACATCGACAGGTCCTGGGGCCGGCCTTGTTTTATCGGGCGCCAGGGATTAGACTTTTACTTACTGGTTGATAAGTAATGCTGAATTGGCTGAAAAAATGATAAGTAGATTGGCGTCAGGGGGATTTCCGCCGTCGCTGACACTGCAACTCAGGTGAATTACTCCATGTCGTCAAACGAAAATCCTCAAGGCTGGCTGCCCATCGCCCTTTCCTCGCAAGTGACCGCCCAGGCCCCCCTGGCAAGGCGTTGCTGCGGTCGCGAGTATGTCTTGTTTCGCGATGCGGACGGCTCGGCCCGTATCCTCGAAGACCGCTGTGCCCATCGCAAGGCGCCCCTGTCGCTGGGCCGGATCACCCCGGAAGGCTGGTTGGAATGCCCCTACCACGGCTGGCGCTACAGCGGCGCCACGGGCGACTGTATGCAGATTCCCAACCTCGCGCGCAATGAGACCATCCCCGGCAATTACTGTGTGGAGAATTTTACCGCCGCGGAGCGCGATGGCGTGGTGTTCCTTTGGCAAGGCGCCAATCCACCCGGTAGCGAGCGCCCGGTGCCCGACATTTCCCTGCCGGAGGGGGAACGTCTGGGGGAGGGGAGCTGCCTGATCACGCTGCCGGCCCATGATCTGGCGACCACCCTGCTGGACGCCCCCTGGCTGGTGCTGGACCTTCCCGGACTGCATATCGTGCCGGACCATTTGCAGGGAGAGCCGCTACTCGATGAGCGGGGGCTGGCCGTGGAGTGGGCCCTCGATTGGGCGCCGCTGGCTCGTCGCCGACGCCGTACCCCGGGAGATTATCCGCTGGCGCTGGCGCTGATTCTCGACGAAGCGGGACGCGCCGCGCGCGTCGAGATCCGCGACGTGGCCAGCTACCGCGTGGTGCTGTCGGCCGGCCTCTACTGCGCTCCGGTCACTCATTGCGTGAGTGCGCTGCACTGGCGCTGGGCAGTCAACCCGCCGGCAGTCGCGGGCCAGCCGGCCTACCTCGTTAATGCCGCCGACCGGTTGTCGCTGTCGATGCGGAGCAGTGTGGATGCGACGCAACTGGTGGCTCTGCACCCCTATATATCCAGTGTCTGGCTCGGCCGCATCCCGGCGGTGGAACCGGCTCTGACCCCCTCCAGGAGGTAACTTGCCATGACTACCATCGACTTCGACGAACAGATCGCCCTCGGCGTCGACCGAGGAAAAAGCCGCCACACCCCTTGGGAGCCCGGCCGTCATATCCTGCGTGACGCCTGGTTCCCGGTGGCCCACAGCCAGTCCATTGGCTCCGCGCCGCGCCGCCGTTTTGTCCATGCCCAGCCCTATTACCTGTGGCGGGACGGCAGGGTGCTGCGGGCCACCGAGTGTCATCCAGATGAGCTCAAGGCTCTGCGCGGTCGCGGCAGTGAATTTACCGGCGGCAGTGGCGACTACCCAGTGGTGGATCGTTATGGCTTTGCCTGGGTGTGGTACGGGGATCCCGCCGATGCGGAGCCCGGACTGATCCCGGACATCCCCTTCCTGTCCCCCGCCCGGGGTGGTCCTGCCTATGCGCGCCTCAGCAATTACTTCCACTGCAGCTACGAGCTGGTGTTGGAGAACATCCTCGACCTGACTCATATCGATTTCGTCCACGGCAACTATGGCGGCACCCACGAATCCGACGAGGACCACATCCGGGTGGAATCCACCTCGGAGACAGTGACCATGATCCGCACCACCAAGCGGCGTCCCACCTCCGCTTACCAGAAACAAGTGCTGGGTATCCGCGAGCAGTTCCAGGACGTGGATTTTTACACCCATGTGTTCATCCGCAGCGGGGTATGTTTCCTCCACGCCCATTACAGCCATGCGCCGTCGATGCCGCTGATGCAGAACAACACGCCGGAATCCCGCTTTCTAACCCGCGCCGACGCCACCTTTGGCGTCGAGCAGTGCGACGATCCGAGTTACCGCCGCAACTGGCCAAAGACCGGTCCGATGGTGGCCGCTCAGGACGAGAGGATGCTCAATCCGCAAAATCCCCGCTATGTACTCGAGGGTTACAAGCAGGATATGAATACCCGCTTCGACACCGCCGGCCTGTTGTTCCGCCGTCGTCACCAGGCTCTGGTTGAACGGCAGCAGCAGGATGATTTCTCCTACCATGACGACATCGTCAAGGCGTCCGATATCGCCGAAGTGCTTAAGGTCAAGCGGGTGGGCTAGGGTCAGGTGCCTCAGTACCTGCGATAGGATGATCAGGCCGCAGGGCGAGTTTCCAGCACAGCTGGATTACCCGCGGCAGGACGAATATATTAGCGCACCGGAGGTGCTTATCATCCCTGCCCCAGGATTGCTGCGACTCGTCGTCTGCCGAACGCTTGGTTGATTCCTGCGAGCCCGGCGGAACGGCCGAAGTTCCACCGGCATCAAATTGATTGCACAAAATTGTACAAACAAGGAGAAATACGTGACTGAACCACTCGATATCGCTGCGCTCGACACACTGTTCGCCGATGCCAGAACTTACAACAGTTGGGAGGACCGTCCGATCGACGACGACCTGATCCTCCGCCTTTACGAGGTGGTGAAGTGGGGCCCCACGACGGCGAACACCTGTCCCGCGCGCTTCGTGTTCGTACGCAGCCCGGAGGGCAAGGAGCGTCTCCGGCCCCATATCAACGAGGGCAACCTGGCTAAGACCATGTCCGCGCCCTGCACGGTGATCATCGCTTACGACACAGAGTTTTACCGGCTGATGCCGAAACTGTTCCCCGATCGGGACTACCAGTCGGTATTTGCCGGCAAGGATGCCCTGATCGCCGAAATCTGCATGCGCAGCTCCTCACTGCAAGGCGGCTACCTGATCATGGCGGCTCGCGCCCTTGGTCTCGATTGCGGCCCGATGTCGGGCTTCAACGCCAAGTCCCTGAATGCCGAATTTTTCCCCGATGGCCGCTGGCAGGCCAACTTTCTTTGCAATCTTGGCTACGGCATGGAGAGTGGCCTGTTCCCTCGCAACCCTCGCCTGGATTTTGACGAGGCCTGTCTGTTGCTTTGATCTCCGCGGCCGGCCACGGCTCCTCCACCTTTTGAAAGCAGGTTGACTCCAATGTCCGATAATAAGACTGTTGCCAGCGCGTTGCCGACGGCCGATTACCGCCCTCAGAACCAGGTGAAGATCATTCTGGTGCTGATGCTGATCTACACGTTCAACTACATGGATCGGGTGATCTTCGCCTCGGTCGGTGAGGCGGTGAAAAAGGATCTCGCGCTCAGTGATCTGCAACTCGGGCTGCTCGGAGGCTTGGCTTTTGCCGCGTTCTACACCTTGTTCGGACTCCCTCTGGCGCGTCTTGCCGAACGCTTCAACCGGGTGGGCATTATCGCGGTGTGTGTCGCTGTGTGGTCGGCGATGACGGCGTTGTGTGGCACGGCGATGGCGTATTGGCAATTGCTGCTGTTTCGCATGGGAGTGGGTGTCGGCGAGGCCGGGTTCACCCCGACGGTGGTGTCGCTGATTTCCGATTACTTCAAGCCCAACCATCGGGCCACGGCCTATTCGTTGATCATCCTCGCGGTGCCGATCGGCTCTTTCCTGGCGGCGGCCCTTGGCGGCTGGATCGTCGAGAACTACGGCTGGCGGATGGTGTTTTTCGTGATCGGCCCGCCCGGCATGTTGCTCGGCCTGCTGACCTGGTTCACCTTGCGAGAGCCGCCGCGGGGCCATTCCGACGGCAAGCTGGATCATGATCCGGTGCCGCCATTGGGGGAAGTGCTCAAATACCTGTGGGGTAAATCCGCCTTTGTCCATCTCACCCTGGGTGCTGCGCTCATCGGCTTCGTGGCCTATGGCAACAACTTTTTCCTGATGCCGTTCATGGTGCGCAATTTTGGCCTCGATCACGCCGAGGCGGGCATGTTGCTGGGCATCATTCTCGGCGTTTCCGCCGCTGTCGGCACGTTGTCGGGCGGGTTGCTCTCGGATTGGGCGGGGCGCCACAACCTGCGCTGGTACGCCTGGCTGCCGGCTGTGGGGCTGATCAGCTCCTGGCCGTTCTATGTGCTGGCGCTGTTTCAGGAGACCCTGGTGCCGGCGGTGGTGCTGATGGTGATCGGCAGCATCACCTTTTACGCATTCCTGCCAACCACCCAGACCGTTACCCAGGGTCTGGTGCGGCCCAAGATGCGCGCCTCCACCTCTGCCGTTCACGGGCTGGCATCGGCGATGCTGGGGCTGGGTGCAGGCCCGGTCTTTCTCGGTTGGGCCAGCGACCTGTTTGCGGAGCGGGCTTTTGACGCCGCGGCGCTCGGGGTTGGAGGTTTCGCCGCCAACTGCCAGGGTGCGGATCTGACGGTCCTGGGCGCGGGGGTGGCGGATGCCTGTGCAGCAGCCTCCGCCGAGGGTATTCGCTATGCGATGGTAACGGCATCGCTGGGGCTGCTGTGGGCTGCGGCACATTATCTGCGCGCCGCCCGGTCGCTGCGTGCCGAAGTGGTATCGCCCTATATCGAAGGCAGGCCATAGTGAGTATCCGCTCCCGGGGGAAGTACGGGAGCGGCGGGGCACCTGTGGCGAGGCGGCTTCTGGCGGCGCTACGCATGGGAATGTGGACAGGGACGATATGCACTCAGCGAGGCGGGGAAAGCCTGCTAGTCTGTAGGCATGAAGAATACGTCTGGCGGACAACTTGCAGTACCTCCACGGCAAGCCGTGGAGCGGGCTCATCGCCGGGTGCGCCGGGTGGCCCACTGGCTCGATGAGGCATTCCGGATTCCCGGAACCCGTTTTCGTGTCGGGTTGCAGCCGATCATCGGCATGGTGCCGGTGGTGGGCGATCTCCTGGGGCTGGCGTTGAGTGGTTTCCCGATCCAGCAGGCAATCGTGCTGGGCGCTCCGCGGCTTGTGGTTGTGCGGATGATCGGGGTCGTGCTGCTCAATTTTCTGATCGGATTGTTGCCCGGTGCCGGAGATATCGCCGATGCAGTATTCAAGGCCAATACCCGCAACCTGCGCCTGCTCGAAACCTACCTCGCTTCTCTGAGTTCACCGCCTCAGGCAGCTCCGCCGCACCGTCGTGCCGGAAGTTGGCTGGTGTGGGTTTTGACTGTCATGCTCGGCATCACCCTGTTGGCCTGGTTGTTATCGCTGTGGCTGACTTAGCGCCGGTTGCCGCGGCGGGTTCAGGGGATGCCCTGTGCGGGACACATGAGGTTCCGCCGCCAGATTTGCGCGCGTTCCGGCGACCCGCACATGACGCGAAAAGGCCCGGAAATTCCGGGCGCTTCCAAGGGGCATTGCGGTCACCCGGCGTCCCACACCACAGGGATTGCCGTGGGTGAACGGAACTGAATGCCGCGGATGCCTTCATAGCCGCCCTGCGGGTCGAGGCGGAGATTGGGCAGGTAGTCGAGCACTGCGTTGAGGGCGATGTCCATCTCGATCTTGGCCAGTGGCATGCCCATGCACATATGATGGCCGAAGCCGAAGGACATTGCCTGCTTGATGCGCTTCTTGCGGAAATCGTAGACATCGGGCTCTTCGTGCACGGCGGGATCGCGGTTGGCGGCGCCCACCAGCATGCTGACACCGGAGCCTGCGGGAATGTGTACGCCGGCGACTTCGGCATCCTGTATGGTGATGCGGGGGATGATGGATACCGAACCCTCGTAGCGCATGGCTTCGTCGATGGCCGGTTTCACCAGGCTGCGATCGTTGCGCACTTGTTCCAGCAGGTGCGGGCGTTCCAGCAACAGAGACAGCACATTGGCGAAGGCGCGGCTGGTGGTCTCACCGGCGGCGGCCATGGTGGGGCGCAGCACCTGGGCGATTTCCTCGTCGGCGAGTTTCTTGCCGCCGTTGTCGAGGCGGATCAACTGGGCGATGAGGTCGTTGCCATCGGTGTCGCCAGCGGCGCGGCGGGTTCTGACCACGTCCAGGATCTGGTTGTAGATCTCGCCCGAGGCTTTGAAGGCATTGGCGATGCGCTGCTGCGCCTCCTCCGGCTTGCTGAAGTCGCACATGCCGCCGAGCACCATCACCAGGGCGCGGGTGTTGAACAGGTCCATGGCTTCGGGGTCGTCGTTGGGCAGGCCGAACAGCTTGTAGATGACCCGCAGCGGGAAGTCGAGGATCAGATCGGCCATCAGCTCACCCTCGCCACGATCGGCAATGTCCCTCACCATGGCCTGGATGGTCGGCTTGAAGTGGGCGTCGGACATTTGCCGAATGGCGGCGGGGGAGAGAATGCTCGCCAGGATTGAGCGGTGCGCGCGGTGTTCGTCGCCTTCCTGGTAGAGGATCACCGGGTCGCCCATGACGCCGCCAAAGGCCTCCTTGTAGATCACGCTGGAGTAGGTTGCCGGGTCCAGCAGCGCCCTGCTGCAGATTTCATGGCCGAGGAAAGTGAATACCTTGCGATCCCCGGTACGGCCAGCCACCAGGGAGGGCACTCCCAGTTCCGAAACCAGATCCCCCTGGTACACGACACTTTGCTCACGCAGCTCCTTATAACGCGGGTAAGGGTCGGCCATGGTGCCGGCGTAGGCCTTGCTGAGGGCGACGAATGCTTCGTTCATTTTGGTCATGGTGAATCCCCTGTGATTTGTAAGGGTTTGATGGTTGCAATACTAGGAGCGACTGCGGGAATGACCAACAGACAAAAAGGCCCTTTTGTTTGAAATCGGACTTATCAAGGGCCCTGTGCAGTATGATCAATGGGTTTTGTCAAAACCCGGTGATAAGCTTCTCCGGCACCGCGTCCGGTAGCGCCAGGCGCTCGCCCTACATTCTGATTCAACAATAAAAGAGGCAACCATGACCCTGCTCAAACGATCGTTTTATTGTCTGTCACTGCTGGTCCTCGGCGCCGCTCCGGCCGTTGCCAATGAATTGGGTGACCGGGTAAATCCCTTCGGCAGACCGCCCATCGACATGGCCAGCATGCATGACATGAGCATCACCCTGTTCTTCGTGATGCTTGCGGGGTTCGGCCTGTGGAGCCTCTACAAGAAGCGACTGAGTCTCGGCCTGCTGATCCTGATCGGCGCCATGTCCGCGTCCTGGCAGGAGTTCTACGCCGACTGGGGTGGCTACCTGTACTGGAACCCGGAGTTTCCCCAACTGCCCTGGGGCGATACGCCGTTCACCACCCCCGACAAGCCGATGTTCATACCCTTTTCCTGGGGCTGGTATTTTGCCCTGATCTACACGCTGCTCACCGTGATCCTGGTGTGGCTGCAGCGCAAGCTGCCCGCCGTGCCCAACTGGCTGGTGGTGCTGGTGATTGCCGGTCCGCTGTTCTACGCCTACAACATCTACGGTGAAATGCAGGCGGCCAACATGGCGTGGTGGGGGTATGCGCACGCTTTCGGCCCTTCGGCGCAGGGCACCTACGCCATGTATCCCCTGGTCTGGCCGGCGGCATCGCTGGTCGCCTGGAGTGTGGTCCTGCTGTGCATGTTCACGGCGAAGGACGCCATGGGTTACTGGTGGCACGAGCGGGTGATGGGTGTCAACCGCGTGGCCGCAGGGATAGGGCACGGCCTTGCCCGCATCGGTTCGTTTATCATTGCCTTCAATGCCAGCTGTCTGCTGGTGGTGACGATCCCCTGCATTCTGGTGCGGTTGATCTGGGGCGTGGACAGCGCCATCGTTCCCTGAAGACTGCTGCCGTATTTTGGTACGGCTAAGAGCGCGCCGGGCCGATCCTGCAACCCCCGGCTTTCGGGTGGGGGTCGTTTGATCCGCCGTCAACAGTTGATGGGTGCCATTGAGGGGCTCATACCGTTACAATGCAGTCGTCTTAACGGTGCTCCTGCCAGACCAACGGCGGGGGTGTCAGTGTCGATAACAATTAACCGGGAGTGATTTGTGGAAAAAGATATCGTGATCGTCGGCTCCGGCGGCGCCGGACTCTCAGCAGCCATCACTGCCGCCAAGGTGGGCCTCGATGTGCTGGTGGTGGAAAAAACCCAGTATTTCGGGGGCACTACGGCCCTGTCCGGTGGCGGCATCTGGATCCCCGCCAACAGTATCGCTGCCGCCGAGGGCATTCATGATACTCCCGAGGCCGCCGCCAGTTATATCTCCGGGGTGGTGGGCGACATCGTGCGCAAGGATGTGCTCGATACCTTCGTCAACAACGGCCACAAGATGCTGAGCTTCCTGCTCGCCAACAGCGAGGTGGAGTTTGTCCTCAACTACGCGGAGCCGGACTACTACCAGAATATCGAAGGCGCGGTGCTCAAGGGTCGCCTCCTCAATCCGGTCAATTACGACGGCCGGGTGTTGGGCGACGATCTGTTGAAGATCCGCCCGCCGTTGCAGGAATTCAACGCGCCAATGGGCTTCATGGTCAGCTTTGATGACATTCCCCACCTGATGAGTGTCGGCAAGAACGTCAAGTCCACGATCCATGTGCTGAAGATGGTGGGCCGCTACGGCATGGACCGTATCAAGTACCCGAGGGGCAGTCATCTCACCATGGGCAACGCGCTGGTCGCGCGGATGCTGCGCTCTGCCCGTGCCGCCGGTGTCAGCCTGCTCGACAACGCACCGATGACCCGCCTGGTCAGTGAGAATGGGCGGGTGGTCGGGGTCGAGATCCAGCGCCATGGCAAGACCGAGGTGATCCGTGCCCGCAAGGGGGTGATTCTCGCCAGTGGCGGCTTTTCCGCCAGCCTCGAATGGCGGCGCAAGTACATTCCCTATCCGGAGCACCACGTTTCCTTCCTGCCGGATGGCAATACCGGTGACGGCCTGCAAAGCGCCATCGACCTCGGCGCCGAGTTGGAGGAGGGCGGCCACGGCAACGCCGCCTATACCGTCATGTCGGTGTACCACAAACCCGACGGCACCCTGGGCAAATACCCGCACGTCTATCTCGACCGGCCGAAGCCCGGGTGTATCGCAGTGAACAACGAGGGCAAGCGTTTCGGCAACGAGGCGGACGTCAATCTCTACAAAGCCATGCACGACACCGGTGCGGTGCCCGCCCACCTGATCTGCGATCACAAGTTCATCAAGAAGTACGGCCTCGGCCTGGTGCTGCCGGGCGGCCTGCGCCTTGGCAAGCTGCTCAAGGCCGGGTACATCATCAAGGGCGACACTCTCGAGGAGCTGGCACAGAAAATCGGCGCCGATCCTGCGGGGTTGCGCGCCACGGTCACCCAGTTCAATCAGTACGCGGCGGACGGCAACGACCCGGATTTCCACAAGGGCGACTCAGTGGTGGACCAGGCTCTTGGCGACCCGACCCACAAGCCCAACCCCTGCCTGGGACCGATCGAGACCGGGCCATTCTATGCCGTGAAGATTTTCCCCGGCGACGGTTCCACCATGCTCGGTCTCAAGGTGGATGGCCAGACGCGGGTTCTCAACAAGGAGACCGGCCAGCCGATCCCCGGGCTCTACGCCTGCGGTCTCGATATGAACGTGCTGTGGCGCGGCCGTGAACCA